>NC_015717.1:4424000-4740000 GCF_000253295.1 Hyphomicrobium sp. MC1 | reverse complement strand
CGTTCTTTTTGACGTTCAACTCGGCCGCGACGCGCGTTTTCGGATGCGCCGGACGCCGAATGGCGGCAAGCTTTGCCGCCTTGAACGCCGTTAGAGATCGCTTTGCAGGGCTGTGGGGGGCTGCTGCACGTGCTTCAAAGTCGAAAAAAGGCTCCGGCCACCAAGGAGGTCACTACTATTGTGACCGAGGAAGAGATCACTCTCTTCCCGACAAACGCCTATGGCGGGCGCGGTGGCAGCTTTTTTCAGCAGATCTATGAAGCCGAGACGAATTCCGAGCCGAGAGCAGGCGGCCGCTTCCGCTGGATCTTGAGCACGTGCTTGGCCGCCGCCATCGGCGCCATTGCCATTCTCATCGTAGTTTACGGCTCCTCCGACAGCGATCATCTGAACGACGGGCTGCTGCCGACCCTGAAAAGCATCGGCGAAGGCGCGCTCGTTCCGCAGGTCGCCATGACGCCGAAAAATGCCGACGGACTGAAGTGGGTCATGCCCAAGTCGGACCGCCTGCAGCTGACGACCGGGGCCCTCTCGACCCGCTACATCATCCACGAGTCCTCCAAGAGCCGTCGCGACAGTCGCGAGTACGTTCGCCAGAAGCCTTATGCCCGCATCGTTGCGCGCCTTGCTCCGGTTCCCGCCGAACAACGGGACAGCATCCCGCCCTTCAATCCTTTCAAGCTCTACGGCAGCAGTCAGCCATCCGAGCCCGACGCCGACGAAAGCGCCGGCAGCGGACTATCGAAGTCCGACGTCTCTTCGAAAGTCGTCGAGCTGCTCGGCGGGATCCTGCCGCAAGAAGACGGCCAAGAGCTCGATACGCAGGAAGTGCAGGATATCGTCGAGCGTAGCGCGACAGGCGACACCGCCGGCTACACTGGTGACGGCTCCGGCGCCCCGCTCGACGGCGGTGGGGCTAGCCCGCCGTCAGACAGCGACGCCGGCTGGCAGCCGAAAGCCTCGACGACGGACAACCTGAACACGACCGACATCTACAAATCGGCGGAGGCCCCCGACGAGCCGACCGACGACTTCGAAGGCGGCAAAGTCATCGTCGTCACTGTCGGTCCCAAGGACACCTTGGCCAAAATTCTCGCCAAGGCTGGCGCGCCCGAATGGGACGTTCACAGCATGATCGAGGCCGGACACAGCATTTTCTCCGAAAATGCATTGGTTCCTGGTCAGGAAGTCCGCATCACGCTCGTTCCTTCGCTCTCCGATCCCAATAAGATGGAACCGGCGCGCTATTCGGTCTTCTCCGACGGCCACGATCATCTCGTAACCGTCAGCCGCAGCGCCGCCGGCGAATTCGTCGGCTCGTCGAAACCGCCCTTCGACGAAGAACTCCAGCACGCGGCCAACGGCGACGATGATCCACAGAGCGCGACGCTCTACGCCGCCGTCTACAATGCGGCGCTCATGCAGAATATTCCGCCGGCGACCATTCAGAAGATCTTGAGCGTCAACGCCTTCGATACCGACTTCCGCCGCCGCGTCCGTCCGGGCGACACGCTCGAGATGTTTTTCGACATGAAAGACGATCAATCGCCTGACGGTCCGCCGGGCGAGTTGCTCTATACGGCGCTGTCGAGTGGCGGGACGGTCTATAAATTCTATCGCTTCCGTTCGTCAGATGGCGTGGTCGATTACTACGACGACACCGGCAACGACTCGAAAAAATTCCTCATCCGCAAGCCCGTCCGAGGTGAAGACGTGCGCCTCACGTCCGGTTTCGGCATCCGTTTCCATCCGCTGCTGAACACGCGGAAGATGCACACCGGTGTCGACTGGGCCTGCGCCATCGGCACCCCCATCATCGCCGCCGGTAACGGCACGATCGAAGAGGAAGGACGCAAAGGCTACTACGGCAATTACATCCGCATCCGTCACGCCAACGGCTACCAGACGGCTTACGCACATATGAGCCGGTTCGGAAAATTCCATGTCGGCGACAAAGTCCGGCAAGGCCAAGTCATTGGCTTCGTCGGCTCGACGGGCCTGTCGACCGGCGCCCACGTGCACTTCGAGGTGCTCGTCAACAATCGCTTCGTCGATCCGATGTCGATCCAGGTGCCGCGCGAGCGCAAGCTCGAAGGCAAGGATCTCGCCGAATTCCAGAAAGAGCGCGCCCGCGTCGAAGAACTGATGCGCCGCGCCCCCGTCATGACGGCCAACAAATAGCGCCTTGCGAAACCACAGATCGCTCGCGCAGGCGAGCGAAGCTGACTTGCCAGAGTCCGCCGCGCGTCCAATCAAACTCTATCGAAATTCTCGCGTATCGACGTGTCGAACGCATGGACACGCCTGCCGGGAAAATGAAAGCCGTATGCCATCGTGGGGCAGAGCGCTCGGTTAAAGACGCGATGACATGAGATCGCACGATGGAAATTCGCGTTTCGGCATCGAATTCCCGGCGTATTTTCTCATTCGCACTTTCATGTCGCTTCCGCCGCTTGCCGGGATGCCGAAATTCCTCCAGGTCTCAGCTCGCCCTTCCCTTTTCCCAGCGAGAGGATCACGCCATGTCAGAGACAGTCGCCACCAAGGACGGTGTAACCATTTACTTCAAAGATTGGGGCCCGAAAGACGCTCAGCCCATCGTGTTCCATCATGGCTGGCCACTATCCGCCGATGACTGGGACGCGCAGATGCTGTTCTTCTTATCGAAAGGCTATCGCGTCATCGCTCACGACCGCCGCGGCCACGGCCGCTCGTCGCAGGTCAGCGAAGGTCATGACATGGACCACTATGCTGCCGACGCTGCAGCCGTCACTGAACACCTCGACCTGAGAAACGCCGTCCATATCGGCCATTCGACCGGCGGCGGCGAGGTTGCCCGTTACGTCGCGAAGTACGGTGAGCCGCAGGGCCGTGTCGCCAAAGCTGTTCTCGTCAGTGCCGTTCCGCCACTGATGGTCAAAACGGACGCCAACCCCGGCGGAACGCCGATCGAAGTCTTTGATGGATTCCGCTCCGCGCTCGCTGCCAACCGCGCACAATTTTTTCTCGATGTGGCGTCAGGCCCCTTCTACGGCTTTAACCGCAGCGGCGCGAAAATCTCGCAAGCCGTGATCGAGAACTGGTGGCGCCAGGGCATGATGGGCAGCGCCAAGGCTCACTATGAAGGCATCAAGGCGTTTTCTGAAACCGATCAGACTGAAGATCTGAAAGCGATCACCGTCCCCACACTCATCCTTCAAGGCGACGATGATCAGGTTGTCCCATACGCCGATGCTAGCCTCCTGCAGGCAAAGCTGCTGAAGAACAACACGCTCAAGGTCTATCCGGGCTTTCCGCACGGTATGCTGACCACCCACGCCGACGTCATCAATCCGGATCTGCTCGCGTTCGTGAAGAGCTGAGCACAAGCATTGTCAGCGATCGGCAACAGAGCGTTGTCGATCGCTGCATTCATGCGGAACCATTTGTGCACGTTCCGGATTCTCGTTACGTAGCGCGCGATCAAAGCCCGAATCGCAAATGATGCTATAGATTAAGAATCAATACCGTCCGCGGGGGACGACAACGAGGGAGCAGATCATGAAGACGTTTGCAGGATGTCTTGTCCTTGCCGCCGGCATCATCGTCGCGCCGGTTGCCGCCAGCGCCCATGAACGCGTAACGGACGCCGCACTTGGCGGTCTTGCCGGTGCCGTCGTTTTCGGACCGGTCGGCCTCGTGGCAGGCGGCGTCATCGGCTACACTGCGGGCCCAAAGATCGCCTGCAAGATCGGCGCGAAACGCTGCTATCGCCATCGCGCGCGCTACCGCCGGGACCGCGCGCGCAACTAGTCGAATAATCCTCTCGAACAAATCCGAGAAAAAAGATGGGCGGCTTAATTGCCGCCCGTCTTTTTCTTGGTGTCGCTCGCCAAAAACTTAATGATCAGCGCGCGTTGTTTCTTGTCGGGCAAGCCGCTGAAGATTGCGCCCATATTGTTGCCGGGAACGACCGCATTCGGATTGGCAATCCACTGGTCGAGATTTTGCTCGTTCCAAGTGATGCCCGAGTCTTTGAGAGATTCCGAATAATCAAAACCTGGAACGGTGCCGGCCTTGCGGCCGACGACACCATAGAGTGTGGGACCGATACGATTGTCGCCCTTATCGAAGGCGTGACATTCGCGACAATGTCCGTTGAAAGCAAGTTCGGGATCGTCATCGTCGGCATGAGCGACGACCGACGCTGTTGTGCCGACCAGACCGATACCCAAGGCTAAAGCCGAAAGAACGATGGCGGAGTGAAGCGAGCGGGGGAGAAGCGGAATTTTTTTCATGTCCGTAAAAACTCGTCCTTGAAAGTTTCGGTTCCGGCTTGCCGCCTTACAAATTGGACAGCCCACAGCGTAATGCGAAGACCATCGGCGTTCGACAACGCCCAAGCGACAGACGACATTCAAAATAGATATGAATGAAAATTCCGGTTCCCAATTCGCACGAGTTCCACAAATCATGAAATATCGTTTAGATCATCACCGCACGTCATCCCCCCTAGGGACACAGCGCAATTAAGCCCCCCGACTTCGACATTGAGGAAATTGGATCCGATGGACATCCGGCGAAACGGCTCGCGACCGAACAATCGCGGTTCCTCAGAGTACTTCACCGGCGACGTCCACATCGAACCGCTTGTGCAGGCGACGGCGCCCGCTCGTGTTGCATGCGCCATCGTCACGTTCTCACCGGGCGCCCGAACAGCGTGGCACACGCATCCGCTGGGACAGACACTTATCGTCACCGCAGGTCGCGGCTGGGTGCAGCGCGACGGCGAACCACCCGAAGACATTCATCCCGGCGACGTCGTCTGGTTCCCGCCAGGTGAGAAGCACTGGCACGGCGCCACAGCCACCAGCAGCATGGTGCACATCGCCATTCAAGAGTCAGTGGACGGTAAAACCGTCGATTGGCTTGAACAGGTCGGCGACGATCAATATCCCCCCGGTTGAATTGCCCTTTTTAAATATTTCCGCAGAAACGGCATTTACTTTCGACAATTGAATTGACGAACACGGAAAATTGGCACCCAAAATTAACGCTGGGATGAGACCACCCATGGGGAGATCATCGCCGCATTCTAAACTGACAGGCGACGGGGGAAATCAGACGCGCAACCTTGGAGACACGCAGATGTCGTTTCGATTTTTTGCCTACCCATTTCTAGCGTTGATGCTCGCCGCCACCGGCGTTGCAGAGGGACAAACGAGCGACGCTGCGCAGGCAGCGTTCAAAAAGCTTGACGATTACCTGCAAAACAATCCCATGGATTTCGAGACGAAATTCAACGCCACCTCAGACGGCAACGAGCTTTATCACGGCACTGGCCATTTTATCCTTCGTCAGCCGACCGCATTGCGCGCCGACATCTCGCTCAACGCCAACACCTACGTCGTCATTTCAGACGGCACCGTGCTGACGATCTACGATCCCCAACAGAAGAAATATTCGCAGAACGCCGCTCCGGGCTCGCTTTCAGCGGCGTTCGGCTTCTTCGCCGGCGAGCTCGGCATCGACTCTCAAGTCCTGAATTTCATGGGCGTCGTGCATGACGCGGTCAGCGGCAACGACGGCACGACGATCAAGGCCGCCGGCAACGAGTCCGTCGACGGCAAGTCTTGCGACAAGTTTACGGTCACCGGAGCATCCGGAGACGACACCTGGCAGGTCTGGATGGAGCAAGGCGACAAGCCGCTCTTCTGCAAGCTCGTCTATCACAGTGTCGACGGCCCGGCGCAAACGAACGTGTTCCACTGGAACGCCGCTCCGAAGATTTCGCCGGACACCTTCACATTCACGGCTCAGGCCGGCAGCACCAAGGTTGATGTCGGCGATCTCAACATGGTCTCGCCGTAACGACTGCAAATCAGCGGCCGGCGCTGCGCGTCGCCGGCCGCCCTGCAAATTTCACTTCCTACTCTCGTACTCACATGGCGTTGCGCAATTCGACCCGCCGGTCGAGCTGCATCAGGTCATCGCGCGAAAACTTCGAGCGGTCGATGCCCGTGAATGGTTGCGTCGCGCCCTCTGGGATCAGTTTCAGCTCCCCGTCGTAGCCGCCGTTGCGCAAGAACGCAGCGACCGTATCGAGCCGCTTGCGTGACAGATCCATGTTGTATTCGGCCGTCCCGCGCTCATCCGCGTGACCAGTGAGCGAAATGGATTTGAACTTCTTCAGCTGCACATAATCGAGCAGAAGTTTTGCCGTCTTCTCGCCGTCGGACGTCAGCGTCGCTTCGTCGAAAATGAAGGTCATCGGAACGGGTATCGTCGCCGACTGAGGATGCTCGGAACTTGCAACCTCGGGCGGCGTCGACACCAATGCTTGAACCTCCGGCACGGCGCCGCTGTTCTGCGATGCCGGAGGAGGCGCGGTCGCCGTTGCCGTCACCGCGCTTCCAGTCTGCGCCTGCGCTGCAGCCTCCTCGCGCGCCGATGCGACGACGTTCTCGAAATTCTTCAGCAGAGCGACCGACGGTGACGTCCCACGCTGAGCTGCATCGCTCACCGCTGTCTGAGAGGGCAGCGCCGCCGCCGGTTTGGCGTGAGAGCTGTTATCCTCGGCCGACGTTTCGCTTGCGATCTTGAATGTGCCGCTCCGCAAGCTGAACTTCGGATCGGGGCCAGCAAACTTGTGATCCGTTGCAAGCGACCAGTCGCCATTGTCATTCGCCTTGGCTGTCGCCACCGCGACATCGCCTTCAAACACCGTGACGGAGCTACCCGGAGCGGCACGCCCCGCAAAAACCGAAGTCGCACCCGACGTCGAGACCTCGGCAAGATCGAGCTTCACGCCGTCGCCGGTCGATCCTTCGCTGCTCTTCTCTTTTCTGTCCGATTCGTTGCCAGCCTGCCGCGAAGCTGACGAGCCGGTATCGGCCTCGGCCTTTGATCCAGCCGCCGGAGCATTGGCGACCGAAGCAGGTGCCGCCGCCTCGGGAGCCGGTTTGTGAGCCTCGAAAACCTCGTCAACAGGCAGCCGGAAATGGAAAACTTGCGCCAAGGCGAAAGCTCCCGCGGACAAACACAGAAAAACGATCAATAAAACCCATCGGCGCATTGCAGGCCTCTCACAACGCGAAAGCGCGCATTTTCATACTCTATTAGGGCCTTTGCAAGGATCTGACGACATTGCGCGGCAATCCTGCGCTCGCCGCTTTGGCCGAGCCCTAGTAACAAACGTGGCGCATCCACCGAAGTTGGCAGGACTTCCGACAGTCTCGGTGCGTTTGCCCATCCAAGACTAGGACCTATGGCTCCAACGAGGAAAGATTGATGAAACCCCAAATACGTTCCGTTGCCCTCTCATCATTCTTCACCGTCACTACTCTTTTGTCCTCTCATATCGCCATCGCCGACGACAGCAAGAACTTCGTCTGGACGGACGGGGTAACCACACGCCTCGAGGCTTTGGCGTTGCTCGAAACACTCAATTCCGAACTTCTGAGCCACGATAGCGCCACGCTCACTCTGGACCGTTGGTGCGAAGATCACAGGCTTGCATCACCCCCGGCGCGTATTATCGCCGAGTTCGTCCATGGCGCCGACAAACCCCTCTCCGCCGAACAACGCCAAATCCTTGGCATCAGTCCATCAGAGCCGATCCGATATCGCCAAGTCCGCCTGAGTTGCGGAGGCCATGTGCTTTCCGAAGCGGACAACTGGTACGTGCCAAGCCGCCTTACTCCGGAGATCAATCATATGCTCGAGACGAGCGACATCGCATTCGGTCGCGCTGCACAGTCGCTCAAGTTTCGACGGCACACACTCTCCGCGAAGCTTCTCTGGTCACCCTTGCCGCACAATTGGGAGATAGCCGGCACCCTAACGAAGCCGCACGACGGAGTTCCGCTCGTTGTTCCACACCATGTGCTTCAGCACGTGGCCGTACTGACGCTTCCCGATGGCCGACCGATCAGCCAAGTTGTCGAAACCTACACCGAGGAGGTGCTCGACTTCCCGCAACCAATCGCAAAACCCTGACCAACTTGGAACAGCTCAGAGAGAGCAATGCGAGCAAAGCATCACATTTCCTCTCTTCTGTTCGACGTGAGACTTTGCCGCGTTTTATCAAAACTTGTTTCACATCGAAACGAATGCAGCGATCACATGCACCCCCACACGCACGGGAGATGAATCGCCGCATTCGCATCGCTGTCTAATGCCTGTCTAATCCGAATGCGATGCGCACGCCGCGCGAAACGCCGGCTCTTGAACGCGCGATGGCTCATTAGACATCGAGCTGCAAATTTCGTGCGGCTGCTCTGCGAGCAATTTAACAGCGGGGGTTGTTTCGGATTTG
Organism: Hyphomicrobium sp. MC1; assembly: GCF_000253295.1. Taxonomy (NCBI): domain Bacteria; kingdom Pseudomonadati; phylum Pseudomonadota; class Alphaproteobacteria; order Hyphomicrobiales; family Hyphomicrobiaceae; genus Hyphomicrobium; species Hyphomicrobium sp. MC1. The sequence goes on along the minus strand of NC_015717.1, from coordinate 4,731,704 downwards.
AAAAAAGCCCTTCCCAACGAGCAATCTGATGCGAGAGGGGACGCACCCTCGACATCGCGTCCCGTTCGCCACGCAAACAACTTTCAAGCGTTGCGCTGGCTCGCCGCAACATCCGTCATCCTGGCTCACTCATATGGGCTGCGTGATCTTCAGGGCGTCTACACGCACCTCACAGGCCTGGACCTCGGATGGTCTGCAGTCGTGATGTTCTTCACGATAAGCGGCTATCTGATCAGCGCGTCTGCGCAACGGCGGTCCGCACTAGAATTCTGGCAAGCACGTTTTTTGCGGATCTTTCCGGGTCTGATTATCTGCACGCTGGTGACGGCGCTCGTCATCTCCGCGTTCTCCACGCTGAGTTTCAGCCAATTCATCACTGACCGACAGACGCTTCGCTACATCTTCGGTTCGGGCACATTGCTCTCGACTGAATATTCGCTTCCCGGAGCATTCCAGAATCACGCCGTCACATATGCAAACGGTTCGCTGTGGACGCTGCGATATGAGGTTGCGAGCTACTTCCTCGTTTTCATGCTCTTCGTTCTATCTTATCGAACCGGCATAATTTTCGCGGGAGCGATCATATCCACCGGCTTCGCGTGTGCTCTTGGCTACGGAGTGCCAACCGCGCTCGGTCACACGATCCCGGTGCAGGCGACCAATTTCCTCACCCTGTTCATTCCGTTTGCAATCGGCGGGTGGTTTCAGGCCACCAAACGAAGCGGGCCCAAACTGCCTTGGGTGGCAGTCGCAATGGCGCTTGCGGCAGCTTTGGCGCACACGCCGACAAACACGATCTTTGCGGCCGCTGCGATTTCGCTGCTCACATTGTGGGTTGCCTTCCGCCCGGCACGCGTGCTGACAAGGCTGGATGTGCTTCCGGACTATTCGTACGGAATTTACATTTACGCCTATCCCATCCAGCAAATCACCATCCAGCTCCTTCCTGGCTGGCATCCGCTGGCGCAAGCGCTCGTCGCGTTTCTGCTCACCCTCGTGCCGGCGTCGCTGTCATGGCACTTCATCGAGAAGCCGGCCATGGCGCTGAAGTCCATTCGGCTTTTTCCTGTCGCGAGAGATACCGTCTTATGAAATTTCAGATTCAAAAAGTCTGGCGCACCGCGCTGGTCGTGATCGCCTGCCTCTCGGCCTCGCCTGCAATTGCGGACAGCAAAGCGGCGTGGATGACTGGCGTCAATCTGTCGGGCGCCGAACTCAACGCAAAGAAGAGCCGGATCAATTTCGACTACGTTTTCCCGACGATCAAAGAGATCGAATACTTCCGCGCCAAGGGCTTTCGCTATTTCCGCCTGCCGGTGTTGATGCAGAGACTGTTCCAATTCGAAGGCGGCGTTCCGGACCCGACGCCGACGGCAGACTGGAAGCAATTCGTCGCGTTGATCGACAAGGCCGCCAGCGTCGACGCAGTGATCATCGTCGACTTTCATCAGTTCGGCCGAACGCAATCCGGCCTCATCGGACGCGACGCGGCCGCAACGCAGGAGTTCGTTGCGGCATGGGCTGAGACGGCGAAGCGGCTCAAAGACAAGCCCAACGTCATTTTCAATCTCATGAACGAGCCGCACGAGCAGACGGCGGAGGAGTGGCTTCCGGCCGCGAACACCGCGATTGCCGCCATCCGCCAAGCCGGCGCCAAGCAACTGCTGCTGGTGCCGGGCTCCTACTGGACCGGCGCGCATTCGTGGACCACGACCCCTAACGCGCGCGTCATGACCGGAGTCGTCGATCCGGAGAACAACTTCGCCTATGACGTTCATCAATATCTCGACTCCAACAGTTCCGGCACGTCGCCGGACGCCGTCCCCGGATCGGGAAGCGAACGGCTCAAGGCCTTCACCGAATGGGCCCGTCAGAATCACGCGCACGGCTTTCTTGGCGAATTCGGTTTTTCGTCCGCCGAACCTGCTCTTCGCGAGGGCGCCGCGCTGATCAAGTATATGTCCGACAACCGGGACGTCTGGATCGGATGGACGTATTGGGCGGCTGGCCCCTGGTGGGGCGATTACATGTATTCCGTCGAACCCAAGAACGGAACCGACCGCCCTCAGCTTGATGTTCTCGTGCAGGGGAACAAGTAGATCCGTTTCTCTGGCTGCATCGTTGGCGGACATTCCCGTCTCAACTCGCCTCAATTCGACTGAACGGCATTAATCCCGAGTTCAGGATAACGGCGGGAAACTGGCGATGACGTGCGCAAAATAATCAATATCGCACGTCCCAACGGAGACTTTGCCATGATGAAGCTTTTCGCGCCTCTACTCGGTCTTGCTGCACTTATCGCCATCGATCTGTCATATGCCGCCACGCCCGCTGCTGCCCTTGGTGGCTGCGGCCCGAACCGCCATCGCAGCAGCGTCACCGGCCGCTGCATCTGGGGCGGCCAAAACCAGGGATGGTGTGTCAGACACACGGGCTATCGCGCCGTTCGTATGCCCAACGGCCGCATGGTCTGCGTAAGACGTTAATCTGCGACCAGTTCGGATTAAGAACTTCACCATCCGGACGTGATGCCTTGCGCATCGCGTCCGAAATTTTTGTCCAACGCGATCGGCGGCCGACTCGCGGAACGCGAGTCGCCGATCGCAAACTCAAAAGCGCCTCCGGCCGGTTCTGTAAAGCAGATGCGGAGGCCAACCTGGAACGACGAAACAGCAAACGTCCACGGCGGCCGGCTCCGCGCAGCGGAGTCGCCGTGGACGATCAAACAAAGCGCAACCGGCCGGCTCCACGAAGTGGAGTCGGTTGCGCCAATCAACAAAGAGGCGGGACGGCACGGCCTCGCTCATTTGATTTTTGTATTAGGGATGCGGACCATTGCCGCCCCGCGCATGCCAACTCTCCGCCTCGTCCCCGGCCCATATGTCCGGAGCCTCTCGTATGAGTGCGGATCGCTCCTGAGCGATCCCTGAGTCGTCGAACCCGCCATCCGCCCCGCATCCTTTTATGCAAGAAGCGTTTCACCGCGCCGAGCACCCGATCGTGCTTGTCGCGCGGCAGACAGAGAACCCGCGGCTTACCGATTTCTCCGCGCGACCCCGCATGCTCTTCCCACTCACGTCTCGCGGCACGAGCTCATGCCCTTTGTCCTTCGTGAGAAGATGCGAGGGAGTATGCGGGAGGTTTCGAGAACGGGGATAAATTTTTTGCGGAGATGTAGAGTGAGGTTAAAGGCTGAAACTACCGAACAATCAGGAGAGCGAAATGGGCGATCCAGAAATCCGAACTGCGCTCGACCGGCACTGGGCCGCGTCCGAGGCTGGTGATGACGACGCCGAGGACGAGATCTATCACGATGACGTCGTGCTGGAATACCCACAGTCCGGCGAGCGAATCCGAGGGCGCCTCGCCATCCGCACGACACGCGGACTGCTGCCCAACAAGCACTTCACCATACGGCGTGTGATCGGGCACGGCGATCTTTGGACGACCGAGTACGTCATCAGCTATGGCGGCAAGCCGTCCTACGTCGTCAGCATCATGGAATTCAGAGACGGAAAAGTCTTCCGCGAGACGCAATACTTCGGTGATCCCTTCCCGCCCTGGCCCGGCCGTGCGAAGTGGGTGGAGAGGATGGAAGTTTAGGTAGGTTGTGTGCTTGTCGCGCGCAGGCAGAGACCCGCGGCTTACCGATTTCTCCGCGCGGCAGCGATTTCTATCGCCGTTAAAACCGCACTCTCTAATCCGCCATCCCGGCGCAGGCCGGGATCCAGCCTAGCCAAAAACATGCGAGATGCTGAAGGAATTTATCCGACGCGACCACTACAGCAGCGGCAGGCTCTTTCTCGCGCACAAGAGGATAGGTTTGAAAGTCGCCGAACAAAAACTACATGTCATGATAGTTTCCCCGCGCCTTAATTCTGGGCGGCGCGCGATGCCGCCGAAAGCGATCCAACGTCGACCGATATGAAAGCTCTCTCTCCCTGCATCGATGTTTGCAAATTCAAGCACGCCGGACATTGCATCGGCTGCGGCATGACCAAGAAGCAGAGAAAGAAATTCAAGCGTCTCGACGGTCGAAAGGCGAAGCTCGCGTTCATAGAAGCTTTGCGCCTGAGACAGATCGAGATCGGTCTCAAGACCAATTGGGAACGCGCCTATCGTCGCCGCTGCACAAAGAAAGGCATCGCGTGTCCGCTCGACCGGCTCCCATCGCCGCCCTCCAATGATCTGAACGACGGAATGTCATCCTCGGGCTTGTCCCGAGTATCCATCGATCAGCGGTCGGAGCAGCAAGATAGATCCTCGGCATAAAGCCGAGGATGACACCAGACAAAGACCTAAGTTCCTAGCCGAGCGTGGCGAAGCAGCCGTCTTGAACATACGTCGGCTGCTTCTTCTTATTTCAGATTAAACGCTGAATCAGCCGCGCGTTGCGAGATCGGTCAACGCCTGCTGCACAGAGCTAGACGCACGACTAGCAGTAGTGGACGGCTTATAATCTCCGTCAGCGTCTTTGACGCTTGAACGGTCTGGCCCCTTCGTCAGGTAGTCGCCGTCTGCGGCGCGTGTATTTTTAGACTGCGCCGGAGATGTTTTTTGTAGAGAGTTTGCGGCCGTTGAGTTGACTGAAGTGATGTTCACGATTTTTGCTTCCTCGAAAATATGTTGTCGCGAGATTGAGCACCGCCCGGCAAAGCACGCTTCAAACATTCGCTTGGCAGGAACAGACTCAACATATTTCGCCGCGGTTAGTTTTCTCTTATGCGCGAAGTGAAAAGCGCAGCTCGATTTCACTCGGCCGGTTACAGCTTTGTATGATTCACGTTGCTCGGCTTAGCGGCCGCTTTCAACCATACAAATCTGTGAGTAACCGACCGCGTGACGCGTTCGAAATTCCTATGAGAGCGTCATACAATTTTGTGACTAAGGCGAGCACGTCATATAAATCGCGACACCGCGCTGACCACGTTAGCTTCAGCTTTTGGCGACTGCAGCGAAGCGTCGACAATCTCCACAAGTCTCATCATGCAACGAAGAATGTGCGCATCAAAGCCCTCCCCACTCACGTCTCGCGGCACGAGCTCATGCCCTTTGTCCTTCGTGAGAAGATGCGAGGAAGTATGCGGGAGGTTTCGAGAGCGCGGATAAGTTTTGTTATCTACTTCAGGTCCGCATCATCACGGCCATTCGATCCGGAATTATTCAGATTTCGTCGTCGACCAACGCCTGCAGTGAGTTCGTCGCGTAAAGGATCGCCTTGGCCTGGTGTGCTTGACTTAGGGCCTCAGTTTGAAGCACGCGCCGCATCAGATCGAGACCGATAAGCTGAGCGGCAATGAGCGCAGCACGCTGCTTCGAGTTGCGCCCTCCCAACCAACGCGCGATCTTCGCGATGACGGCCGTATCGGCTGCGACGCGTAATAAAGGCGCGACGTCCGGGCTTCCCATCGAACGCAAAAAAGCGAGCGTCGGATCGAAGTGCTGCCCGTCATAGCTTTTCGTACAAAAGTATGTCGCGGCACGCTTGCCGAACGTCGCGCAATCTCCCTCGAGCAGGCTGTCGAGATTCATGTAGGGTATCACCGCCTCGGCAAACAAACCCTCTTTCGATGTAAAGTAGCGGTTGACGAGCGCGGCGTTGACACCTGCTTCGGTGGCGATTTCGCGCAGACCCGCGCCGTCGAATCCTTTTTCGGTGAACACACGCTGTGCGGCCGCCAGTATAGCCTCGCGCGTGGCTGAGGCATCGCGAGGGCGCTTGGATTTGCTGCTCAAGTAAACACCCGTTGACTTGTTGTTTGGAGACTTGTAAACAGTCGATTACATCGTCGCTTCGGCGTCAAGTGGTAGTGCATCCCTCTCCAATCAGGAGCAACTGGTAATGTCGTCAAAGTTGAAAGTTGCGCTCGTTACAGGTGCTTCATCTGGCATTGGCATGGAAGCTGCGCGTAGCCTGAGGTCGTCCGGGTTCACCGTCTACGGCGCGGCACGGCGTGTTGACCGGATGCGAGAGCTGGAAAATGACGGCATTCACATCATTTCGCTCGATGTAACCGACGAAAAATCGATTCTGGATTGCGTCAAAACGATAGCAGATCGGGAAGGCCGGATCGACGTTCTGATCAACAACGCCGGCTACGGCTCCTACGGAGCCATCGAGAACGTGCCGCTTAGCGAAGCAAGGTCCCAGTTCGAGGTTAATGTGTTCGGCCTCGCACGCCTGACGCAAGCAGTGCTTCCACTGATGCGTGCCCACAACTTTGGTCGGATCATTAGTATCTCGTCGATAGGCGGTAAAATCCATACGCCGTTCGGCGGCTGGTACCACGCAACGAAATTTGCGGTCGAGGGCCTTTCGGATTGCCTGCGCCTCGAAGTCCAGCGTTTTGGTATCGATGTCATCGTGATCGAGCCCGGTGGCATTAAGACCGACTGGGGCATTATTGCCGCCAATCATTTGCGCGAGACATCTGGCAGCGGCGCCTACGCCAGCGATGCCAATAAGACCGCCGACGGCATGCTCAAGACGTATCAGGGCAACCGGCTATCGCCGCCTTCGGTGATTGCAAAAGCCATCGTTCAGGCTGCGACAGCGACCAAGCCTCGGACGCGCTATGCAGTCGGTTTTGGCGCCAAGCCGATCCTGTTCATGCGCCGCTGGCTCAGCGACAGGATGTTCGACGCTTTGATCAAGCGCGCGTCGGCATAATGCCGACGGCAGCGACATCCCCGCACAAACGTTGAATCGCGAAGCCCAAACCCAGTCGCCCGAGTAAATTTTAATGCGCGCTCCCGACCCTGCTTCGTAGAGCCGGCCGGCCGGGAGCGCATTTAATCAAGCCGCGGCTTTGATCGGCCAGCCGTTGATCGTCAGAGCACCGTCGCGCACCGACACCGTCACCGTATCGCCGTCCTTCACGCCGCCCGCAAGGATCTGCTCGGCGAGCGGGTCCTGCACGTTGCGCTGGATGACACGCTTCAAAGGCCGCGCGCCATACGCCGGATCGTAGCCGCGGTTTGCGAGCCACGTCTTCGCCTGCTCATCAAGCTCGATCGTGATCTTGCGATCCGCCAAGAGCTTCTGCAGACGCCCGATCTGGATATCGACGATCTTCGTCATGTCCGCGCGCTGCAAGCGGTGGAACAGGATGATGTCGTCGAGACGGTTGAGGAATTCGGGCCGGAAGCGAGCGCGAACTTCAGCCATGACTTCGTCGCGCACGGCTTCCGTTTCCTCGCCTTCCTTCTGCTCGACGAGGTACTGCGCGCCGATGTTCGACGTCAGCACGATCAACGTGTTCTTGAAGTCGACCGTGCGGCCCTGGCCGTCGGTCAGGCGACCGTCGTCCAAAACCTGAAGCAACACGTTGAAGACATCCGGATGCGCCTTCTCGATCTCATCGAACAGGATGATCTGATACGGACGCCGCCGCACCGCTTCCGTCAGCACGCCGCCTTCCTCGTAGCCGACATAACCCGGAGGCGCGCCGATGAGACGGGCGACCGAGTGCTTCTCCATGAACTCCGACATGTCGATGCGCACGAGCGCCGTGTCGTCGTCGAAGAGATAGCCCGCGAGCGCCTTCGTCAGCTCGGTCTTGCCGACGCCGGTCGGTCCTAAGAACATGAACGAGCCGATCGGCCGGTTCGGGTCCTGAAGCCCGGCGCGCGCACGACGCACAGCTGTCGAAACGGCGATGACCGCTTCCTTCTGACCGATGACGCGCTTGCCCAGCGCATCTTCCATCTTCAGAAGCTTGTCGCGTTCGCCCTCGAGCATCTTGTCGACCGGAACGCCCGTCCAGCGCGACACGACGGCCGCGATCTGATCCGGCGTGACGGCTTCCTCGACCAGCGCGCCCTTACGCTCTTGGGATTCGACGTCGGCGAGCTTCTTCTCAAGCTCGGGGATCTTGCCGTAGCGAAGCTCGCCCGCGCGTGCCAGATCGCCCTTGCGCTGCGCCTGTTCGAGCGCGTTGCGCAGGCTCTCAAGCTCTTCCTTCAGCTTCTGCGCCGAGCCGAGCTTTTGCTTCTCGGCCTGCCAGCGCGCCGTCATCGCCTCGGATTTTTCCTGCAGATCGGCGATGGATTTCTCAAGCCGCGCGAGACGATCCTTCGATGCCGAGTCGGTTTCCTTTTTCAACGCTTCGCGCTCGATCATCATCTGCATGAGATCGCGGTCGATGGCGTCGAGCTCTTCCGGCTTGGAATCGACTTGCATGCGCAGACGCGACGCCGCCTCGTCGACAAGGTCGATCGCCTTGTCGGGCAGAAAGCGGTCGGTGATGTAGCGGTTCGAAAGCGTCGCCGCCGAGACGAGCGCGCTGTCGGTGATGCGCACGCCGTGATGCAGCTCATACTTCTCTTTCAAGCCGCGCAGGATCGAGATCGTATCTTCCACCGTCGGTTCGGTTACGAATATCGGCTGGAAGCGGCGGGCGAGCGCGGCGTCCTTTTCGATGTGCTTGCGGTATTCATCCAGCGTGGTCGCACCAACGCAGTGAAGCTCGCCGCGCGCGAGCGCAGGCTTCAACAGGTTGCCCGCATCCATCGACCCTTCGGTCTTGCCGGCGCCGACGATGGTATGCAGCTCGTCAATAAACAGAATGATGTCGCCCTCGGCCTCGACCTCGGACAGCACGGCTTTCAAGCGTTCCTCGAACTCGCCGCGATACTTCGCGCCCGCGATCAAGGCGCCCATATCGAGCGACAGCAGCTTCTTATGCTTCAGGCTTTCCGGCACGTCGCCCTTGACGATGCGCAGCGCGAGGCCTTCCGCGATCGCCGTCTTGCCGACGCCCGGTTCGCCGATCAGCACGGGATTGTTCTTCGTGCGCCGCGACAGCACCTGGATGGTGCGGCGGATCTCTTCGTCGCGGCCGATAACCGGATCGAGCTTGCCGGAGCCTGCCGCTTCGGTGAGGTCGCGGGCATAGCGCTTCAGAGCGTCATACGCCTGCTCGGCGTTGGCGCTGTCGGCCGTGCGGCCCTTGCGGATGTCGTTGATGGCGGCGTTGATCTTGTCGGGCGTCACACCGGCGTCGCGCAGGATCTTGCCCGCGTCCGTCGCGGTGTCGAGCGCCAGCGCCAAAAGCAGCCGCTCGGCGGTGACGAACTTGTCGCTCGCCTTGTCGGCAAGTTTCTCGACGGCGTCGAACACGCGTGCGAGTTCCGACGAGACGTAAACCTGTCCCGAGCCGCCGGTGACCTTTGGCTTCTTGGCAAGGTTCGCCTCGACCGCGCGCAATGCGGCGCGCGAATCCCCGCTCGCCTTCTGGATCAGTCCGCTGGCTAGACCCTCCGGGTCATCGAGCAGAATTTTCAGAAGATGTTCGGGGGTGACCTGTTGATTGTTTTCGCGGAGTGCCAGCGATTGAGCCGATTGGATAAAGCCCTTGGCGCGGTCCGTGTAGCGTTCGAAGTTCATGTCGCGTCCTCCAGCACATTCCTCACCGTCCTTAAGGCCCGGAAAGAATGCCATGCGAATTGATTTTTATCATCCAAGCGCGGCCAAAGACCCGATGGCCGGCATCCCCGCGCACCCGTACGATGCTTCGGATATAGGATCGGGCGCCGCCCGAAAAAGAGGCATCGCCGACAAAATCTGAGGGATACGCGCGACATGGCCACTTCCGGGACCGCTACGATCGAAGCCCTTTACCGCTATCCGGTTAAAGGTTTGACGCCGGAACCGCTCGAAAGCGTGGAATTGCGCCCGATGCAGACCCTGCCCTTCGACCGGGCCTACGCCATCGAGAACGGTCCCGGCCCCTTCGACCCGGCAAACCCCCAGCACCTGCAGAAAATTCACTTCGTCATGCTGATGCGGAACGAGGAGCTGGCGACCGTCCGTTCCTTATTCGACGACAGCACCGAGACCCTCGTCATCTCGAAGGGCGGCGCCGAGATCGCCCGTGGGGACCTGCGAACCGAAGCGGGCCGCACCGCTATCGAAGACGCCATCGCCCGCATCGTAACCTCGGGTTTACGTGGACGTCCCCGCGTCGTTGTCAGCCCAGGACACAGCTTTTCCGACGTCGCACCCAAATGCGTCCACCTCGTCAACCGCCAGAGTTTAACCGCACTCGAAGGCATGCTCGGCGCGCCCGTCGATGCCCGGCGCTTCCGCCCGAACCTCGTGCTCGACGGCTTGGAACCCTGGCAGGAACTGGACCTCGTCGGCAAAAAGTTGCGGACCGGCGGCATCACCCTCGAAGTCTTCAAGCGCACCGAGCGCTGCGCGGCGACCAACGTCGACCCAGAGACGGGCGAACGTGACATGAAGATCCCGTCGTTCCTGTCTAAGACCCTGGGGCACACGGATTTCGGCGTCTACGCCCGCATCGTCGACGGCGGCCGGCTCCACGTCGGCGACACCCTCGAAGTCACCGATTGAGCGAAAGACGGACCCACCGTAAGCTGCTCTCCGGCGCATGGCAGGGATCGAACGATGGCGCGTTACGTCCGCTTCGCAGGCTTGGCGTCCATCGTGATCGTCGAAGACGACGATGAGATCGACGCGCTTCTCGATCATCCCGAGCTCGATCGTACCTATCGCCCCGCCGGCCCGCCGCTCAATCGCCTGCTGCTCTCGACGTTGCGCCATGCTCTATTTCGAGACGGGCAAGCCCTGCTATCGTTCCGGCCGCGCGGCGATGGCGAACGGGCAGCAGCACAAGCTGCCGCTGCAAAGCGCCTGGATGCGCTTGCCCAGCAGGCGCCTTGGTCCAACGACGCGCTTGCCACCATGGCGGCCTATGTCGCGAACGGTACGAACCGCGACGCCGCCCTCGCCGCCTTGACCTACGCGACGGCCTATCCCTTCCTTGCGGCCGATGGCAGGGAAACGCCCATCCCGTTCGAGGCGGCAAAGTTTGGCGACTTGTTCGAGCAATACCAACGACTGAAGTTCGCCCGCCAGAGTTGGAAAGGACTGCTAAGTCGCCTCCTCGGTGTTGACCGCCGTGCTGAGCAAGAAATTCTGAGGATGACAGGCGGTGACGATTACGGCCTGCATGCCGTCGGCATCACCCTCGCCAATTCCGAAATCATTCTCGAAAATCTTCGTGCGTCCTTCGCTGTGCGCCTAACCAGAACGGCGACCGGAGCGCCCTTCGATTGGAGGAAGGTGCGCACCGCGCCAGCGATGCTCACGCGGCAAAACAAAACGCCGCTGAGATTTGCAGGCATTTCAGAAGAAGTTCCGGCGAACGCCCTCGTTCTGCTGAAAACGCGCCAGGCGCTGCGGCCGGACAGTCCCGCTGGATTTGAGTTCGCAAGCAAGCATTGGTCCTACTGCCCCGCGAGCCGCTACATGATCGCGATCTTCGAACGCGTTCACGTGCTGGCACAGCGCGCAAGCACGGCTGCCTGAGAGCGATTGCAAGCGAATTGCGCGAATGTCGAAGAAGAGCCCGCCCGGCGCAGGCCGCGTGGGAACAGGCTCGTCCCCGGCGGCCGGCTCTCGGAACGAGAGTCGCCGGGGACCAAATTAAAAGCCTCGCGCGAGCGGCCGGCTCCACGCAGGGGAGTCGCTCGCGCCAACAAAAAAGAGCCGTTCCTGGCGGCCGGCTCCGCGAAGCGGTGTCGCCAGGGACAAACAAAAAAGAGCCCCGAAATCGAGGCTCTTTTCTAATTCGCTTTATTCGCTGTCTTCGTTTGCGGCTGGCGGCACGGCCGGAGCTTCGGCCGGCTCTTCGCGACGCGGCCGGCGAACCGGGCGGCGCAGGAAGGCGGGCTGCTCCTGCTGGTCGATCGAAGCCGCAGCTTGCGGCGCTGAACGTTCCGGACGCTCGGAACGCTCAGGGCGTTCAGACCGCTCTGACCGCTCGGGACGTTCACGTTCGGCAGCCGGAGCCGGTGCCGGAGAAGACGTCGCGACCGACGGCTGGAAACTTCCGCCGTTCGCGGGCTCGCGCTCGGCGCCGTTCGGAGCCCCACTCGGGGCCTGATAGCGCTCGCGACGGCGGAAACCGCCTTCACCCTGATGCGAGTCTCCGTTGCCGTTGTGCTGTGGGCGCCGATCCTCACGGAAGCGACCCTCGCCGCCTTGGCCGTTGCGCTGTTCGTACCGGTCACCGCGGTCGCCCCGGAAATCCTGCCGATCGCCGCGATCACCACGATCATGGCGATTGTTGTTGAACCGCTCGTGGCGCGGCTGGCGATTGTCGTAACGGTTTTGATTATCGAAATTGCGCTGCTGCTGCGGGAAAGGCGGCTGCACGTCCGGCTGGTTACCCTGACCGGCGATAGCCTGCTGTTGGCCCCCGCCGAACTCGTCACCATCCTCATCGCCGAACTCGTCGCTGTCGGCGCCTTCAGGCCCGGCAAGCGAATGCGTCCGCGCGGCGCCGTTCCCCATCGGGTCCACGCCGCCCTGCTGCGCCATCTGCTCGCGATAGCCCAGGATGATGCGATTATAATGCTCGGCGTGCTGGAGATAGTTCTCAGCGAGCACCGGATCGCCCGACGACAGCGCATCGCGCGCCAGGCTGATGTACTTCTCGGCGATATGCGAGGGCGTACCGCGAATCTTCACGTCGGGCCCCGAACTCTCGAAGCTGCGCATCAGAGGATTTTGCGATTTGCGGTTATTATTATTGTTGTTGTTTCGTCCGCGACCGCGACGGTTCTGTTGACCTTGCCTCATGGGCTCCCGTTCATGCTTGTTGGTATTGCCATCTGCGCACGCCAATTTCCCGGGGCGACGCCCTGGATCCTTCGATCCAATTCAAAAAAGCTGTCTCTTAACGTCACCACAGTCCTATGGATCGTGCCCCATGGATCCGATCAAGACGGATCACACCAAGGATCGCAGCCCAAGCTCTCGCCCCCACGGCCTCGGGCAAAATCGCAGTCATCCCAATCATCACGCCAGCAAAGATACTAGAGCCGCCTCAAAGGAGCTTGCCCAGCACATATGCCGAGAAGGATAAGCCCGACACTCGCCAATCAACGGACAGAGGGGTCCGCGAAAGTTTGTGCTGATGATCTGAGATGGGAAGGCCGGCTCGGTAACCGCTCTAGCGGTATATTGGCCAGGCACATCCGATCAAACTCTTCGGCCCGGATATTACCCCGGAAACGTAATTCCGCAAATAGAAATGATCGCTTGGGTTAGAGATGTATCTCCAGCGCAACAGCGCGCGTATGGCCACCCAAATCCTGACGTCGCCCAATGGGTTGCGCCCCGGATTTTGAGAAAATGTCTTCAACCGCTTCGGCCTGTGTCGCGCCGATTTCCAGAACCACCAGGCAAGACGCCTGCAATTCCATGATATTTCGGGCGATATCACGGTAAACGCGAAGCCCGTCGTCGCCGCCATCGAGAGCCAGCACCGGATCGAAGTCCTTCACGTCCGGCTCGAGACCAGCGATCTCTTCCGTGGATATATAGGGTGGATTCGAAATCACAAGGTCGAACGGCCCCGGACAACCGTCGAGACCAGTTGTCGCAACAAACTGAATTCGATCCACAACCCCGTGGGCTTCCGCATTCCGGCGCGCGACGGCCAGAGCCGCCGGGCTGATATCCGTTGCCAACCCGCGCGCATTCGGCAGCTCGGCCAGCAGCGTGACGATCAGAATGCCAGAGCCCGTCCCGATGTCTGCGATCGACAGCGGCGCTTCCGCCAACCCGCGGCCCTTGACCAGATCGAGCGCCAGCTCGACGACGACTTCGGTATCGGGACGCGGATCGAGAACGTCCGGCGTCACAATGAAATCCCGCCCGTAAAAACCTCGGCGTCCGAGAATGCGCGAGACGGGTTCGTGCGCTGCCCGCCGGGCTGCTGCATCCCTGAGGAGGCCAGCGGCGTCCCCAAGTGGGCGCCCCGATCCCGTCAGCAATTGAGCGCCATCGAGCCCGAGCAGCCCTTGCATCAGAAAGCGCGCATCCCGCTGCGGCGTATCGAGCCCGGCCTCGATCAGCGTTCGCGTCAGCAGGCTCAACGCCTCGGCGAGACTCATCTCTGGCCGGAAGCCGGACGCCGCCCCGTTATCAGCGCGCGCAGCCGGCGTCGTCATGCTGCGCTCAATTCGGCGAGCATCGTCGCCTGATGATCGGTGATCAAAGCATCGATCAGCTCGTCGAGCCCGTTGCCCGTCATCACTTCATCGAGATTGTAGAGCGTCAGGTTGATCCGATGGTCGGTAACCCGCCCCTGCGGAAAGTTGTACGTCCGGATGCGCTGCGAGCGATCGCCCGATCCGACCTGTGATTTACGCGCGTCTGAGCGTTCGGTCGCCGCGCGCTCGCGTTCCATCTCGTAAATGCGCGATTTCAGAACCGCCATCGCAAGACGCCGGTTTTGATGCTGCGATTTTTCTGCGGAAACAACGACGATTCCGGTCGGAATATGCGTCATGCGCACGGCGCTGTCCGTTTTGTTGACGTGCTGGCCACCGGCGCCGCCAGCACGCATCGTATCGATACGGATGTCTTCGGGTCGGATGTCGACGTCGAGTTCCTCGGCCTCCGGCAGCACCGCAACGGTCGCGGCCGAGGTGTGAATGCGCCCACTCGCCTCTGTCGCCGGAACGCGCTGCACACGATGCACACCGGACTCGAACTTCAATCGCGCGAAAACGCCCGAGCCCGTGATCGACGCGATGATTTCCTTGTAGCCGCCAAGATCGTTTTCGGACGCCGAGATGATCTCGGTCTTCCAGCCGTGCAGATCGGCATAGCGCGTGTACATGCGGAAAAGATCGGCCGCGAACAACGCCGCCTCATCACCACCCGTTCCGGCGCGGACTTCCAGGATGGCGCTCTTTTCGTCGGCCGCGTCCTTCGGCAGCAGCGCGATGCGCAGCTGTTGCTCCAGCTCCGTGATCCGCTCGGCAAGCGACGCCCGCTCCGCATAGGCGAGATCGACCATTTCCTTGTCGGCCGACGGATCATTGATCATCTGTTCGAGATCCGCGCTCTCGGCCTCGGCTTTACGCAACGCATCGATTTGAGCGACGACCGGTCCGAGTTCGGAAAACTCCTTCGAGAGCTTCACAAATTCCGCCTGCGGAACCCCGTGGTTCATCAGGTCCTGGATGGCCATATAGCGTTCGGATAGACGGTCGAGTTTATCGCGCGGCAGAGCTGACATTGAGTCCGATGTTTTTATGAATAGCGAGCCGCGAAAAAAGCGGCCGAAAGAGGTGGCGACGGCGATTGAGCCCATCGCCACGCCTCAGGCACGGGTATCTACTACGAACCGCTGCCGATCTGCAATTTATCCGCCCGGCGCGTTTCCGGATCGTCAACTTCGATATAGCGCATGCCGTCCCGGATCGGGCCGTAGTGCTCCTGCATGTAGCCGCTGACCCACTGCACGGCCACCGAAAACGGCTGCGAGATCGTAGCAAATATCGACGAATGCATCATAAGCAGCAGCAGAGCGAGCGGCAGCGAAAGGGCATAAACGGCCCGCTGCGGACGTTCCCGAACCCGGTGCAGCGCTTCCTGCGGCAGACGCCGCGCCCCGCTCGCGATGACCGATCCGGCCCGTAACAGGTTCCGGCTCGAAACTGCGAGCCCTGACCGGGCGATATCCGGCTCCTGATCGGAAACGTGCACCGGCTGCTGTGGCCTTGGCCGAGGTGGGAAGCCACCATGGCCCTGGAACATCAAGCCCTGCTGAGGGATCGAGCTTTGCTGCGGCATTGCCCCCTGTAGCGGCGAATACCCTTGCGGCGGGTCGTAAGGCTCGTGCCGACCGTGATCGTACGGCTGCTGAGGAGCCGCATATGCCTGCGGCTGAACCGCCGGCTGTTGAAAAAACGGCTGCTGCTGAAAATACGACGTCGGCTCGCGGAAATGCACATCTGGCGTGGGCGCCGGAAGCTGATTTGCGGTCGGCGCCGCGCGGACGGAAAGCTGCGTGAACAGCGTCCCGATGGCATTCAGAACCGGCCGTCCATTGACGCCCGCCATCGACGTATAAGTCATGATGATGGCCGACGTTTCCTGCCACTGCGGCAGGTACTCGACCTGCCCCGTCTCCAGCGCTTCGACAACTTCCGGTCGAACCGCGAGATAATGAGCTGCCTGCGGCACCGTCAGCCGCAGCGCCTGCCGCAAATCGATAAAAAATCGCGCAATTAGCGCTCGGCTTTCCGCCTGAGCCTGCACCGACGCCGTTGGCACTGGTGCTTCGAAACGGCTATGCCCCTGCCGCTCGTACTCATGACTTCCAACCGAAACGTTCCGCCCAACGCTTCGACGCATACCCTCTACCCGGCAAAACGCGCCGGTCCCCGATGTTAAGGATATTGTCGGCTAAAAATCCTTATTTGTCAAAGCCTCCGTGCGTCGTTGGGGAGGAGCTGTTAACCGTCGAGCGCGACGTGTTCCGTTTCTGCGAACTGCTGCAAGGACATGCGCACGTCCTTCGCACCCTCTTTCAAAAGATCGTCGAGGAAAGCGGTCACCTTCGCGGCGTCGAGCGACAGCACCATGGACTTGATAGGGCCGATGGAGGCCGGCGCCATCGACAGCGACCGGAAGCCGAGACCAATCAGCGTCAGGGCTTCGAGCGGGCTGCCTGCCATCTCGCCGCATAGTGTCACCGGCACGTTGTGCGCGCTGGCAGCCGTCATGAGCGACTTCAGCGCCCGGAGCGGTGCTGGCGCCAGCACATCGAAGCGGCTCGCCACCCGCGCATTGGTGCGGTCTGCGGCAAACAGGAACTGCATCAGATCGTTCGAGCCGACCGACACGAAATCGACCCGCGACAGAAACGCATCGAGCTCGAACAGAAGTGCAGGCACTTCGAACATCGCCCCGACGAGAATGATCTGCGGCAGGGGATGGCCGTGCTCCGTCAGAAATGCCTTCTCGCGCTCGATCAGCGCACGGATGGCCCCCAGCTCATACGTCGCCGAAACCATCGGGATCATCACCCGCAGCTCACGCCCTGCCGCCGCCTTGAGCAAGGCCCGCACCTGTAGCCGGAACAATTCCGGCCGGTCGAGCGCCATGCGGATCGCCCGCCACCCCATCGACGGGTTTTCTTCCTTCGGCTGACGAAGGTAGGGAAGCACCTTGTCGCCGCCGATATCGAGCGTGCGAAACACGACGGGCTTGCCGCGGGCTTCGTCCATCACCGCCTTGTAGAGCTGCGTCTGCCGGTCGAGGCGTGGGAACGACTCCGACAGCATGAACTGCAATTCGGTGCGATAGAGCCCGATGCCGTCCGCACCGGCTTCGTCTAGATGCGGCAGATCGACGAGCAGACCCGCATTCATCATCAGCGCAATCGGCACGCCATCCTTGGTGATCGCCGGGCGATCGCGCAGCGACTGATAGCGCTTCTGCCGGCGCGCGCGAAACCGCACTTTGTCAGAATAAGCCGAGATCACTTCGGCCGTCGGCCGCAGATGCACTTCACCCGCAACAGCATCGACGATCGCCGCATCGCCCGCAGAGACGCGATCGACGATTCCCGCGGCCTGCCCGATTGCGGCGATGCCGAGCGCCTTCGCTACAACCGCAACGTGGCTTTGGCTCGACCCGTCTTCGACGACGAGCCCTCTGAGCCTGCTGCGATCGTAATCGAGTAGTTCTGCCGGTCCCATCGTTCGCGCAACAAGGATCGTATCGGGCGGGAGGCCGCCGTCATCTTCCGAACTCTTGAGCCGCCCCGCGAGCACGCGCAGTAGCCGGTCGGAAAGATCATCGAGATCACGCTGGCGCTCGCGCCAATAGGTGTCGTGCTGGCGCAGCATGCGCGTGCGCATCGCATTCTGAACTCGTTCGACGGCCGCCTCAGCCGTCAGCCCGCCTTCGACGGCTTCGCGCAGTCGCCGGTGCCAGCCCTTGTCATGCGCGAACATGCGATAGGCTTCGAGCACATCGCGATGCTCGCCGATGTTCGACAAATGCTCATGATCAAACATCTCATCGATGTTCAACTGCAGCTTTTCGAGCGCGAGCGACAGCCGCTCCAATTCGAGCGCCGGATTTTCCGCCATCAACTGCGTCACGACGATGCGCGGCTCGTGCAGCACCACATGCCCGAGCGCGATACCGTCCGAGATGGGTTCGCCCTCGATGACGAGCGGTTGCGAGCGCGAGGCTTCGATGGCCGCGACTGTCCCCGCCACGGCGCCAGAGACGAGATTTTCCGCGATCACCATCGCGGTCGCCTGCATCACCTCAACATCTTCGTCGGAATATTCGCGCGGCGTCCGGTTCTGGATGACGAGCACGCCAAGCACCTGCCCCGACCGCGCGATCGGCACGGCGAGCAGAGAATGATAAATTTCTTCACCTGTTTCCGGCCGGTAGGAGAACGCCGGATGGCTCGACGCTTCCGGTTCGTTGACGGTCACGCCAAGCTCGGCAGCGCGTCCCACGAGACCCTCGCCGCGCTTCAGTCGCGTCGTATGCACCGCACTCGGATTGAGGCCTTCGGTCGCGAAAAGTTCGAGTGAGCCATCTTGCCGCTTCAGATAGATCGAGCAAACCTCGGCGACCATGACGCCGGAAATCTGCCGCACGATACGATCGAGCTTTTCCTGGCCCTCGCCGCCATCGGACATGATCTCGCGCAGATGGCGCATGATGACCCGAAGCGAGGTCTCGCTTGGTAAAGGTCTCGGATCGTCGCGCCGCACCATCTTGCCTTGCCCATTCGTCTCGCCGGCAAAACTACTCCGGCAAATGCACCTTAGTCACAAAGAGACGGGGCTGGTAAGAGCGCCCGGCCTCTAGTCGTTGTCGAGCCCGTAGGCCGAGTGCAACGCACGAACCGCGAGTTCGGCGTAGGCTGCATCGATCAGAACACTGACCTTGATCTCAGACGTCGAGATCGCGTGAATGTTGATGCCCTTTTCCGAGAGCGTCTTGAACATCTGCGCTGCAACGCCCGCATGGCTGCGCATGCCGACGCCGATGACCGAAATCTTTACGACGTCTGCCGAGCTTTTGACGTCGACGTGGCCGATGTCGGTCTTCGCCTGTTTCAAGACTTCAAGCGTGCGCGGCAGCTCGGCCGCCTGCACGGTAAACGTCATATCCGTATGCTTGCCGTCCGGCGTGATGTTCTGCACGATCATATCGACGTTGATATTCGCATCTGCGAGCGGTCCGAAGATGCGCGCGGCGATGCCCGGTTTGTCGTCGACATTCAGAAGCGTAACTTTCGCTTCGTCTTTCGCATAGGCGATGCCGCTTACGACCTGCTGTTCCACGATCTCATCCTCGTCGCATACGATGGTGCCGATATTCTCGATATTATCGGCTCTGAAGGGTTGCATGGCGTCCGGCGCTACGAAGCTCGACAGTACCCGAGTCTTGACCTTGTAGACCATTGCCAGCTCGACAGACCGCGTCTGCAGGACCTTCGAGCCGAGCGACGCCATTTCGAGCATCTCTTCGTAGGAAATTTTCGCAAGCCGTTTCGCTTTGGAAACGATGCGCGGGTCCGTTGTGTAAACGCCGTCAACGTCGGTGTAGATATCGCAAACGTCGGCTTCGAGCGCGACGGCGATCGCGACCGCACTCGTGTCCGAGCCGCCCCGGCCGAGCGTTGCGATCCTGTTCTCGGTGGGCTCGATGCCCTGAAAGCCGGTGACGACGGCAATCTCGCCGGCTTCGATCCGCGATTTGATCTCGGCGCCTGGGATATCGAGAATTCGCGCCGCACCATGCGCCGTATCGGTCTTCACCGGAACCTGCCAGCCGGTCCACGACCGCGCGTGCAGGCCCATCGCCTGCAACGTGATGGCGAGAAGCCCCGCCGTCACCTGCTCGCCGGTGGCGACGACGGCATCGTATTCCCGCGCATCGTAAAGCGGAGAGGCTTCCTTGACCCAGGCAACGAGCTGGTTCGTCACCCCGGCCATGGCTGAGACGACGACTGCGACCTTGTTGCCGGCGTCGACCTCGCGCTTCACGTGACGTGCGACGTTCTGGATGCGCTCGATGTTGGCGACCGACGTGCCGCCAAATTTCATGACTACGGTCGCCATTCTCGAAGCGCTTCCCTTGGCCTGTGCATGCCCGCACGGCCCCTGGCATGGGTCTGACGAGCATTAAGATTTGGATTGAGTCCGGCGCTTATTAGCGGCTCGCGAGCCCCCCGGCAACAACCGAAAATTGACCCATCCGGGACAATAGCTTGACAAGATGACCGCCGGGTTGACGTGTATGGCGGAAGACGGAGACGACAATGACCGCAACGCAGCAATCCGACGCCGGTAAACGCACCCTCGATACCGAAGAGGTCGAGCGCTTTTCCCGCATGGCCACCGAATGGTGGGACCCACGTGGAAAATTCCGCCCTTTGCACCAGATCGGGCCGCCGCGGCTGTCATTCATCCGCGATAGCGCCGTCGAACGCTTCGGCCGCGATCCCAAGGCCCTCCGGCCCCTCACCGGCTTGACGGCCGTCGATATCGGCTGCGGCGGTGGCCTCGTCGCGGAACCTTTGGCACGCATGGGCGCAACCGTCACTGCCATCGACCCGTCGGAAAAGAACATCGCCATCGCGAAATCGCACGCCGAAGGTCAGGGCATCGCCATCGACTATCGTGCCGTGCGCGTCGAAGACCTCGTCGCCGAAGGCCGCACGTTCGATATCGTCACCTGCCTCGAAGTTGTAGAGCACGTCCCAGACCCGGCGAAATTCATCGGCGAATGCGTGAGCCTCGTCGCGCCCGGCGGCCTCGGCGTGTTCTCGACGATGAACCGCACCTTCAAGGCCTGGGCGCTCGCCATCGTCGGCGCCGAGTATGTGCTCGGCTGGCTACCGCGCGGAACGCACCAGTGGGACCGCTTTATCACCCCGGCCGAGCTGGCCGGTTACGTCAAAGCCGCGGGGCTCGACGATGTCCGGTTCGAAGGCATCACGTATAATCCGCTGCAGGATTCCTGGTCGCGCAATCCGAATACGGACGTGAACTATCTGATGTCGGCACGGAAACCGAAACCATCGTGACGGCGCTCGCCCACTCGGCGACGCATTGAGAGGGGGAAGGTGCGATGTTTCCAATCGGGGACGATGATTCGCAGGTCCGCATTTCGCCCATCGTTACGACGGCGCTTATCGTCGTCAACGTGCTTTTCTTCCTGATCGAGCTGAACGGCGGCAACGAGTTCATTCAGCGCTGGTCGTTCATCCCGAGTCGCTTCGCCGAAGATCCCGCGTCGAACTGGCCGACCATCTTCACCGCCATGTTCATGCACGGCGGCTGGATGCACCTGTTCGGCAACATGCTCTATCTCTACATCTTCGGCGACAACGTCGAAGAAAACTTCGGACATGTGAAGTATCTGGCGTTCTACCTGATCGCCGGTATCGCAGCGACATTCGCTCAGTTCTATTTCAATCCGCACTCGAACATTCCCAACGTCGGCGCTTCGGGCGCGATCGCCGGTGTGCTCGGTGCTTACCTGCTTCTATTCCCGCAGGCTCGCGTCGATGTGCTTGTCGCGCGGGCCGTCATGTCGATGCCGGCGCTGATCGTGATCGGCTTCTGGTTCGTGCTTCAGCTCTTCAGCGGCGTCGGCTCCATTGCCCATACCGATGAAACTGCCGACGCCGGCGGCGTCGCTTACATGGCGCATGTCGGCGGCTTCGTTGCCGGTCTCGCGATTGCGCTGCTCTTCAGAGGCCGCGGCGGCCCGCCAAGAACCGCCTGAGCACCACCCCTGAAAAAAGCGAAAAAGGGCCGGAACAGAGTTCCGACCCTTCTAAAACTGCACCCAAAAGCGAGCTGTTAGATGTTCCGCGCCATCCGCTGACGCATCGGGCGTAGAACGGCAAGCGCGAGAATCGCCGCGAGAATGTTCATGCCGGCCGCCGTATAGAACACGGCATGCCAGTTGCCCGTCGCCTGTGTCAGCAGACTGGAAAACGGCACGAGCAGCGACGCGGTGCCCTTGGCAGTATAGAGCAGGCCCGCATTCGTCGTTGCGAACTTCGAGCCGAAGGTGTCGCCGCACGTTGCCGGGAAAAGGCTGTAGATCTCACCCCACGCAAAGAACACCAGCCCCGTCAGCACCACGAACAGGATCGGATCGTGCCCCATGCGCGCCAGCGCCAGCAGGCCGACGCCCTCAATGCCGAACGCGATGAACATTGTCGTTTCGCGGCCGATTTTGTCCGACACCCAGCCGAAGAACGGACGCGTGACGCCGTTGAGAATGCGGTCGAGCGACAGCGCGAACGTGAGCGCCGGAAGCGTAATGCCGACGAGGGACACCGGAACATCTGCAACCTTGAAGTCCTTCGCGATGGGCGCGAGCTGCGCCGTCGCCATCAGGCCGCCCGCCGCCATCATCACAAACATCAAATACATGATCCAGAAGACCGGTGTCTTCAGCATCTCAGTCGGTGCGAACGACCGCTTGGCCGAAAGCAGCTCGACGCGCGCACCGAACTGATCCTTCGACGGCGACCGCAATAGGAACGACACAAGAATGATGACGATGCCCTGCAGCAGACCGAAATAAAGAAACGCCGCTTCGTATCCCTGCGATGCGATCACGATCGAGATTGGAATAATCGTCAGTGCCGAGCCCATGCCGAAGCCGGCTGCCGTCACACCGGCCGCCAAACCGCGACGATCCGGAAACCATTTGAGCGCATTGCCGACGCACGTGCCGTAAACACACCCTGCGCCGATACCGCCGATGGCCTGCGCGACATAGAGCATCGCCAGCGAGTCCGCCTGCGAGTTCAAAAGCCACGATAGGCCGATCATGATGCCGCCGACCAGGACGAGCGGCCGCGGCCCGAGGCGATCTTCAAGATAGCCTTCGAAGGGAATGAGCCACGTCTCGGTCAGAATGAAGATGGTGAACGCCCACTGGATCGCCGCCATCTCCCAGCCGAACTTGGCGTGAAGCGGATTGACGAAGAGCGTCCAACCATATTGCAGGTTGGCGATCATCGTCATGCACAGCACCCCCAGCGCGAGCTGCGCCCACCGTCCGGTGGTTGACGTCGCAATGCCAGAAGCCGGAGCGCGCGACTCCGTTTGAATAGTCATCCTTGGCAGTCCCCTCGGGCTTGTAATTCTTTTTCATTTCGCACTAAAAGCGCCCAACCATAAAACGTGAAAAATCACGTTCGACAAGTGCAGCATTAAAGCTAAGCGCCAACAAAGTTTTTTGCTGCACCGCCACACAGAAATCGAGGGACGAAGTTCGATGAAAATTTGCGTCGTCGGCGCAGGCGGAATCGGTGGCCTGCTCGCCGCGCGGCTTGCGCAATCGGGCGAAGATGTAACCGTGATCGCCCGCGGCCCGCACCTTGCGGCGATCCGCGCCAATGGCCTCAAACTGATCGAAGAGGACGGTAGCGAGAGCGTTTCTCGCATTGCCGCAACAGATAAGATCGCCGACGTTTCCGAACAGGATCTCGTTATCCTCGGAATGAAGGCACATCAGGTCGCAGCCGTCGTGCGCGATCTTCCCGCGATGTATGGTCGCGACACGGCCGTGCTCACCGCCCAGAACGGCATTCCGTGGTGGTACTTCATGCGCGTCAGCGGGCCGCACGAAAACCATCGCTTGGAAAGCGTCGATCCCGGTGGCGTGGTCGCAGATAATCTGCCTGCTGAGCGTGTTCTTGGCAGTGTGGTGTATCCCGCGGCCGAAATCGCCGAGCCGGGGGTAATTAAGCATATCGAAGGCAACCGGTTCTCGATTGCCGAAATCGATAATTCGAAAACCGAGCGCGTCACCCGCGTTTCGGAGGCGTTGCAGAAAGCCGGTTTCAAAGCCCCGGTCGTCTCCGACATTCGCGCCGAGATCTGGACGAAACTCTGGGGCAATCTGAGCTTCAATCCAATCAGCGCACTGACGCATGCGACGCTGGAAGATATCTGCAAATATCAGCCGACCCGCGATGCCGCTGCCCGCATGATGAGGGAAGCCCAGGCCGTCGGCGAAGCACTCGGCATTCGCTTCCGCATCCCGCTCGAAAAGCGCATTGCAGGCGCCGAAGCCGTCGGGCCACACAAGACGTCGATGCTGCAGGACATCGAAGCCGGTCGCGGCATCGAAGCCGACGCACTGATCGGCTCGGTGATAGAGCTCGGTCAGGTCGCAAACGTTCCGACGCCACAGATCGAAACGATCTATGCCTGCGTGAAATTGCTTTCCGCGACCTTATCGCGCGAAGGCGGACGATTGAGAGTTGAAAAGGCCTGACAACGCCGCCGACGGCACAGGCACCGGAGATATGAGAACGACGATGGCAACACCCACGACACTGCATGAGCTTCTGAATGCCGGAGACGGCCGAGCGCCGGCCATCCGGGCGTCCGGCATCGAAGCGCTGACCTACGCCGGCTTTCGCGACCTTGTGACGCGAACCATCGACAGCCTGAATGCGCTTGGCATCGGCCGCGGCGACCGCGTTGCGATCGTGCTGCCGAACGGCCCCGAGATGGCGACATCCTTCGTTGCAACGGCATCGGCCGCGACGGCCGCGCCGCTCAATCCTTCCTACCGCCACGACGAGTTCGACTTCTACATGTCGGACATCAACACCAAGGCGCTCATCGTCGAGGATGGCAGCACTTCACCCGCAGTCGCCGTTGCGAAAGAGCGCGGCATCATGCTCATCACGCTGAAGCCCGATCCTGCGAGCGGCGCCGGCGCATTCACGCTGTCGGCTGAAACGCCTGCCGAGAAACCAGCTCAGACTGGCCCGGCGCAGAGCGACGACACCGCATTGATCTTGCATACGTCGGGCACGACGTCGCGTCCGAAGATCGTGCCTCTCAGCCATAAGAACGTTGCGGCCTCCGCTGGCAATATCGCCACCGCATTGCAGCTTTCGGCCGGCGACCGCGCCTTGAACATCATGCCGCTGTTTCACATCCACGGTCTGATCGCGGGCGTGCTGGCCCCGCTGTCTCGCGGCGGCTCGATCTTCTGCACGCCGGGCTTCAATGCGCTGAAGTTCTTCCACGCCATGGAAGAGGCGGCGCCGACCTGGTATACTGGCGTCCCGACCATGCATCAGGCAATCCTCTCGCGCGCCAGCCACAACGCCGAGACGATCGCGCGCCACAAGCTGCGCTTCATCCGCTCCTCGTCATCGTCGCTCCCGCCGCAGGTCCTGAGCGAACTCGAAGCGACCTTCGGTGCCCCCGTCGTCGAAGCCTACGGCATGACGGAAGCCTCGCATCAGATGGCGTCGAACCCCATCGGTGGCGTCCGCAAGCCCGGCACGGTCGGCCTGGCCGCCGGACCCGAGGTCGCCATCATGGATACCGAAGGCAATCTCTTGCAGCCCGGCGAAGTCGGCGAAATCGTCATTCGCGGCGACAACGTTACGAGCGGTTACGAGAACAACGCCAAGGCCAACGGCGAAGCCTTCACCAACGGCTGGTTCCGCACCGGCGACCAGGGCACCATCGACGCCGACGGCTACATCACGATAACCGGCCGTCTGAAGGAGATCATCAATCGCGGCGGTGAGAAGGTTTCCCCGCGCGAAGTCGATGAAGTCCTGATGGATCATCCCGCCGTATTGCAGGTCGTGACGTTTGCCGTGCCGCACGACAAGCTCGGCGAAGATGTCGCCGCCGCCGTTGTGCTGCGCGAAGGCCAGGAAGCGACCGAGCGCGAGCTTCGCGACTTCGCGAACGAGCACCTCGCCCATTACAAGGTGCCCCGCAAGATCCTGCTGCTGCCGGAGATCCCCAAGGGCGCGACAGGCAAGCTACAGCGTATCGGCCTGGCCCAGAAGCTTGGCCTCGCCTGACGCGCTAGGGCGATGAAGACAAAGAAAAGCGCCCGGTATCACTGGGCGCTTTTTTATTGTCCGAAGCTGAAGCGGCTGGCGTTAGCGATCGCCCGACTCGAGCTGGCGGCTCATCGCGAGCGCCATCAGCGTGCAGACCGCACCGGAGAGCAGATAGCCGCCCGCCGCCATCAGGCCGAAGTGACTCGACAGCCAGAGCGCAACGAACGGCGCGAACCCGGCGCCGACCAGCCACGCCAAGTCGGTCGTCAACGCCGAGCCGGTATAGCGGTAGATCTTGGCGAAGTTCGAGGCGACGGCGCCCGACGCCTGTCCGAACGACAGACCGAGCAGCGTGAAGCCCAGCACCATGAACACGATCTCACCGACGTCACCGCCGTTGAGGAGCTGCGGAGCGAAACCGCTGAACACCGCGATTACCGCCGCCGTGGCCGAGAGCAGGTTACGACGGCCGACTCGGTCCGCAACGAACCCCGACGCCACGATCGCGAATAGACCGACGATGGCGCCGATGATCTCGATGACGAGGAAGCGCGACGGGCTCTGGGTCGTAAAGAGGAATACCCACGACAGCGGGAACACCGTCACCATGTGAAACAGCGCGAAGCTCGCCAGCGGTGCAAAGGCGCCGATGATAACATGGCGGCCTTCCTTTTGCAGCGTCTCGCCGATCGGCATCGGCTCAAGCTCTTGCTGCTCGAAGTGCTCGATGTATTCCGGTGTATCGACCATGCGCAGACGCGCGAACAGCGCCACGACGTTGATCGCGAAGGCAACGAAGAACGGGTAGCGCCAGCCCCAATCCAGGAAATCTTCGCTCGACAGGTTGGCTGCGAAATAAGCGAACAGCGCGGCCGCGACCATCAGGCCGAGCGGCGCGCCAAGCTGCGGGATCATGGCGTACCAGCCGCGACGATTCTCCGGCGCGTTCATCGCCAGCAGCGACGGCAGACCGTCCCATTCGCCGCCAAGCGCCAGACCCTGGCCGATGCGGAAGATCGCCAGCAGAACGGCGGACGCCAGGCCGATCTGTTCGTAACCCGGCAAGAAGGCAATCGCGACCGTACAGGTTCCGAGCAGGAACAGCGTGAACGTCAGCTTCACCGCGCGCCCGTAATTGCGGTCGAGGGCCATGAACATGACCGTGCCGACCGGACGGGCAATGAACGCCAGCGCGAAGATCGCGAACGAATAGAGCGTCCCGGTCAGGGCATCGAGATGCGGAAAGACGAGCTTCGGAAAAACGATGACCGATGCGATGGCATAAACGAAAAAGTCGAAAAATTCCGAAGTCCGGCCAATGATGACGCCAATGGCGATTTCGCCCGGGCTGACATCGCCGTGCCCGCCATCCGCAGATGCTGTGTTCCGCTCGAACGTGGCTGTGGCTCCACTCATCGGCCGCTCATGCTCCTTGAACCATGCTCTGGCTCTGCGCGCAAAAATATTCGCGAGCCACTCAACGTAGCTTCTGTCCCGGGTTCCCGCCCGAGGGCATTAGGCAAATTGTCCAATGTGCCAATGACGCAGAAAACGGCTTTTCAAAGCTTTTGCCTTGATCCCCGGGGGTTTGCCAAGCCACTTCGGCGCCCGAGGATGCAATGACGTGTGTTTTAGAGGGGAGCGAAGGCCGGTCGAGCGCGCATCCCGGCCCGAGAGGCCGTCAGGATTGAACGCTCAAGACTGCGAACCGGATGCGGGCTTGGTCGCGCCAGTGCCGCGACCTGCGAACCAGCGATGGCGCGGATGCCGCAGCTTGTGAATCCAGAGGCGCAAGCGAGCCCCCAACGACGGTGTGATCTCGATCAGGACGCGACGGCGCTTGCTATAAGCATCTGCGAATGACATGACCCCTCCGAAAATTTCGGATTTGAGCATAGCCCTCGCGCCGTTAAACCGGGGTTCCCCAGATCGCCGGGATTTTATGCATTAGGTACACCGCGCACCGCCGATGTTGCATCAGCAGCCGTGAACAGAAGCCCGGAGTCCCCCACGCTCTATTTGTTCGTTTTGTTGTGCTTGGCTGCCGGCGGCTCCGGCGGAGGAAGCGCCTCGGATCCGCCCGTGCCGCCATCGCCACCATCTTCGTCCTTTAGATCGCGATGGTGCGCATTGCCCCGTTCGATCGGAACAACGGGGGCGGACTCATAGGCCTTCTCGGCCTTTTCCTGAATGCGAATGCTTTCCGGGACGGAATCGGCAAATGCGAGGCTCCCGATCGCCGGGATCGCCAATGCGCCGACCGTCATCAGCAGGGAACCGCGGCGAAGTTTGCGATAACGCTGCATCTTATGCTCCTTGGCCTTTTGCGGCCCCTTCCTGACCTGCGACGAAAATAAACATGTGACCCCAACTTTTCACCCAAATTCCCCAACGGATCGGTCACTTTCATACGTTATTTGGATGACGAACGAACCTGCGCCATTGATTTTGCGTAATTTACCGTTCGTCAACCAGCGAAGAGCGTTGTGCAACTATATCGCTGAAAAATCGGCTAAAGTTTCTTTCATTCTCGCCTTAAATCTATTTCGAATTTGATCCGCTCAATGGCAACTCCCGATCCTTCCGACAACCGCGGCCGGCCTCCAGCCAACTCACCCGTCATGCTGACGGTCCTGTGCGCTGTTCTGGTTGCAATAGCGACCTGGACGATCTTTTTGGTCCGCTGAGGGTTGTATCCAAAGAAGGCCGCAACGCACTTCGTGCTGGCGGGGCGGCTGCTTGCAGCCAGTCCCGGACGTCCTATGTTTTGCGTAGGCTATGTCTCAGGCGGGATAGACGCGGTCTCGTGGCTAAACGGTAGGAGCGTCACAATGAGAACAGGAATATTGGCTGCAGCCCTGGTTCTGGGAAGCGTCGTCCAGGCTCACGCGCAGCAAAGCGTCAGTCCGGCGCCGACGGGCGGAACTGAATCGATCATTCGAACCCCGTCGAGCAGCAATAATGGCAGCAGCTACGGGACATCCGGAAATGTCGGCGCGCCGACATCGATGTATCCGCCGCGACTGCAGAATTATAACAACCCCGCTGCGAGCTATGGCCGGTTCGGAAATCCCGTCACGGGCAATACCGGCATGCGAAGCAATCGCCGTTAGGCGAATTGCCAATTGGCACGCCCCGATTTCCGATTGGCACGATAAACGCGTCCGGCATACGCGGTTGGGCGTCTTGTCTACTTCGCAACACGCATCGGCTTTTCTAATTGACAGTCCATAGCGGACTGCTCGTCATCACTTATGGCGCTTGTCCTCCAGACATATGCGCCCGTCAGACCGTTGCTGAAGAACCCGTATTAAGTCAGCGTCGCATCCGTTCTTTCTATTCGGCGACGAATGGCTCAACATAGGCAAGGCGATCGGTTCGGCATCGCGTCGAATGCAGGGTCGTGTCACGACGAGATGCCGAGGCGCAAATGATAACGACCGTATCCGCATTGAGTGCGTTTGAGCTCGCTCGCATCCAGTTTGGGTTCACCGTCTCCTTCCACATCATCTTTCCCGCCATCACCATTGGCCTCGGAACCTATCTCGTCGTTCTTGAGGGGATGTGGCTGTTAACGAAGGATACGGCCTACCGCGATCTTTATCATTTCTGGTCGAAGGTCTTTGCGATCAACTTTGGCATGGGCGTCGTCTCGGGCCTCGTCATGGCCTACCAGTTCGGCACCAACTGGAGCGGCTTCACGGCCTTCGCTGGCGGCGTCACCGGCCCGCTTCTGACGTACGAAGTTCTGACGGCCTTTTTCCTCGAAGCCGGCTTTCTCGGCGTCATGCTGTTCGGCTGGAACAAGGTCGGTCCCGGCCTCCACTTCTTCGCGACGATCATGGTGTCGCTCGGAACGCTGCTCTCGGCCAATTGGATCTTAGCATCCAATAGCTGGATGCAGACGCCCGCGGGCTTCGAGGTCATCGACGGCCGCGTCGTTCCCGTTGATTGGCTGAAAGTCATTTTCAATCCGTCATTCCCTTATCGCCTCGCGCATATGGTCGTTGCATCCGAGCTTGCCGTTGGCTTGTTCGTCGGCGCTTCCGCCGCGTGGCACCTGCTTAAAGGCCGATCATCGCCTGCGATCCGCACCATGTTCTCGATGGCGATGTGGCTGATCCTGATCCTTGCGCCGATCCAGATTCTCGTCGGCGATCAGCACGGCCTGAACACGCTGAAATACCAGCCCGCCAAGATCGCAGCCATCGAAGGACACTGGCAAAACGAGCCGGGCCAGAGCGTCCCGCTCATCCTCTTTGGCTGGCCCGACATGAAGGCCGAGACGACGCGCTACGCGCTTGAAATCCCCGAACTCGGCTCGCTCGTGCTGACGCACAGTCTCACCGGCCACATTCCAGGCCTCAAGGAATTCCCGCCGCAAGACCGTCCGAACTCCACGATTATCTTCTGGACGTTCCGCATCATGGTCGGGCTCGGCCTGCTCATGGTGGCACTTGGCGTCTGGAGCCTGTGGCTGCGCTGGAAGGAGCGGCTCTATTCGTCAGACTACTTCCTCCGCTTCGCATTGCTGATGGGTCCGGCGGGGCTGATTGCCATTCTCGCCGGTTGGCTAACGACGGAGATCGGCCGCCAGCCCTGGGTCGTCTATGGGCAATTGCGGACCGCCGACGCCGTCTCGAACCATTCGGTCCTTGCGCTGTCGATCACGCTCTGCGCTTTCGTCGTTGTCTATTTCGCAGTGTTCGGCACAGGTGTCGGCTACATGCTGAAGGTCGTCGATCAAGGCCCCGACGAAAGCGGCGGACCGCAACCCGATGCGGACAAAGATCCGCACCTGCGTCCTGCGCGCCCGCTCTCTGCGGTCGAAGACAAAATCGACAATCCGGCCATTTGAGGAGACGCGAACCATGGACATCGGTATCGACCTCCCGCTTCTCTGGGCCGTGATCATCGGCTTCGGCCTGATGATGTACGTCATCATGGATGGCTTCGACCTCGGGATCGGCATTCTCTTTCCCTTCGTCAAAGACCGCACCGACCGCGATACGATGGTGAATACCGTCGCTCCGGTCTGGGACGGCAACGAGACGTGGCTGGTGCTTGGCGGCGCCGGTCTTCTTGCGGCCTTCCCGATCGCCTATTCCATCGTTCTCTCGGCCATGTATTTGCCGATCATCGCCATGCTGCTCGGATTGATCTTGCGCGGCGTCGCATTCGAATTCCGCTTCAAGGCCGACGATGCGCACAAGCCGATCTGGGATAAGGCGTTCGCCGGCGGATCGTACATCGCCACATTCTCGCAAGGCGTCGTGCTTGGATCGTTCATCAACGGCTTCCAGGTCGAAAATCACGTCTATTCGGGCGGTGCCTTCGACTGGCTGACGCCCTTCGCAATTTTTTCCGGACTGGGCTTGATCGTCGCCTACGCGCTGCTTGGCGCGACGTGGCTGATCCTGAAGACCGAGGGCGCTTTACTCGAACGCATGCGTGAACTCTCCAAGCCGATCGTCTTGGCCTTGCTTGCGACCATCGCCATCGTCAGCCTATGGACGCCACTGAGCCATCCTGAGATTGCCACGCGTTGGTTTTCCTTCCCCAACATCGTATTTTTCTCGCCGGTGCCGATTTTGGTTGTCGTCGCGGCAGTGGCGTTGCTGTGGGCCATCGCACGCGACACGCACGCAATGCCGTTCCTGCTCGCGTTGGGTCTCGTTTTTCTGGGCTACAGCGGGCTCGTCATCAGCCTGTGGCCGAACATCGTGCCGCCGTCGATCTCGATCTGGGACGCAGCCTCGCCGCCGCAAAGCTTAGGCTTCACACTCGTCGGCGCGTTGTTCACGATCCCGTTCATTCTCTTCTACACCGCCTGGGCCTACCACGTGTTCCGCGGCAAAGTGAAAGCGGGAGAGGGGTATCACTGATGCCGGGCAACGCCGAAACGAAGCCCCCATCCTGGGCGCGGCGCGTCGGCTGGCTCGTGCTGATTTGGACGTTGAGCGTGCTGGCGCTCGGCGCGGTCGCCGGCCTGATGCGCCTTCTGATGACGCAAGCTGGCCTCACCGTCTGAACCGACAAGCCAGCAAAACTTTAGTCTTCCGCAGACGGCTCGGTCGCCGGACGCGCCAGATAGGCGAAGTCGGTCGTAACCCGCTCGTAAATCCCGCGCTTGAACGGCACGATCAGTTCGGGAAGGGTTTCCATCGGCGCCCAGCGCCACATATCGAACTCGGCTTTGGTTTCCGCCTTCGCCGCAATGTCGATATCGCTGTCCTCACCGAGGAAGCGCATCGCAAACCATTTCTGCCGCTGGCCGCGATAACGGCCCTTCAGCGCCACGCCGAGAAGGTGAGGCGGCAGTTCATACGACAGCCATTCCGGGTGCTCGGCCAGCATCTCGACATGCGTCACGCCGGTTTCTTCGCGAAGCTCCCTCAACGCGGCGATGCGCGGCGCTTCGAACTTCTCGATTCCGCCCTGCGGCATCTGCCAGATATGCGCTTGGCCGTCGCTGGCCCACTTCGGACGCCGCCGGCCAACCCAAACGAGACCGTCGCGATTGATGAGCATGATGCCGACGCCGGTCCGGAAAGGCAGAGCATTCGGAGACAAGCTGGCTGGTGTCGGCAACACTGTCATTCCTGGTTGCAACCCTCGCATTTGTGAGTTGATTGATGGCGCATCCTGATTCTGCAGAAAAACGTAGCAGCCGTATGACATTAGACTGTCATATAAACAGGAAGCGAGGACAAGTCGCTTTTTTAATCAGAATCTGAAGCAAAAATGCAGCGTTAGGGCGACGCTAGCCGCGCGTCGGGCGCGCTAACGGCGCGAACTCCCTCAGAACCTCGCGGTAGACCGCGCGCTTGAATGGAACGATAAGGTCGAGAAGGTCATGCGCGCTAGCCCAACGCCATTCCACGAACTCAGGTTCCAGCCCTTCGCCGGGCGTGATGTTGATTTCGCTGTCCGTTCCCAGGAAGCGATAGGCAAACCATATCTGCTTCTGCCCGCGATAGCGACCGCCCCAGGCGACGCCGATCAATTCAGGCGGCAAGTCGTAAGTGACCCAGCGCGATAGCTCCCCGATCTGTTCGACGGAAACCATCGCCGTTTCCTCAAACAGTTCGCGCCTCGCTGCTTTGGCGGGCTCTTCGCCAGCATCGATGCCGCCCTGCGGCATCTGCCACCAGGTCCCGCGCCCTTCCGCATCACCCGGAATGTCGGCGCGGCGGCCTACCCAAACGAGCCCTTCGGCGTTGATGACCATCTGCCCCACACACGGCCGATAGGGCAGATCCTCGGGCTTGATGTTCGGTTTCCCTGACTTACTCATGTGCGATTGCCTCGTCCCTTGTTCCGGCCGCTCCATAACACAAAGGGCGCCGTTTCCAGCGCCCTTTGAATGCCTTGAGTTCAGACGGCGTAGCCTTAGTTCGGCGTCACCTTCTTGTCGTCGTCGGACGACGGTGCCGCCGGGGCCTTCTTGTCGTCAGCGTCGGTCGACGGCTTGGCGGCCGGCGTGTCCGAAGGAGACGGCGCCGCGCTGGACGTCTCCGGTCCCTTCGCCTTGCCGTCGAGGAACGAGATTGCGTACTGCAACTGCGTATCCTTCGCCGCGTCCTTGTTGACGTAGGACGGCGAGCCCGACGGTTCCGCCAGATCGTCGTCTTTCGTCTGGTCCGGATTGCTCGGGTTCTTCAGATGGCCGCGAAGGCTCGCTTCACCGCGCGGCTTTTCAGCAGCGATCTTGTCCTTCAGGTCATCCGGCACAGCCTCGGCGACGTTGATATCCGGATCGATGCCCTTAGCCTGGATCGACCGGTTCGACGGCGTGTAGTAGCGCGCCGTCGTCAGACGGATCGCACCGTTGGCGCCGAGCGGAATGATCGTCTGCACCGAACCCTTGCCGAACGAGCGGGTGCCGATGACCGTCGCACGCTTGTGATCCTGCAAAGCACCAGCAACGATTTCAGACGCCGAAGCCGAACCGCCGTTGATCAGCACGACGATCTTCTTGCCGTCGCTGATATCGCCGGGACGTGCGTTCGCACGCTGCGTCTCTTCGTTGTTGCGGCCCTTGGTCAGCACGATCGCGCCCTGCTCCAGAAAGTCGTCGGAAACCGCGATCGCCTGATCGAGAAGACCGCCCGGATTGTTGCGCAGGTCGATGATGTAGCCCTTGATGTTCGGCCCGATTTCCTTGTCGAGGCTCTCGACGGCCTTCACGAGGTTGGCATGCGTCTGCTCGTTGAAGGTCGAGATCTTGATGTAGCCGACATCGCCTTCGACATGCGACTTGACCGGGTTGATGCGGATCACGTCGCGCACAACCTTGACGTCGAACGGCTCATCCTTGCCCTTGCGGACGATCGTCAGCGTAATGGGCGTGTTGACCGGACCGCGCATCTTCTCGACCGCCTGCTCGAGCGTCAGACCCGAGATGGCTTCGTTATCGAGATGCGTGATGAGGTCGTTGGCCATCAGGCCAGCCTTGGAGGCAGGCGTATCGTCGATCGGCGAAACGACTTTGATAACGCCGTTCTCCATCGTCACTTCGATGCCGAGACCGCCGAACTCACCGCGCGTCTGGACCTGCATATCCCGGAAATTCTTCGGGCTCATATAAGACGAATGCGGATCGAGCGACGACAGCATGCCGTTGATCGCGGCTTCGATAAGCTGCGTATCGTCGGGCTTGTCGACGTAGTCGGAGCGAACGCGCTCAAGAACGTCGCCGAAAAGATCGAGCTGCTTATAGAGTTCGGAATTCTGCGATGACGTCGCCGAGTACGTCTGGGTGACATTCAGGAGCGTTGTCGCTCCGGCCAAACCCGTCATCAGCAGGAATGTCCAGAATGCATAGTCTGTCTTGCGCATTAGCCTTGTACCTTCTGCTGACCTGATGCCCACCAGGGATCGGGATCGATAGGACGTCCATCTTTACGAAGTTCAACGTATAATACGGGTCCGCTTACTGGTGTCGCGGACGACGAATTCTTTTGACCACCACTCATTGTACCGACGGGCTCTGCGGTCAGTACGAACTGTCCCGGCTGAACATCGATCTGCGATAGGCCCGCGAGCAGAACATGATAGCCGTCGCCTGCATTAATGATCAAGAGTTGCCCATAGCTGCGAAATTCACCGGCGTAGACAACCCAGCCATCGCATGGCGACGTAACTTGGGCGGAATACCGCGTCTCGATGACAATCCCCTTGGATTGTCCGCCAAATTGCGTTTTCTCGCCGAATCCAAGGGCCCGCCGACCCTGGGCCGGTAACGGCAGTTTGCCGCGTGCATCCGAAAACGGGATGGCCGGTTTGATGCGGCCCGGGCTACCGGGAATGAGCGATGCTCCCCCCGGCTCAAGCTCAACCATCGCAACCTTCTGGCCATTGGGGGCAGTGGTGGCAGACGCTGGCTGCGTGCCTTGAGCCACAACCTTCGACGCCGCGGCGGCCGTTGCCGCTTTCGCTGCTGTTGCAGGCGGAGGCGCAGGCTGCACTGACGGCGTCGCCTCGGCGACCTTGGCAGTTTTGACCGCAGCGTCGTCCGCCGGTGGTGGCTTGATGATCTGCGGTCCCGATGCCGGAGCAGCCGACGCCACCTGCTGGCTTTGCGTCCGCTGACGCGCTTTCAGCTCTTCATCGTAAGTGCCGAGTCCGGTCTTTTCAGAAACGGCCGTGTCGAGCTTGTTGATGAGATCGGAAAGGCTTGTGACACTCTTGGAAATGTCCGAGGTCGCGGTGCGCACCGACGCAAGCTGCGATTTCCGGTCCTGCAACGTCAGCTTCTTGGCTTCCATCAAACTCGCGAGCCGGGTGCGAGCTTCATTGAGCCGGTCCGTCTCGGCCTGAAGTCGCGCGCCTTCGGTGCGAATGTTGCCCATTACGCGCTGCAGATCGGCGAGCTGCGTTCCAAGCGCCACCGCCTGATCTCTGAGCCCCGGAAACGCCGACGACAACAGCATCGCGCTGCGAACCATCTTGAGCGCATCCTCGCGTCGCGTCACGAGAACCGGCGGCGGGTTGCGCCCCATGCGTTGAAGTGCACTGAGCAGCGCCGCGATCTCGACATGCCGCTGCGCCAGCGAACCGCGAACGATCCGCTCCTGCTCTTCGAGTTCCGACAACCGGCCTTCGATCGCGGTCATCTTGCCTTCGCTGCGCTGAATGAGAGCAGCCGTATCGATAAGCCGGCCATTCAACTGCTCGCGTTCCGCATCGAGCTGCGCGACGTCCGATTGGATCGTCAGCTCCTTGGCCGCGTTAACGTCGAGCTCGTGCTTCTTTTCCTGCAGGACGCGCTTGGCCGTCTCGGCATCGGTCGGCAGCGGATCCTCAGCGAACAGCGGCGACGGCAGCAGCGCGAACGACAGCGCCAGCACGCCGGCAAAACCCACGCGTCCGCTCACGTCGCCGATGCGAGGCCGAAACGTCCGCAACGCAGGTTGGTTCTTTGACACGAGGCCTCAGGTTGATGGGCGCATAGGACCGGGAAGGACGGATCTCGCCCGCCTTGAAACCGGTTGTGCGAATGATGCGGCTGAAAAATTAAGGGATTTGCAGCGGAGAGCAAATTTCAAATGCGTAATGCTATGCGGACGGACAGTCTTCGACGCCTTGGCCACTTGCAGATTGCCCTGCCCCTCCGGAAGGCTTAAGCACATCGTTCGATTTCGCTGCGGACAGGCTGAATGCAATATTTTCTCTATCATGCCACTACGGTTGCCGTTTTTGCCGTTCTGATCGTCCTGCTCTTGGGCTTGTGGAACATGATGCGCGGCAGCAGCCCCAACCTGAGCCAGAAGCTGATGCGATGGCGCGTCGGGCTCCAGTTCGTCGCGATTCTCATTATTCTTGCCTACGTCATTGTGACCCACTAATGGCCGAAGTGCCCTCCGGGGCGTCACCGCCGATTTATGGCGAAACAAGATAAACCGGATTTGAGACGATGGTCGTACTCAATCGCATCTATACCAAGACCGGCGATGCCGGCACGACGGCACTCGGAACGGGCGAGCGCGTCCCGAAAACGTCTCCGAGAATAGCGGCTTACGGCACCGTGGACGAAACAAACGCGGCCGTCGGCGTCGCTCGTACCCACCTCGCCGGGAGCGAACCTGACGTGGACGCCATGCTCCTTCGCATCCAGAACGACCTGTTCGATCTCGGCGCCGATCTCTGCGTTCCTGACAAGGGTGAAAAGCTGGCATACGAGCCGCTTCGTGTTGCCGATGCCCAGGTGACGCGCCTCGAAGCCGAGATCGATCAGATGAATGCCGAGCTGACACCTCTGCGCTCCTTCATTCTTCCCGGTGGCACGCCAGCAGGCGCCGCCTTGCACGTAGCGCGCACCGTCTCGCGCCGCGCCGAGCGGATGATGGTCGAACTGGCCGCCGTGCCCGACGAAGCGGTCAGCGCGCCGGCCCTGAAATACATCAACCGTCTGTCCGACTTCCTCTTTGTCGCAAGCCGCTACGTCAACGACCGCGGCAAGGGCGATATCCTGTGGGTTCCGGGGAAAAATCGCTGACGCCAAAGCCCTGCACGCATGGGCAAATCCGCACAACCCCAAGCTTCGCAATATTCTAATAGACGTCGCGCGCCATTAGGCGAAAGA
This sequence comes from Hyphomicrobium sp. MC1, assembly GCF_000253295.1. NCBI lineage: Bacteria > Pseudomonadati > Pseudomonadota > Alphaproteobacteria > Hyphomicrobiales > Hyphomicrobiaceae > Hyphomicrobium > Hyphomicrobium sp. MC1. Next base: position 4,694,453 of record NC_015717.1, on the reverse strand, counting down.
CTTATCCAAGGCTGGCCTTGTTAACCTCCGCCGCGACGCAAGCGACGATTGACTTGAACCCAACCCAACCTTAGCTTTCGCTCTTCGCAGTTGCGAAAATCGCGCTTTTTTGCTGGAACTTGAACCCCGCGGGCGCGTCCCGCTCGACCCGCGAGCGGAAATGCACTGTGAAGAAACCCGCGTTCGTCCGAAACGCGGGAAACAACAAACAGGGGAGCGCCAGAGAATCTGGCGGAAGGCATGAAGATCGTAGTGCCGGTCAAACGCGTCGTTGACTACAACGTTAAAATTCGCGTCAAGCCGGACGGCTCTGGAATCGACCTGGCGAACGTCAAGATGTCGATGAACCCGTTCGATGAAATCGCCGTCGAAGAGGCTGTGCGCCTTAAGGAAAAAAGCGGCGCCAAAGAGGTCGTTGCCATCTCGATCGGATCGGCCAAATCGCAGGAAACGCTGCGCACCGCGCTTGCCATCGGCGCCGACCGCGCCATCCTGATCGAAACGCCTGAAGGCGCCGTCGTCGAACCGCTCGCCGTCGCCAAGCTCTTGAAAGCACTGGTTGAAGCCGAAAAGCCCGATCTCGTCATCCTGGGCAAGCAGGCAATTGACGACGACAGCAACCAGACGGGCCAGATGCTCGCCAGCTTGCTCGACTGGCCGCAAGGCACGTTTGCCTCGAAAGTCGTGCCGGAAGCAGGCTCCATCACTGTCACGCGCGAAGTTGATGGCGGCTTGGAAACGATCAAGCTCAACCTGCCCGCGATCGTCACGACCGATCTGCGGCTGAACGAGCCGCGTTATCCGTCGCTGCCGAATATCATGAAGGCCAAGAAGAAGCCGCTCGATGTCAAGAAGCCGGAAGACTTCGGCGTCGACATCGCACCGCGGCTCAAAGTTTTGAAGACTGCCGAACCGGCGACGCGCAAAGCAGGCGTCAAGGTCGGCAGCGTTGCAGAGCTGGTCGAGAAGCTGAAAAGCGAAGCGGGAGTTCTCTAATCATGACGACACTTCTCCTCGCCGAACTTTCCGGCAAGACGCTCGCACCTGCCACTGCCAAAGCGCTTTCCGCGGCGAAGGACCTTGGCGGAGACGTCCACATCCTGGTTGCTGGCTCCGACGTTGGTAGCGCCGCCGAGACCGCAACCAAGCTCGCAGGCGTTTCGAAGGTTCTCGTCGCGGACGCCCCTCAGCTCGCCAATGGCTTGGCGGAAGAGGTGGCCGCGGTCATCCTGTCGATTGCGAAGGATTATTCCGCAATTGTTGCTGCTGCGACGGCGTTCGGCAAAAACGTACTGCCGCGCGTCGCCGCCAAGCTCGACGTGATGCAGATCTCCGACGTCACCAAGGTCGTCGCGCCCGACACGTTCGAGCGTCCGATCTATGCCGGCAACGCCATCCAGACCGTGCAGTCGGCTGAACCGGTGAAAGTCATCACCGTCCGCACCGCTGCGTTCGCGGCCGCGCCAGATGGTGGCTCAGCCACCGCCGAAACGATTTCGGCTCCGGCTGCAGTCGGCATCTCGACCTTCGAGAAGGCCGAGTTGTCGAAGTCGGATCGCCCGGAGTTGACGTCCGCCAAGATCATCATCTCCGGCGGCCGCGGCATGGGCAACGGCGAGAACTTCACGAAGTATATCGAGCCGATTGCCGATAAGCTTGGCGCCGCGATGGGTGCGTCGCGTGCCGCCGTCGATGCCGGTTTCGTGCCGAACGATTGGCAGGTCGGCCAGACCGGCAAGGTTGTCGCTCCCGACCTCTACATCGCGGTCGGCATCTCCGGCGCCATCCAGCATCTCGCCGGCATGAAAGACTCCAAAGTCATCGTTGCAATCAACAAGGACGGCGATGCGCCGATCTTCCAGGTCGCCGACTACGGGCTTGTCGCGGACCTGTTCCAGGCGCTGCCCGAGCTTGATGCCGAACTGCAGAAAGCCAAGGCCTGAGATAAACGCGCTAGACAACATCGAAACCCGCGAGGACCCGACTTCATGTCGCAAGCTCAGAAGCTGATGGAAAAAGGCAAGGTCAGCGTCCAGCCTGCCCGGACGATCAGCAAGGTCGGCGTCATCGGCGCCGGCCAGATGGGCAGCGGCATCGCCCACGTCGTGGCCCTCTCGGGGTATTCGGTCGCGATCAACGACCTCAAGAAAGAGTCCTACGACAAGGGCTTTGAGGCCGTCACAAAGAACCTGGCGCGTCAGGTCTCGAAGGGCCTCATCACCGAGGAAAAGCGCGACCAGGCGTTAGAGCGCATCTCCTTCGCGCCGACGCTCGAAGCCTTCGGCGATTGCGATCTCGTCATCGAGGCCGCCACCGAAGACGAAAGTCTGAAACACAAAATTTTCGCAGCACTCTGTCCGCACCTGAAGCCGACGGCGATGCTGGCGTCCAACACCTCGTCGATTTCGATCACGCGCTTGGCGTCGGGCACCGATCGTCCCGAAGACTTCATCGGCATGCACTTTATGAACCCGGTGCCGGTGATGGAGCTTGTCGAACTGATCCGCGGCATCGCCACGGAAGACGAAACGTTCGCGACCGCCAAAACCTTCGTCGAAAGCCTCGGCAAGACCACAGCCGTGTCGGAAGATTTTCCGGCCTTCATCGTCAACCGAATCCTGCTGCCGATGATCAACGAGGCCGTCTACACGCTGTATGAAGGCGTCGGCACCGTTGAAGCCATCGACAAGGCGATGAAGCTTGGCGCCCACCATCCAATGGGCCCGCTCGAACTCGCCGACTTTATCGGCCTCGACACCTGCTTGAGCGTCATGCAGGTGCTTTACGAAGGCCTGTCGGATTCGAAATACCGCCCCTGCCCGCTGCTCGTGAAATACGTTGAAGCCGGTTGGCTCGGCCGCAAGACCAAGCGCGGCTTCTACGATTACCGCGGCGAGAAGCCCGTCCCGACACGCTAACGCATCAACTTCCGAAAAGCCCGCTGACTGCGCCCGCAATGCCGCCGCGTTCGATCAGCGCCCCAAGCCCCGGATAGACGACCAGCCACGACAGCGCCGCGATTGAGATCGTCACGCCGATCGCAATCGGCCACGCCATCCCCCAGAACCGACGATGGCTTTCGGTGACGAACACCAGGATGGCAATCAACGTCAGCACCGCCAGCCCTTGCCATAGCGTTCCGAGATCGACAGCGGTTCCGTTTTTCAACAAGCCGACAGCGAGCAGAAAGAAAAAGATCGCGACAAGGCTCGACAGCAGCGCGCCATAACTAACACTCAAAACGCAAAGCTTCACATACGACATCGGCGACCGTTTCCGCGTCCCGAGCCACCGGCAAACGTAATATTGGATCGGCGTCAGGATCGCCATGCCGACGTATTGCACGATCTCGTTCGTGATGACCGCCGAACTGTTCGCCGTGTTGGGCACATGAAACAGCGCCGCAAAGGCGCGCGGCAGCAACACATAGATGAGCGTCATCTGCGCGCCGACCGTGGCCGTCAGAAACCCCCACTGCGAGCGATAGGTCGGATCGTCCGTCAACCGGATGATGGTATCGACAGGATGGCGCAGAAACGACAGCGCGACGGAGTGAATACCGTTGCGACCATGCGAGCTGAAAAATTCCGACGACAGGCTGCCCCAGCCTTCGGAGCTTGGCGCCGGCGCTGACGCCGCGGCCGCTTGCGTCCCGCAGGAAGTGCAGAATTTTCCCTGCAGAGCCGTCCCGCAATTGGCGCAAAAACGCGCGCTTGCCATTCCCGCCTCGGTCATGATCGTGCCCCCACGCAGCGCTCAGGTCCGGCGCACCTTTAGCATGGCCGCCCGACGCCAGAAACTGGCGCCCGCGGACATTCCACGCTATGCAGCGCCAACGCCGTCGGGATGGAATGAAAACATGGTTCATACGAAGCGCGTAGCTTTGGTGACGGGTGCCGGCTCCGGCATCGGCCGAGCGGTGGCCCTGAAACTTCAGGCCAACGGCTTCGACGTCGCGCTGCTCGGTCGTCGCGTCGATGAGCTGCAAAAAACGGCAAACCTCGCAACGCCCGATGGTGGCAAATGCCTCATCGCGCCTGCTGACGTCGCGGATGAAACGGCGGTTGCAAAAGCCTTCAACGCAACCCGCAAAACGTTCGGCCGCCTCGATCTTCTCTTCAACAACGCCGGCACCTTCACCCAAGGCGTTCCGATCGACGAACTGCCGCTCAGCGAATGGAAACGCGTCGTTGATGTGAATTTGACGGGATGTTTCCTCTGCGCCCGCGAAGCCGTTCGTATTATGAAGGCGCAAGATCCCAAAGGCGGCCGCATCATCAACAACGGCTCGATTTCGGCTCAAGTCCCGCGCCCCTTCTCGGTCGCGTATACGGCGACCAAGCATGCCATCACTGGGCTGACGAAATCGCTGTCTCTCGATGGCCGCACCGACAACATCGCCTGCTCGCAGATCGACATCGGCAACGCCGCAACGGACCTGACCTCAAAGATGGGCAGCGGCATTCTGCAGGCGAACGGCACGACCATGATCGAACCGCGCATGGACGTTTCGCATGTGGCGGATGCCGTACTCTACATCGCTAACCTGCCTCTCGACGCCAATGTTCAATCCATGACGCTGATGGCGACCACGATGCCCTTCATCGGCCGCGGTTGAGATAACCATTGCCGCTTCAGCGAGAGAGCTTCGGCTTCGCTTCCGTCGTCAAAAACCCCGTCAAATCCCGCGTCAGGTAATGCACGTGCTCTGGAAGCTCGCGCCACTCGCGAACCTTCAGTTGCGCCGGATGGTCGATGTAGTCGGAATGAACGAGCACCGTCGTCATGCCGAGGCTCGACGCCGGTTCCAGATTGTGCGGCATGTCTTCAAACATCGCCGCACGCGCGCCCGAGACGGCGTGAAGCTTCAGCATTCTGTCGAACGCTTCGCGCTCGGGCTTCGGCACATAGTCGAGCGCCGCGATATCGCAGATATCCTCAAACAGATGCAGCACGCCGAGCTTCCGCGCCACGTTCTCGGCATGCCGCCGCGAGCCGTTGGTGAAAATCAACCGCCGCCCCGGCAGCGCGGCAATCGCCGCGGCAAGATCGGGCAACTCCGGCACCACCGACAAATCGATGTCGTGCACGTATTCGAGAAACGGCCCTGGCTGCAGCTTATGCACCTTCATCAGGCCCGCAAGCGTCGTGCCGAATTGCCGGTAATACGCCTTCTGCAAATGCCGCGCATGCTCACGCGGCACACCTAGCGTCTTCGCAATAAAGGCGCTCATGCGCTGATCGACTTGCGCGAACAGATCGCACGACGCCGGATAGAGCGTGTTATCGAGATCGAAAATCCACGTCTCGACGTGATCGAAACCAGGTCGCGTCATGGCTGCAGCCGGCAAGCCTGCCTGTCCTGCCGGAGCTGCCATTAGCTACGGCCCTTCTTGCGCTCGGCCCGTTTGACGAGTGTACCGACACCATGCTCGGTGAAGAGCTCGAGCAGCACGCAATGCGGCACCCGCCCGTCGATCACGACGACGCCCTCGACACCTGCTTCGACGACTTCGATACAGCCCTCGATCTTCGGGATCATGCCGCCCGAGATCGCGCCCTTCTTGATCATCGCTTTCGCTTCGTCGATCGTCAGGCTCGGAATGAGCTGCTTGTTCTCGTCGAGAACACCCGTGACGTCGGTCAGCAGCAGCAGGCGCTTGGCTTGCATGCGCGCCGCAAGCGCCGAAGCGAACGTATCGGCGTTGACGTTCAGCGTCTCGCCTTCGCGGCTGATCGCAACCGGCGCGATGACCGGAATGAGATCGGACTTCGAAATCACTTCGACGATATGCGGATTAACTTCCAGCGGATCACCGACGTATCCAATGTCGACATGCTTCATGATGTTCGACTGCGGATCGGGCATCTCCGTGATCTTTTTCGCGATCATCAGATTGGCATCTTTGCCCGAGATGCCAACGGCCTTGCCGCCCTGCCGGTTGATCGCCGACACGATCTCTTTGTTGATCTTGCCCGCAAGCACCATCTCGACGACTTCGACGGTCGGCTTGTCCGTCACCCGCAGCCCATGGACGAAATCGGATTTGATCGCGAGCTTCTGCAGCATATTGCCGATCTGCGGCCCGCCGCCGTGCACGACGATCGGGTTGATGCCCGATTGCTTCAGATAGACGACATCCTGCGCGAACGCCTTGAACAGCGCCTCATCGCCCATGGCGTTACCGCCGAATTTGATGACGACGTTCTTTTCGTCGTAATCAATGAGGTGTGGAATCGCTTCCGCGAGAATGCGCGCCTGCTGATGCGCTGTCAGCGGACTTTCGGCCGACGAAGCGGCTTGAGTTGCGGCAACTTTTTCCGAGAGAGGTTTCGCTGACGTCACGAGTTTCCCCCTATGGCCAAAATGCACCGCCTGGCGGGGAGCCGGGCGCGTTGTCGCGGTCTTATAGCGGCTCGGTGGCGGGTCTCAATGGATTTCCAGGCGTTGTTGCCCTGCGGGCGGTCCTGACGCAGGTAAACGCCCGCCATCTGGGGACGAAAACCATTCTCGGCCTGCCAACGCGCGTGCCATTGCTATAACCTTGCCATCAGCGTGTGTTTTCGACACGCTATCGCAACGAGTCTTGGCCAGTCTGCCCGTCTTGGCCTTCGTTTCAGGAGATGTCGTGGGCGTGACGGCACCAGATATTACCCAAATCCCGATGTCGTCGGAACTGGCGGCAACGTTGGCGCGCGGCGCCGAGTTTGCCGGCGCGACGGGGGCGTCAGAGGTCTCGCTTGAGCATTTGCTCGCAGCCCTTTGTGACGATCCCGATGCCGTTGCCGTGCTCGACGCGAGCCATATCAGCGGTGAACGGATCAAAGGCGACGTCATTTCCCGCGTGCTCGAAGGCACTCCGAGCGGTGCACCGCCGCAGGATTCGCTCGGCGTCTCGGCCGAGGTTCGCCGCATTCTCGAAGCCGCAGCGGCCGCAGCGCGTGGCAGCCGCAGGCGTGACATCAACGGCGCCATCGTGCTCGCCGCCATCGTCGGCGATGCCAGAAGCATTGCCGCTGAAATCCTCGAAGCGCACGGTTTGACCTTCGAAAACGCCATTCGTGCGCTTCAAGCTGCGCTCAATCCGCCGCGTGAAGCACCAGCGCCGCCGCAACAGCCCCAGCCGCCCGTAGCCGACGATGTCCTGGCCCGCGCCCGCGAACGCGTGCAGTCGCGCTCCGCACCGTCTCTGCGCGACATCATGAAGGACATGCCGCGGCATCCGCTATCCGAGCGCTCCGATCCGCTGCCTACCGCTCCGCCGTCGGCGCATGATCCCTCTCCGCAAACGGCATTTCCGGAGCAGTCCCAACACTCAGATCCCATCCCCGCGCCGCCATTTCCTCAGACCCCCGCATTCGACGGGCCATTTGGCCGGGACGCGTCCAGCGGGGAGCAGGGCGAGCCGATCGGTCCGCCGGCACCGCATTCGTTCGACGCCGGCCCCGGAGCGGAACCGCACCAAGCCGAACCTCCGAGATCATCTCCGGCTGCAGCCGAACCCGCCCCTGCGCCCATGCCGTCGCGGCCGTTTTCTACACCGGCACCAGCGGCCCAGGAACCGCGTCTGCCGACCGGCGTCGGCGAGCCGAAGCAAGAACCGCGGCATGAACCATCGTTCGGGGCGCCCGCCCCTGCCTTGGATCGCGGACCCAGCCAGGGTGCCGGACCGCGCCCTGCCCCCGGCCCAGGCCAAATTGGTACACCAGCGCAGTATCCGCGCGAACCGTCCCTGCGGCTGCCCTCGCGGCAGCCGCAACAGCCCGGTCCCGGTGCGCCGCAGGGCCCACAAGCTTTTCCCTCGCCCTATCAGCCGGCCGGAGACCAGCAATCGGCACCTCCTGGACCGGCAGGAAATCCAGGCGCTGTCGCTCCGCACCAGCGCGGCATGTTCGATCTGCCGCCACGCCCGCAGCCCTCGTCCGTCCAGCCGCCGCCAATTCCCGCGCCGGGCTTAGGTGGTCCGGCATCGGCCCGGCCGCGTCCGGAAGGACCAGTCCCAATGCAAGGCGGATCGCCGCAATTCGGGCCGCCCGGACCGAGCCTGTCGCCAACAGGCCCGATGGGCGCGCCTCCAATGGGCGCTCCAGGCGCAGCACCTGCACCCATCCAGGCTCAGCGACCGAATCTCGGGCAGGATACAGTCTTTCGTCCTGGCGCACCGATCGGCGCGCCCTCCGCACCGCAATCGCCGGCACCGCCGCAAGCCCAGCGCCGCGCTCCCGCACCGAAGCGTGGCAAAGGCGCGAACGTCGAAACCGGTCAGCTTGCTGAAAACATTCCGCGCGCAATGCGCGTCGGCAAAACCGTCCGCGCCGAGATCCGCATCGCGAAGTCTTCCGTGAAAGCTCTGACGGAAGGTCTCGATGGCGGCGGTCAGGTCTGGCAGCACACGGTCGCCGTGACGAAGGCGATGTCAGTCCGCATCCGCGCGCCCGATGGCGGCTTCTATATTGAATCGACCTCGCCCGAGACGCAGTGGATTGAGAGCAATCTCGGCTATTCGAGCGATGATTTCGCGAGCTGGCGCTTCAACATCACGCCGCAGTATCGCGGCTGGTCGGATCTCCAGATCATCGTCTCGGCACGCTCGATCGGCGCTGACGGCGTTGCCGCTGAAACGGCACTTCCCGATCAAATCGTTGAAGTGAAAGTTCGCGCCAACATCGGCCGCACCATCGTTCGCATTTTCAGCTGGACGGTCGCAGCCGTGATCGGCGGCGCGCTCGCGACGTTCGGCGAGCAAGGCATGGCGATCGTGACGACGTTGATGAAGAAGTTCGGCCACTGAGCCTTAGCTGCCGTGGGATGCAAGCAACTGCGCGATCGTTCCGCGCAGCTCTTCGAAACCGAGGGCTTTTTCCGACGACGTCAGAATGAGCTGCGGAAACGCCGCCGGGTGCTTCGCGAGCGCCTCCTGCGTCCGCTCGGCGACTTTTTCGAGATCGGTCTTGCTGATCTTGTCGACCTTCGTCAGCACCACCTGATAGGACACCGCCGCGCCGTCGAGCAGCGCCATGATCTCATCATCGACCGGCTTCAGCCCGTGCCGCGCATCGACCAGCAGGAACACGCGCAGAAGCGTGCGCCGCCCAGCGAGATAGGCGCGCAGCACCTTGTTCCACGCCGCAACCTTGTCCTTCGGCGCTTCCGCGAAGCCATAGCCCGGCATATCGACGAGATAGAGCTCGTCATTGGGTTCGGTGAAAAAGTTGAGGTCCTGCGTGCGGCCTGGGGTGTTCGAGGCGCGCGCCAATCGAAGCTGTCCGACAAGCGCATTGATCAGGCTCGACTTGCCGACATTCGACCGGCCTGCGAACGCGATTTCCGGCCGGTCGTCGGGCGGGAGATGATCGAGATCGGGCGTGCCGCGCGAGAACGTCCACGCGCGCGTGAAAAGCCGCCGTCCATTCTCGATCTCATCTGCCGATAGGGTCTCTGTTTCAGCCATGACCAGGCTCCAATTGCAAAGGCCCGGAACGAGCCGGGCCTTTGAGAAATGCTACTTACCGGAGCCGCCGCTACCGCTGCCGCTCGCCCCGAATAGTCGTAACAGTGGTGCGAACGCTCGCTTGAGATTCCCGAACAAATGAATCTCCGCGCCGCTCCTCTTGTTGATCAGGAGCTGCTGGCAGATCGACAGCGTGTTGCTCCACGCCCAGTAGATCACGAGACCGGCCGGGAAACTTGCCAGCAGGAAGGTGAACATCACCGGCATGAACTGGAAGATCTGCTGCTGGATCGGATCGGGCTGCGGCGGGTTGAGCTGCATCTGGACCCACATCGTAATGCCCATGACGAGCGGCCACGCACCAATGTGCAGGAACGTCGGCACGTCATACGGCAGCAGACCGAAGAGGTTGAACACGGTCGTCGGATCCGGCGCCGACAGGTCGTGAATCCAGCCGAAGAACGGCGCGTGACGCATATCGATAGTGACGAACAGCACCTTATAGAGCGCGAAGAACACCGGGATCTGCAAGAGGATCGGCCAGCATCCCGCCAGCGGATTGATCTTCTGCGTGCGGTAGAGATCGAAGATCTCTTTCTGCTGACGCTGCGGATCGTCTTTATATTGCTCTTTGATCCGCTGCATTTCCGGCTGCATCTTCTTCATGCGCGCCATGCTCTCATACTGCTTGCTCGCGAGCGGATAGAACGCCGCCTTCACGATCACGGTCAGCACGAGAATGGTGATGCCGAAGTTGTGCACCACGCCGTTGATCATCTCCATCAGGCTGAAGAGCGGCCGCGTGATGAAATAGAACCAGCCCCAGTCGATCAGCCGGTCGAAGCGCAGAATGTTGAGCGCCTTTTCGTAGCCGTCGATCAGCGACACTTGCTTGGCGCCGGCAAAAAGATGGCCTTCGACGCCCTTGCGCTCGCCGGGCGGAACCGTTACCGCGCCGAGCAGATAGTCGGTCTGGAAAGCATCGCGGCCTGCCGGATCGCGCGCCGGAAGCGCTGAATACATGGCGCGATAGGGCGCCGTCTGATTGGGAACGAGCGCCGTCGCCCAATACTTGTCGGTGATGCCGAGCCAACCACCGACGACGTTTTCGAACGTGCGCGGCACGCCTTCCTTGACGGCGTTGGCGTAGGTGTCCTCGATCAGGCCGTGATCGCCCGAAACGCCAACGAGACCTTCATGCAGAACGTAATAAGCGTGATCGGGCGGATGGCCGCTACGATGCACGCGCGCATACGGCAGCAGCGAAATATCGCTGCTCGTCTTGTTCTCGACCTCGTCGACGATCTTGAACATGTAGTCTTTGTCGATCGAAATCGTGCGATGGAAGATGACGCCCTGGCCGTTGTCCCATTCGAGGGTAACGGGCGTCTCCGGCGTCAGCTTCGCGCCGCTTTCGACTTTCCAGACGGTATCGCGATCCGGCACCCTGATCGTCGAACCGACCTGCGGCACCCAGCCGAACTCCGCAAAATAGGGATCGAACGACCCCGCAGGCGACAGCAGCGTTACCATCGGGCTGTTGGGATCGACCGTCTCGTGATATTTCCGGAGCACGAGGTCATCGATGCGGCCGGTCTTGAGATCGATCGAGCCTTCAAGCGACGGCGTCGAGATCGGTACGCGCGGCGTCTCCTTCAAAATTTCTTCGCGTGATTTAACCGGCAGACCCGTCGTCGGCTGGCCGCTCGCCGGCACGCTCGCAGACGGTCCCGCGATCGGAGCGTTCGCAACGTTTGGCGGGCTTTCCGATGTCGCCGTGCCTTTGTTCTGCGCGTCGAGCTGCTTGTTATAGGCCTGCTTCGCCTGCTCGTGCTTGATCTGCGGTGCTGCAAAAAAATACTGCCAACCGATCAACACAAGGATCGACAGCACTACGGCGATGATCAGGTTGTTCTGGTCTTTTGGATCGCTAGGCGTGCTCATCAAATCCTCGAACTGGAGCGGGCTTCTTCAGGCCTTTTGTTGCCCGGAAGCGATGGAGGAAACTGGTCATAAAGGGAAGTAGACACCCAGTCACGCTGACCCTTTTTTGTCAGTTCGGTCGGCGTGGCGCGACTTAACACTGTGCAATGCGGCGAGCGCCCGATTGACGTCGCCAAGCAGCAGATCGAACGGCCGGTCAAGCGCGGCATGCCGAGCGACCACGACATAATCGCAGGCGCCCAGGCTCTTCGCCTTGGTTTCAGCGGCGAATGCCGCTTTGAGACGCCTGCGGATACGGTTCCGCGTAACGGCGTTGCCGATTTTCTTGGTGATCGTGAACCCGAAGCGCGGCCCCGCAGAATCGACAAAGCCGCCGCCACGCATGGTGGCAGCGGAGCGTTCGCGCATTTCGATCAGGAATGCCGGCGTAGACTGACGCCGACCTCCGCGGACAGCGAGAAATTCGGATCGCGCCTTGAGCGTTGGCAAAATAGGAATGACAGCCTCCAGAGCCGCAAGACGCGGGCAGCGGGGCCTAGGCCTTAGACCCGATTAGGCCGAAAGACGCTTGCGGCCCTTCGCGCGACGGCGTGCCAGAACCTTCTGACCGCCAGCCGTCAGCATGCGTTTGCGAAATCCGTGGCGGCGCTTGCGGACAAGGCGGCTCGGTTGATATGTGCGCTTCACGGAAGTCTCCGTCCAAGTCTCTCAAAGCCACCGGTCCTGGCGCTTACCGCGCCGGCCCAAGCAGCATAATTGCTATTATTTTTCCGATGTTTACAAAAACGCGTCGCCTGGGCAAAAACCCCAGCCGATTGCGCATGTCTCCGGAATTCGGGCTCTTATAGTGGGGCTGCGCGGGCAAGTCAACGCAGGCCGTGCGCGCGCAAACGATAGAAAACGCCGCCCGCTTGCATTTGCACATCGTCGAAATTGGCCGACATCTGCTCGTATCCCCCATTTCCGGCAGGGGATAGGCCCGATCTCCAGCGTGAAAAGTCGCGCCGCCGTATTAATCTAATCGCTATGGCCTCGCGATGACCGGATACCTTCTCCATGCCCAAGGATACTGTCGAACCCCATCCCGAGACGCACACCGTCAATGCTGACTTCTGCGTCATCGGCGCGGGCGCGGGTGGCGTCGCCGTCGCGACGACGGCAGCTGCGTTCGGACAGCGAGTCGTGCTCATTGAAAAACATAAGATGGGGGGCGATGGCCTCAACTACGGCAGCATTCCCGCCAACGCTCTTCTGGCCGCTGCCAAGCGCGCCCAAGATATGCGGACCGCATCGCCCTTCGGTATTCGCGGTGTCGAACCGCTGATCGATCATGCGGCGGTCAACCGCTACGTTACGGACGTCATTGCCCGCATTGCGCCGAACACGACGGTCGAGCGCTTCGGCGGCATGGGCATCCAGGTGATTTCCGCCGCCGCCAAATTCCTGAACCCGACCACAGTTGCCGCCGGTGAATATCGCATCTCCGCGCGCCGCTTCGTCATCGCAACGGGATCCTCACCAACCATCCCGCCAATTCCGGGCTTGGCCGACGTTCCCTATTTCACCAACGAGACGATCTTCGATAACAACGCGCCCATTCCGCATCTCATCGTCGTAGGTGCCGGGACGACAGGCATCGAACTGGCGCAGGCCCATCGGCGCCTCGGCTCCCGTGTCACCGTCATCGACGCTGCCGACGCGCTTGGCGATGAAGATTCTGAATTGGCTGTCGTGTTGCTGACGCAGCTTGCCGCTGAAGGCATCGTATTCCGCGAAGGCGTCCGCATCACGCGCGTCTCCGGCACGGTCGGCAACATCACGGTCGAAATCGCAGGCAACGGCGAAAGCGAAACGGAACGGATCGAAGGCTCAGCGATTCTCGTCGCCGCAGGCCGCAAAGCCAACGTCGCCGACCTCGGCCTCGACAATGCCCGCATCAAAGTCGCCGGCAACGCGATCAAAGTTAACGAAAGCTTGATGACCACAAACAAGCGCGTCTATGCCATAGGCGATGCCGCAGGCGGCCTTCGCTTCGCACACGTTGCCGCTGAGCAGGCCGACGTCGTGCTTCGCCGCTCCCTGTTTCGTCAGTCGGCAAAAACGGTTGGCCGTTCCACGCCGCGCGTCGTCTTCACCGAACCGCAATTCGCGTGCGTCGGCCTGAGCGAGGCTGAAGCCAGCACCAAATACGGCCGCGTCAATGTTCTGCGCTGGCCCTATCACGAAAATGACCGCGCTCAGATCGAGCGTAAGACGGAGGGCCACATTAAAGTCATCACGACGAAGCGCGGCCAAATTCTCGGCGCGGCCATCGTCGGCGCCGAAGCCGGAGAAATCATTCAGATGTGGTCGCTCGCCATTTCCCAGCGCCTGAATATCAAAGCGATGACGCAATGGATCTCGCCCTATCCGACATTTTCCGAGATCAATAAAAAAGCGGCGATCCGTTACTTTGCAACAGTGCCGAGTAACCCCTTTTTGCGTAAAGTCATCGCGTTGCTCGCGAAGCTCGGTTAATGATCTCCGCGTAGGAGATGCTCGGTCCAGTGCAGCGCGCAATTTTCAACGGCGACGATAAAAACAACCATGACGCCAAGGGAGCGGCTTCGGTCTTCGTGGCGCCGTGGCGTGCCGTGGCGCGTTTCTGGGAAAGCCGTGGCCTCCCGACCAAACTCATTCTGCTGACGGCCATCTTCGTTTTGGTCGCCGAAGCCCTGATCTTCCTGCCATCGATATCGAGCTATCGCGTGACCTGGCTGCAGGAACGCCTGACCGCCGCCCAGCTTGCAGCACTGGCATCGGATGCGTTCCCAGGAGGTCAAATCCCTTCGGCTCTGCGCGCCGACCTTCTCCGAACTGCACAAGTGAAGGCGATCGCCTCCCGCACCGTCAACGAACGCCGTCTTGTCTATCCGCCCGACGGCGACCTATCGATCGACTACGTTTATTACCTGCCGCCCGAATCCAATTCCTTCTGGCAAAGCCTGTCGACGCATATCGAGCAGGCTCGCGATGCCGTGACGACCCTGTTGTCGAACGATCGCACCATCCGCGTCATCGGCCACAGCGGCCCCGACAACAACAGCCTGATCGAAATTGTCATTCCCGAAGCACCGCTGAAAGCCGCGATGATCCGCTACGGCATGAATATCCTGTGGCTGTCGATTATCCTTTCGCTGCTGACGGCCGTCGTCGTTTATTTCGCGCTGAGCCGCCTGTTCGTGAAGCCGCTGACGCAGATCACGACCAACATGCTGCACTTTTCGGAGAACCCCGAAGACCAAAGCCGCATCATGCCCGATACCGGCCGCCGCGATGAAATCGGGGTTGCCGAGCGCGAACTCGCAAGCATGCAGCGCCAGCTTTCGAGCTTGCTCGTACAAAAGAACCGCCTCGCGCAACTCGGCATGGCCGTCTCCAAGATCAACCACGATCTCCGCAATATGCTGGCGAACGCACAGCTGATCTCCGATCGCCTCGTTGCCATTCCCGATCCGACTGTGCAGCGCTTCGTGCCGAAGCTGATCGCCTCGCTCGACCGCGCCATTCAGTTCTGCAATTCATCGCTCAAGTTCGGCGGCGTATCGGAGGCCGCACCCCGGCGCGAGCTGATGCCGCTGAAACCGCTCATCGACGAGGTGGCCGACAGCCAAGGCCTGCCGCGGGAAGGCACCATCGCTTTCACGACCGATATCGACCCTGCACTCCTGATTGATGCGGACCACGAGCACCTGTTCCGTGTCCTCTCGAACCTCATCCGCAACGCTGTGCAGGCCATCGAGAGCATCGAAGGCAAAACGGATGGCGAGGTGCGCGTCACCGCCCACCGCGAGAGCCGCAAGGTCATTATTGATGTGATGGATAACGGCGCAGGCGTGCCACAGAAGGCACGCGAGAACCTTTTCAAGGCCTTTCAGGCTTCGACGAAGAAGGGCGGCACCGGCCTCGGGCTCGCCATCGCGGCTGAGCTTGTACAGGCCCACGGCGGCAGCCTGACGCTCGTCGACAGCGCAATCGGCGCCCGGTTTCGCATCGAGTTGCCGGACCGACCTGTCGACTGAGCAAGCCGGAGATCGGCCCGCCCCTTGCAAGCGCGGCGAGACGTCACGATGCTTGCGAAAGAGGGGTCTTGCGCTCGCCGCCGTGAGCCACTAGAGAGGGTTCCTTCGTCGCCCGGCCTTACGGCCGGATGGGCATCCGGCCCCTCCGCAACGAAAAAAGCGCCCGTAGCTCAGCTGGATAGAGCACCAGACTACGAATCTGGGGGTCAGAGGTTCGAATCCTTTCGGGCGCGCCATTTCAAAAAACAAAAAAATTTGTGCCTTCCATCGGGCCCGGCTGCGGCCAGCAATGAGGCGGCTAGCCCTCTCTATAGCGAGAGCGCGCATTCGTGCACGACACGACAGCCATGAACAATCGATCCTACCTGACGAATTTAAAACCGATATAGCTGTTCCCGTCCCCCCGGTGACGAGGGAGCAAATTTATAGCGCACCGTCACGCCAGCCGGGATGATCTCCCTTTGAAGTTAACCGCGAGCGGAGGAAATTCGTGCAACAACCTCCTGATCATAAAGACGTGGCCTCCCAAGATCATCTGAGTGTCGTTTTAGGCTTTACTGGAATGCTCTCTGGCGGAGGCAGCGCCGACGAAGTGGCACGCTTTGCGACCGATCATGGCTGGCTCGACGCGAACGGTCAGCTCACCGCCGCCGGAGACCAGCTTGCTCACGCGCTCCTGCAACAGAGCGGAACGCGAACGGTATTTCGTATTTAGTGAGCGGATCGCAGTATCCGGTTAGCGTTGGAAATAACCGGATCGCTCACTCAGCCCGAGCCGCCCCTAGCCGTGTCAGCGGAGCGGACCACCACAGACACCCAAATCTCTACTTAAAAATCCATTGCGCGCGCAATAGATGAACGTCTTGCATCAACGGCAGTGCCGGAAAGCGTGATCGTCACACGCGCGCGGATCATCGTGGCCGCCGGCGACAGCCAAGCTGCCTGCGATCGCGGACAAGACGACCGCTACGAAAAGGCATCTGAGAAAAGTCGACATACGGAACCTCCTGACTGAAATACGGTCTCACGAGCGGCTGCAGCTTTTGCAGGTACTCAAAGCCCAACTTCGGAAGGTTCACGCAGGACGTTTCACGCCGAACATAAAATTTCGAGATGACACCAAAGTCCTCCCGCACGAGGCAAGCATATTCGAAGTCAATCATTCCGGCGGCTTCGGCAGTGTCCTACGGATTTTTTGCTTCGCGCGGTTGCCGCAAGCACTCATGCTGCACCACCGTCTCTTGCCGCCATGTGTCCGATCGAGAAAAAGCAGCGTGCATTCTTTTGCCTCGCACACCTTAACTTTTGCCAAATCATCTTTGCACAGCATCTCGGCCATCGCGTTCGCAACGGGAAATAACAAGTCCATCGGCGTCATGAAACGCCGCTTAAACTCCCAGAACAATTTTGGCTCTGCGCATGTCGTTTGCGCGATCTGACCGAAGCGCGCATCCCGTCTCAAGATCGCATTGAGCGGCGCCAGATCTTCCACGGCAGATGGACATAACCGACGACCTGCATATTCATTTATGAAACTGCGAAACCAGTCGCCAAGCCGCTTGGCGTCGTCCGCGACAATATCCAGATCTGAGGAATTGACCGCCTCGCGAAAATACCGCGCAACGTTAGAGCAAACCAGCTCCGCGCTCTCTAGCCAGTGCAGAAAATCTGTTCCTGACTTAAGCGGCCTCATCTCGGCGCCCGGCGGCGGCGCGAGCGCGTTTAGGAAATCGAGAGCGACCGCATTAGCTAGAAAGATGGGCGCGTGACCGTGTTTTCCGGCATGCCGCCACTTAGAAGTCCTCGCCAGCCTTCTACGCATTAATAACCTCTTTTTATCTTATTTATCAGTTACGAATGGAGGTCTGATTGCCTTGGGGAAATCGGACATTGCGACTTCTGCTTCCCGTCGCAAAACTCGCCATAAAAACAGCGATAAATCGCCATGAGCCAATTCGCCTCGCTAAATTTTGTTGCCTCAGGTTGACATGTACGGCTCACAAATAATAACCGTTACATGCCTATTTATTAGGTTACTATAAAAGTCGTCAGAAACTGCAGCGGCAGTCACAATCTCAGACTTCGAATGACGCCACGAGCCGGCGTCAAAACCCTCTTCGAACATCTTTGCTGTCAGATATCGCGGATGCCTCGATCGAGATCTCAAGACGCCAATGGCGGACACAATCCCAACTCGCAACGAACAGCCGACCGCTCGCGCGGTGGCGCGGCGATAAACGTCGAGTCGCTCGCATCGAGCACGCCGAGGCGGGCCCATCGAGAGCAGCAAGAGACATTTTGCACTGGATTGATGCGACGTGCCGTTGCCGGCGATGATCAGGCATACAGCGAGCTATTGAAGCGCCTTCCTGGAATGCTGCGCGCCGCTTTGGTTTCAAAATTACAGCGGTATCAGCTTTCGACCGGCGACCTCGACGATATCCTTCAGGAAACTCTCATCGCTTTCCACGCCCAGCGGCATCGCTGGGATACATCACTCCCGGTCATGCCTTGGGTTGTAACGATCGCAAAAAATAAAATCGTCGATGAATTAAGACGGCGACGTAGACACCATGTGCTTCCAGGCAAGCTCGCAGAACTGGCCGTCAGTGTCAGCGCGACCGCCGAAGAGTCTCTCGCCAGGTACGATGTTGAGCGGCTTATCAAAGCTCTGCCAGAACGAAATCAGGAAATAGTCGCGGGAATTTCGCTGAATGGAGATTCCGCACGCGATCTGGCCAAGAAGCTCGACATGCTGGAAGCGACGGTCCGCGTCATTCACCATCGATCTCTCAAGCGAATGGCCAAAAGCTTGAAAAAATGATGCGTCTTTCGACCATCAGTAACGTAACAAGACGAAAACCGAAGCGCTTATGACGGCGCTTCGATTTCCACTATAGTCATGGAGCAATTGCCAAAATCGTCCGTCAGGCGCTGCCGGGCACATTTCCAAGCAGCGGCCCCAACCCCTCGGCATAGGTGAGATGGGCAATAACGGCATCACGCAGCTTGGGATAGGGAAGCTCTGCAAGCATCGCGGTCTGCACGGTCGTCATCACTTCCCCTGCCTCGGCTCCAATCATCGAAAATCCGAGGATTCGATCATCGTCTGCGCCGACCAGAATTTTCATAAAGCCCTCGACCTCATCTGTCGCGTTCGTGCGCAACACGTGGCTCATCGGCAGTCGGGCGACGCGTACCGGAACGCCTTGCCGTTGAGCTTCTCCCTCATCCATGCCGACACGAGCAAGCGGTGGATCGGTAAACATGACGTGGGGAACGAGACGGTCGCTCGTCTTCCGCGTGCCTCCAGCCATGTTCTCGCGCACAATTCGGAAATCATCGACGGAAACATGCGTGAATTGCGGGCTTCCCGCACACTCACCAATTGCCCAAACGCCAGGCGCCGTCGTCTGCAGGCTTTCGTTGACACGAATGAACCCGCGATCCGTCACATCAACACCGGCCGCATTCAATCCGATCCCGGACGTATTCGGCGCACGTCCAACAGCAACCAGCAAATCGCTGCCTTCGATCCTTTTATCTCCCGATGATGAACGGATAACGACGGCAACAGCGTCCCCCGACATTCCCTGGACGTCGATTGGAGTTGCGCCGAGAAAAACCTCGATCCCTTCGGACACCAAGATTCCCAGCATCTCGGACGCGACATCGGCATCCTCGCGCCCCATCAGTTGCTCTCCGGGCTCTATGATGACCACACGACTGCCAAAGCGGCGATACGTTTGTGCCATTTCGATTCCGACATATCCGCCTCCGAGAATGATCAATCGCTCGGGAGCATAGTCGAGTTCCAGCGCCTCGATATGCGTCAGAGGACGAGATTCGAGCAGCCCTGGAACATTCGGAATGGCAGCATGAGAGCCGACGTTAATAACGACGTCGTTGCCTCTCAAAATACGCGTTCCGCCATCATTCAAGCCGACCTCAATAGTCTTGGGAGCGGTGAACCGGCCACTCCCCATGATCAGCTCTGCGCCGCTCGCCTTGTAGGCGCTGAGGTGAAGCACCTTCTCGCGATCAACCATGTCATTCTTTCGCTGACGAACCTTTGCGACGTTCGTCGTCACGCTACCGATCTCGGTGCCAAAATTTTTCGCGTTGTGCACGATGTGGGCGACTTTAGCGCTCCAGAGCTCATTTTTGCTCGGAAGACATGCGACGGCCGGACAAGAACCGCCAACCCAGCGCCGCTCGACAACAGCAACCTTTTTTCCGGATCGGCCCAGGTGCCATGCCAGCTGCTTGCCGCCCTGGCCGCTCCCCAAAATGAGGGCGTCGACGTCTTCTACTTCAGACATAATTACCATCTCTCCGCGCTGCTTTGGATTTGTCGGCAACGCCCATACGGTTCTCACTGCGCTGATGTTTCAGCCGTGAACGACAACCAGCTTTCCATTCGCCTCATTGGCTTCCATGACGCGGTGCGCTTCACGGATTTCCTCGAATTTGAAAATTCGCGAAGGCTTCGCACTCAGCTTTCCCTCCGAGACTTGCCGCGCGATGTCTTGCAAAGGCACATCCGACAGCGGAAAGCCGGGATTTCCAAAAACGAAGCTGCCAAAAAACGTGAGGTTGACGCCGCTCGCCATCTGCAGAAGCGGATTGAAATCGTGTATCGGTTCGAGACCGCCCAACCAGCCTGCCAAGCAGGCCCGGCCGCCGCGCTTCAGCATATTGAGCGAGTCCATGATCGTGCTGTTACCGACAAGATCGAGGATGGCGTCGAGCGTCTTGCTCTCCGCCAGCCTCTCGGACATTTTCGGCCCCTCGATTTCGCACCGCTCAACACCGAGCGCCTCGAGTTTGGCAAACCGCTCCTTGCTCCGTGTCGTGGCGATCACGCGAGCGCCGGCGTTCACAGCCATCTTAACCGCCGCCAAGCCAAACGACGACGTCGCGCCGCGGACAAGCAAAAGCTGCCCTTTCTGAATTTCGAGATTGCGAAACAGGCAAGTCCAGGCCGTGGCATATGTCTCGGGGATCGCCGCAAGCTCAGCCCACGGCAGATTGGATTCGATCAACGCGACGTTCGAAACCGGCGCACGCGTGTACTCCGCGTAACTGCCGTTGATCGTGCGACCCAAGCCGCCCATGAGCGCAGCGACCTTTGCACCGACGGGAAATTCACCGCCGGGGCACGACTTTACGATGCCGACGCATTCAATCCCGCTAACCTCGGCGGCTTCCGCCCATTCGCCTCGACGCATATGCATTTCGGCGTGATTGATACCGAAAGCTTTGATTTCGATGACAACGTAACCCGCCTTTGGCTCGGGCTCCGGAATGTCTTTATAGACGAGGCTGTCCAGGCCGCCGAATTTCTCAAGAACGATGGCACGCATGATGAATACTCCGCAGAAAAAAGTGGTCGTCAGCAGACCAGCCCAGCGACCGACGGTGTGAAGGATCAAGACAAGAAGCTGCGAATGTCCGCCGCGATCTCATCCGCGTGAGTTTCGAGAGCGAAGTGACCCGTGTCGTAGAATTTGACGACCGCGTTCGGATTGTCGCACTTGAA
This sequence comes from Hyphomicrobium sp. MC1, assembly GCF_000253295.1. Taxonomy (NCBI): domain Bacteria; kingdom Pseudomonadati; phylum Pseudomonadota; class Alphaproteobacteria; order Hyphomicrobiales; family Hyphomicrobiaceae; genus Hyphomicrobium; species Hyphomicrobium sp. MC1. The sequence continues at coordinate 4,673,454 of NC_015717.1, read as the reverse complement.
CGCTTCCGCACCTGCAGGAACAAAAAATGGATCGTTCTTGCCCCAAACGGCGAGAAGAGGCGTTTTATGGGAACGAAAGAAGTTTTGAAATTTCGGATAGAGCGCAACGTTGCTTTTGTAGTCGCCGAAGAGATCAAGCTGAACGTCATCGGCGCCGGGTCGCGCAAGATAGAAGTTGTCGAGACCATACCCGTCCGGCGAGATCACCGAGACGTCGGAAACGCCATGCGTGTACTGCCAGTGCGTCGTCTCGGGAGCGAGAAACGGGCGAAGCGCGGCGCGATTGGCTTCTGACGGTTCTTTCCAATAGGCCTGGATGGGATTCCACCCCTCACTCAGACCTTCCTCGTAGGCGTTGCCATTCTGGGAGATGATTGCCGTGATCCGCTCAGGATGCTTCACAGCGATGCGCAAGCCCGTCGGCGCGCCGTAGTCAAAGATGTAGATCGCGAATCTCTTGAGACCGACAATCTCGGTAAAGCGGTCGATGACCGTCGCGATGTTATCGAAGCTGTAGGTGAAGCTCTGGCGCGATGGCATGTCAGACTGGCCGAACCCTGGCAGGTCTGGAGCCACGACATGAAAGCGATCCGACAATAGTGGAATGAGATCGCGAAACATGTGGCTGGAACTCGGAAAGCCGTGCAGCAACAGCAGCACCGGCTTCGTTGCATCTCCGGCCTCGCGATAGAAAACGTTAACACCATCCACATCGACCTTGGCATACCGCACGGCACTCATGACCAGTCTCCTGAAAGGCTTTTTACGTAACCTTCAAAACAGTATTTACTGGGTTACTAGCGGGCGCGTAACTTGTCAATTTGCGTTTTCAAGGTTACCGCGAGAGGATAGGTTGAGAAATTTGAGAGCCTTGGATGTCTTGGCCCTCCACTCCGGCAACTGAGCGTGAGGGCGACCACATAAACGCCTGAAAAACGGCGGCGCGACACCTTGAGCATTACCTTGCGGTGCTGCTTGGGTTCCATTTGCGAAAGGGATGTCGGAAAGGTCCCGCGACCAGAGACGGGGCGGAACGACGGCTATCGACCCCGGAAGCATTGGGTCGACCTCGTCTCTCTATTTGCGAGACGCGGGATCTCTATTCGCCGCGAACGCGCTCCCGGTGGGCGGCCTGTTTCGCACGATTGCCGCAAAGCGCCATGCTGCACCACCGGCGGGTATGGGCGCGGGTTTTATCGACAAACAGCATCGTGCATGTTGGTGATTCGCATTTCTTTATGTAGCGAAAATCCTCATAGCAGATGACGTCTCCAAACGCCTTTGCAATGGGAAGAAGGAGCGATTCCGGCGACCGCCAGCGGCGTTCCGGCAACCAAGCAAGTTCAGATCGACCTTGCTTCCCGCCTTTCGAATCCGTCGTGACGACGATCTGCCCAAATTCTTCGTCGCGACTAAGGACATGGTTAAGCGGACCGAGTTTCTGGAGCGCGCCGCGTTTCAGCGGCCGACCTTTATATTCGTATATGAAGCCACGAAACCATTCGCGGAAAGACCTCGCCTGTGCAGCCGCAGCGTCAAGCTCGCCAGGCACAGAATTCTTCCGGAGCAGACTTCCAATTTCGGGAGAGATGAATTTTGCCGAAGTCAGCCACGCGAGCAAATCATCGCCATTTGTAATCCACTCAACGGTCTCGTCGAATGGCACGCCGATTGAATTCAGAAAGTCCAAACCCGGAGCATCTGCGATGAACATCGCCGGAGGCCGCTGATCACTCATTTCAGTCCCAAATTTCAGCCCCGCTCGCGAATGAGGTAAGCGCGCATCACGAAGTAACCACTGAAACCTGCCTTAACAAGTTAACTGCGTCAAGATAACCCCTTTACTGATATTTTAAAAGTTACTTCGCACCTGGAGCACCCCACCCCGAAACGGATGTCGTCGGCGTTCCACGCACAAACGAAGCAATAGAAATTGCGCGCAAACGGCCACCCACGACCCAAAGCGATCATCGACTCCAAGTGTTGGCGCGCTCAATGCCGCTCAGCGTTTCGGCCAGAGCGATGAGTTCTGCGCGCGATCATTCGGATCACAATGCGCAAGCTCGCCTCTTGAAGGCATCCTATGCGATGGGAAATTGGGCCTGCTTCCAATCAGGCTTAGGCACAGAACTGTGCTCGGACGGTAACTCGTCGGCGACTATCGCCTTGACGAGGAGTTGAGCCAAACACGCCCGCCAGTTAGGCTAGACGGCGCTGCGAACCAAAACTGCGAATACTCCTCGCTCGGCAAGGCTTAAAATGAACATCCGAGGGGATGTTAGACGGTCGGACTCGATGCGCCAATGGCTTAGCCACTTGGTGCTTTTTGTGTTTGTTCTTCGCTCGCTCATCCCCGTCGGCTTCATGCCGGACTTCAGCGGCACTTCGATCGGCGCCTTCCGCATTGTTATTTGCACAGGCTTGGGACAACAAACCATCGACCTTGACGCCAATGGTCATAAGCTTCCCGCCACGCCAGGCGGCTCAAAGCATCAGCCTTGTGCATTTTCCATTTCTGCAGTCCCCGACCTGCCGCTGACGACGATCGCAATTATTCAAAGCGCCCTCGCGACTGTCATTACGCGGGGTCAAATATTCGAGGTCTTGCCGCCTGCGCGAGCAGGACCGGCCCTTGGCTCCCGCGCACCACCTCAAATCTCCTGAACCTGTTTGCGACAGCACGCGGTTGATGCCGTGCGTGTCGTAGTCAGTAGGATCATTCATGTCCGTCGCGCCGGCATTCGATGTCGCCGCGCCTCCTGTGACGCCACAAAACGTCTCCTCCAACCAAATTCAATGTAACGAAAGTTCATTCCATGACTTCGCGCTGGTATAATGCTGTTTGGCGCTGGCACTTTTATGCCGGTCTCTTTTGCATGCCGTTCGTCATCTGGCTCTCCTGCACCGGCGCGCTTTACTTGTGGCGTCCACAGATCGAAGCCTGGCTCGACCGGCCCTACGACAACCTCTCAGTCAACGGCGCACCTGCATCGCCCGACGCTCAAGTCTCCGCCGCTCTTAAAGCCGTCCCTCGATCACAGCTGCGAAAATACTATCTTCCGCAATCACCGACTGACGCGACGCGAATTCTTGTCGGCAAAGACGGCGCAATGTCTCGCGTCTACGTCGATCCCTATACGCTCCAAGTACTCAACGTCGCCGACGAGGAGAGCCGCCCGTTCAGAGTGATCTTCCACCTTCACGGCGAACTGCTTGCCGGCGCAGTGGGAAGCTATCTGGTCGAGATCGCGGCCTGCTGGACGATCGTGATGCTGATAACCGGCATGTACCTCTGGTGGCCGCGTGGACGCGGGCTGGCGGGCGTCGTCTACCCGCGGCTGTCACGCGGCGGCCGCGGCTTATGGCGCGACATTCACGCGACCGCGGGCTTCTGGATTTCGTTCTTCGCGCTGTTCCTGATCGTAACGGGACTGCCCTGGGCGAAAGGCTGGGGAACCTACCTGACCGAGATTCGCGAACTCACAGGCAGCGCGCGTGGCCCGGTCGATTGGACCATTGGCGGCAAGCCCCCAAAAGCCGCCGCAATGACACCTGAGCACCATGGGCACATGTCGGTTGGAAACATGGCATCCGTCAGTCGTCCCGGCGAACTCGAACGGGTCATTGCCACGGTCCGGCCATTGAACCTCGCGCAACCCGTATCAATCAAACCGCCTGCGGCAGCGGGAGGACCGTGGCTCGCTGCATCCGAAGCCGCCAATCGGCCGCTGCGAAGTAATTTGACCATCGACGGCGCGACAGGCCGCATTATCGAGCGAACTGATTTCGCCGAGCGGCACTGGATCGATCAGACGATCGGCTACGGCGTTGCCGCGCACGAAGGCCAGCTGTTCGGTATCGCAAACCAGATCGTCGGTACGCTGACAGCGCTTTTCCTCGTCGGCCTGTCCGTGTCAGGCGTCGTCATGTGGTGGAAGCGGCGTCCGGCTGGAACTTTGGGTGCGCCGATGGCGCTTGCGCGACCGAAAGTCGGCGCCGCTCTCATCGTGTCGATCCTGCTGCTCGCAGTCTATATGCCGATGTTTGGCCTGACGCTTGCGCTCGTGCTTCTCATCGAAGATCTCGTATTGAGACGATTGGAATCCATCCGAAAATGGCTTGGTTTACGAGGTGAGGCGCATCAGTCGGCGTGATTGCAATCGCTCGGCGCGCTCCTCCCCGCGAAGCGATCTGCCATCCAATCGACCGACGGCTTTGCAGCATCGCGGCTGATCATTCCATGGCCGACGCCGGGATAGGACAACATCGCGACGCGGCTTCCCGCGGCGCAGAGCGACTTCGCATAAACAGCCGTCACCGGTGGATCGACGACGACATCGGCAGCCCCCTGCGCGATCAGAACAGGAACGCTCGGCGGCAGCGTGCCGATCGTATTTTCAGCCAGCAGACGCTTCCAAGGCTCCATGGCGGTCGGATCTTTGACCTTTAAAAACTGTTGCGTCAGCTCCTTGCCGATTGTCTGTCGCGGCCGAATATCGATGATGGATTCGAGACAGATGTTCGCCAATCTGTCGACGTCCGGGACCGCTTCCGGAACGATGATCTCGCTCATTGGCGCGCCAAAGCCTCTGTCCCACGACCATAATGTCATCGCGAGTAGGTTCTTGCCCCCCGCCGTCGCGATGTCGTCGCGCATCAGTGCCCCGAGTTCTGTCGCCGGTGCAGCCGCGACCACACCGAGAACCGAAAGATCGGGAGAATAGCTCTTCGCCAGTTTCGCCGCGAAAAGCACGGCTTGCCCACATTGCGAATGCCCCCACAGAACAGATCGCGTGCTGATATTCGCGCCCGGCAGCTCATGCGCCGCCCGGATCGAATCCAGAACCGCGCGCCCCTCGCTGTCTCCCACCAGATAAGGATGCGGACCCGGAGTACCCAATCCCGGATAGTCCGTCGCCGCGATGGCAAAGCCATGCTCCAGCATCATACGGAGACCCGGAATCTGCTGAAAGAAAAAGATCGCGAGCGTCGGTGCGCAACGCGGAACGATCCCCGTCGTCGGATGTGCCCAACCCACCACAGACCATCCATCGGGCGGCGGCGTTCCTCCAGGAACGATCACCGCGCCCGATACGGCGATCGGCTCGCCTTTGAGACCTGTCGAGCGATAAAGCACGCGCAGGGTCCGCGCGCCGAACCAGCTGTCACGCATCGGCTCCGTTCGGATAATCGAACCGGGCGGACCGGCGATCTCAGCTGGTGACGCTTGATAGAAAGCAGACTGAGCCGCCGCCGGATGTGTCCCCAGCGTCGCAAACACCGACGCAACGGCGGCAATCATGACGGCAAAACACTTATCGATCATAGACGAACCTCAAATGTCCATGGGCGCTAGCCGTCAAGCGTATCCGGTCAGACAACACCGCAACCTCCATTGGCCGCCGGATCTCAAGATGTCCCTCGCGCCCGAAGCGGAAAGGCCACGATAGCCGACACCGATGAATTGGCCGCGGTGAGATCGGATTGCGCCAGCGCTCCCCGCCGCCGGCCGTAATGAGCATCGCACCCGCGGTAACCAAAACCAAAATAGGGCTTCTGGATCACATTATCACACGCCTGTGCACAATCGGGCTTAGCCTAAAATTGCGCTAGAATAAAAAAGCTCAGCGCTCCTCCAGGCATAAAAAAAGTCCGGGCACAGCAAGCTGTGTCCGGACCAGTCTTGGGGGTAGGGGAATTACTGTGCCGCGTTACCGGTGTCCTTATCGACGTTTGCGCGGTGAATGACGTAGGCTCGAATCGCAGCCGCATCGTCATGATTGAGCACCTTGGCGAATGACGCCATACCCGCATTCTGCAGACCACCCTTGAGCAGGATGTCGAACCAGGCATCATCCTTCAGGAAGCGCGAGGCGCGCAGATCGGGATTGACGCGACCGCTGACAACGCCGCCGCCATGGCAAACCGCACAGAACTGATCGAACAGTGCCTCACCTTTGGCAACCGTCTCCGGACTTGCCGTTTCCGGCGGCGGGTTGAGGACGAACTTCGATTCCGGCGGAAGCGGAGGCAGTTTCGCCGTGCCACCGACCTTGAACACCATCAGCCGACTGATGTTGCGGAGATTGCCGGATGCATTTGAGTTCACACCTTCCATCAGCGGATAGGCGCCGCCCCAGCCAACGAGAACCGCAACGTACTGCACGCCATCAACCGCATAAGTCATCGGCGGCGCGATTACGGCCGACTGCGTATCGAACAGCCAGAGCTGCTGCCCGTTGTCGGCGCGATAGGCGTTGATGTCACCCGCCGCGGTGCCCTGGAACACGAGGTTACCCGCAGTCGCCAGAGTGCCACCATTCCACGGCCCCCTATGCGGAACGCGCCAGGCTTCCTTCTGATTCACCGGATCCCACGCTTGGAGATAACCCTTCACCGGCTGGTCGGGAGAAGCGCCGGAGGCCGTCGCCAAGTTCCAGCCCTGGACCTGGGTCTTGTAGTTCTTATCCGGACCGTAGAACCAAGGAATTTCCTGCGTCGGGATGTACACGAAGCCCGTCTTCGGACTATACGACATCGCCTGCCAGCTATGCCCGCCGAGCGGTCCCGGCAGGATCGTCACCTGCTTGCCAGTTTGATCGTAGCGAACTTCCGGGTTCTCGATCGGACGGCCGGTCCGCATGTCGATCCCCTTCGCCCAGGTCTGGGGAATGAAGTTGTTTGCGGAAATCAGCTTACCGGTCTTGCGGTCCAGAACGTAGAAGAAGCCGTTCTTGTTAGCCTGCATCAGAACCTTGCGAGTCCGGCCGTAAATCTTGAGGTCGGCTTGCATCAGCTGCTGGACGGCGTCGTAATCCCATTCCTCGCCGGGCGTCACCTGATAATGCCAAACGTACTCACCCGTGTCGGCTTTCAGAGCGATGATCGAAGACACGAACAGATTGTCGCCTTCGCCGCGACTACGAACGGCGTGGTTCCATTCGAGTCCGTTGCCGGTGCCGAAATAGACGTAATTGAGTTCCGGATCGTAAGAGATCGCGTCCCAAACCGAGCCGCCACCGCCGACTTTCCACCACTCGCCGTCCCAGGTCTTCGCCGCCATTTCCATGGCTTTATTTTCGAACGGCTTCGAGGGATCGCCGGGAATGGTGTAGAAGCGCCAATCGAGCTTGCCCGTCTCGGCGTCATAAGCCGAGGTGTAACCACGGATGTGATATTCAGCGCCGCTCACGCCAAGGAACACGCGACCATTCGCGACGCGCGGAGCCTGTGTCAGCGTCATGGGCGCCTTGGGATCGACCGTCAGCACGCTCCAGACCGGCTTGCCGGTTTTTTCGTCGAGCGCGATCAGACGACCATCGAAGGTCGCGATATAGATCTTGCCGTTCCAGGCAGCGACACCACGGTTAACGAAATCGCAGCACCCATCGACACCCTTCGCTCGCGGCACCAGTGGATCGTATGACCAGAGCAGTGCACCTGTCTTGCCGTCATAGGCTTTGACGATGCTCCAGGCCGTCGAGACGAAAAGCTTGCCGTCGATTGCGAGCGGCGTCCCTTCCTGGCCACGATTGGTCTCAAGGTTTGCGTACCAGGCAAGACCGAGGTCTTTGGCGTTTTTGTCGTTGATGCCCTTGAGCGGGCTGAAGCGCTGCTCGCTATAGGTACGACCATAGGTCAGCCAGTCGCCCGGCGTTTTGTCGGCGTGGACGATGCGCGCCGTATTGACTTCAGCAGCCTGGACGTGTGCCGTCCATGGCAAAACCAGCGCTGACGTGGCGCATGCCGCCAAGACGGCGAGTGAGTGAAGGTTCTTGCGTGGCGTCTGAAACGCGATAGAAGCCGAAGATTGTTTCTCTGGCATTTAAGGTCTCTCCTGCGCAGGCCTGGATACCGGCGCGGTAAGTCCCGAATTCTGGGACGATGTGAAAATCCGACTGGGTGCAAAGAATCGGCGTTTGCGCGCGATCAAGGCTGGTTCGTGCCCAGATATGCTGCGACAGCGCGAAAATCCTCCGGCGTCAGGGAACCGACGATGCCGCGCATCTGCCCATCGAGATCGTTGTGCCTCATACCGGACGCGAACTCGACGAGCTGCTGCTGGATGTAGGGGGCCTGCTGGCCTGCAAGCTGCGGAGCGCCCGTCGATTGTCCATCCGGACCGTGACACGACGCGCACGCCGGAATCCCTTTGTCCGCATTGCCCTGATTGTAGAGCTTGGCGCCTGGACTGTTCGCGTCGCCTGATGGCGGCTTACCCAAACCCGGCTGCGCCGACCAAAAGGCGGCAAGGTCCGCCATATCCTGCGTGGAAAGCAGACGCGATATCTGGATCATGTCCCGCCAAGGACGATCGTCGTTCTTGAAATCCTGAAGCTGCTTGTAGATGGTCAGCGGATTCATGCCGGCAAGCGTCGGCATCAATCCAGCGTTGCTCAGTCCGGCGTGGCCGTGACACGCCTTGCATTGAATGGCGAGAGCCGCGCCGCGCGTTGCATCCCCGCTCTTGATGATGGCCAGCGTCTTGTCATCGAATGTAACAGTCGACGCTGGTCTACCGTCGGCATACGCCACACCGAAAACGACCGGCGTCGACACAGTAATGACGATCGCCGCCAACGCGGCCAGCCGCCTGAACTTGTGCCGGCCAGCATTGCCGTTCACAGGTTCCTGTTCGCACGTCATGATTGCTCCTACCTGCTCAATATTCCCGGCGCAGATGGATTTCGCTCTTCGAACGCTCCGATTTCGGTGCAGCAAACTTTGGGATGACGGCGGCACGAGCAAGCGACCTCAAAACGCCAAAATCCCCTCATGGTCAGCTGAACAGAAAACTCGGCACAACTCGCCGCACGAAAGCCTGAAATGCTTCCCTGAGATCCACCAGCGGGCCGAACGGTGCGAAGGTTCTGCCGAAGAACTTTAGAAGGCGGTCTCACAGCCTGGGAGCTTCCGGAATGTCCGCTCCGTGGCCGCGAGCTTAAGGTTCACTAGAGCACTGGACACGGATCAATCCGACTAAAGTCCATGACCCACATCAAGTATCGCGAGGGCGTGAACGTACGGTGCTAATATCGCCTACACTGCGTGACCCCACATTCGCTGCAAAAAAAGACAAAAAGCCCCGCAGGTTTGCGCTGCCTGATTTTCGACTTCCCGGCCTGTCGTTTCATCAGAACTAGCCGCGCAGAAGCACGAGATAGACGACAGAGCACATCGCTCCGACACGGGGCGAACAATTGTAACGCACGATCGGATTGCGCCAATCCCAGCGCAATCATCGCGCGCCACCGCCTCGCCGAAGAAGCCCGATTAACCCGCCTCGTCTCGGATCGGGGTGAGTCGCTTATAATAGAGTTCGCTGTAGATCGAGATCTCGAGGTTCGCAATGCCAGTCAGAGGCCGAACGTCTCGCTCGATTACGTCGAGCAGTTCGCGATCCGTCTGACAGATGAACTCCGATAGAATATCGAAGCGTCCTGCACAAATGACCACGTAGGTGGTGTTCGCAAGCCGCGTCAAAGCATCTGCCACATCGGTTGCCCGATGCCCCGCCGCAACGTTGATCGCGACCCAGGCCATCGACCGGAATTCTAGGCTCATCGGGTTGATCAGCGCAATGACATTGACGGTCCCCGTATCTGTCAGTTGTTTGAATCGCAGGCGCACCTGCCCTTCGGAAATATCGAGTTCATCGGCAATCTGCAAAAATGGCTTGCGCCCATCCTCGCTCAAAGAGCGAATGATACGCTCGTCGATCGCATCGATTGCACGCGGACGCACGCCAGCCTCGGCGACCACCTTATTTTTCACCGCCGCGAAATGTGCGAGCTGATAGTGGAAGCTCAGATAAGGCATCGCCTCGATTGAGCGGATGCCGGGTATTTTACCAACTTCGTTTTCGATCGTCGATTGAAGCGCCGAACGATCCTTGCATAGGACTTCGGCAAAGATCGAATAGCGCGACGTCGCAACAACGACATAGTCGATGCTCGGAATCTTCTGAAGTTCTTGCGCGATTTTAGTCGCCGGCTGATCCGGGTGGGTCGTGAGGCCCAAAAGCGCCGATGCGCCGTAACCCAGGAGCGCTGGATTGGTCACGGCGGTGATTTGCATGACGCGCTGCTCTATAAGATCAAGCACCCGGCTGCGCGCAGTTTTCTCGGTCACGCCAATCTCACGAGCAATGTGTGAGAACGGCATCCGCCCATCGGCCTGCAACAACGAAACGATCCGTCGATCGATATCGTCAAGTGACGCGACGAGCCGGAGATAATCCGGCGTCGTCATGTTTCGCTTCATTATTCCCCTCCGGTGCACGCCACCTGAAGGCGTGCTCTCAAATCTCTGTCAAATCCAATGCGGAGAGCGGGCCGCGACGAAACCGTGCATCCCCCGAACGTCCGCGCAAATACGAATTGCCATTGCTAAAATATGGTTTGCGACGAATTGCTGTTGTCGATAGGCTCCTATCAAAAGGGGTATCGCCCGAGAACTACAAAAAGCACTGAGTGAAAGCTTCGCTCAACGCTATAGGAAATAATCGCAAAGGCCGCCTCAAGGACAAATTCAGATTCCAGGCGCGGAACACCTAGCCAGGGACACGTTTCTCGATGCAGCACTTCGATCCGGAACTTGAAAGACGTATCAGGACCTTTGAAACCACACCCGACAACGACGCGACTTTCAAACCGCGCGATTGGTTTCTGCTCATCGCTCTTGGTATTGTATTTCCCGCAGCACTGCTCATCTGGGGATGGCAGCGGTAACGGCGCCCGCGCCCACTCTCCTGCCGAGACAGAAATGCGAACTCACTTGAAGAGGCGCATGGCCTCATTCGCGAGCACACCACCCGCAATATCGATCGGTGCGAACGGCGCTTTCGACGCCACATACTCTGACGAAATGTCGATCTGTTCAAGCTTGCTCGCAATCTGTTCGACGGATGCCGCGTAGACGAGGCGCCCGATCCCGCACCAGATGATCGCCCCCATGCACATGCAGCACGGTTCGCCCGAGGTATAAAGGGTGCTGCCCTTCAATTCCTCTGGTCCATGCGTGGCAAGAAAGGTCCGAATGGCAACCATTTCCCCATGCGCCGTCGGATCATGATCGATGCCTGTTCGGTTGTGACCGCGGGCCAGGACCTCGCCATTTTTGACGATGACAGCGCCGAACGGGAAGGCAGCCTCGGCAGCTTCCTGCAGCGCAATCTTCATGAATGTCCCATCCTGCGGCAGGACCGGGGCCATGCGCGCGCCCGCTTCACGCGAGAGCGCGATCGTCGAAGCGACGAGCGTTACCCCGCCTTTGAGAACCGTTCGCCGATGCATCTGACCACCTTCGAGATTTGAAATAGGGATATCGTCCCATTCTGCTCATTGAAGCTTGCGCGTCGATGACCTTCGCAGCGTAGAGCAAACGGAACGTGAACTCTTACGCCGGAAGAATTCAAGACTATCTCGGAAATCGGACATATCGAAGCGAGCACCAAATTGGTTTTGGCTTCTGGTCTCGACCTCGCTATGCGTCGGCACCAGACATGGACGAGCACATGGATTGCTAGCGACGATGCTGACCAATCTCAAAATCAACGCACGACGGCTGTGGGACAGCTTGATGGACACCGCCGCGTTCGGCGGCACGGAAAAAGGCGGCCTCAAGCGGCTGACGCTCACCGACGAGGACAAGCTTGTCCGTGACTGGTTCAAGACCCAGTGCGAAGCGCTAGGTTGTAAGGTCAGCATCGACGAGGTCGGCAACATGTTTGCGACCCGCAGCGGACGCGACGACAGTCTTCCGCCGATCGCTATGGGATCGCACCTCGACACCCAACCGACCGGCGGCAAATTCGACGGCATTCTCGGAGTTCTTGCCGCGCTCGAAGTCATGCGCACGCTGCACGAGCAGGATTACGAAACGAACGCCCCGATCGAGATCGTCAACTGGACGAACGAGGAAGGCTCGCGCTTTCCGCCAGCCATGCTTGCATCGGGTGTTTTTGCCAGCGTGTTCCCGACCGCGTACGCTTACGAACAAGTCGATCGCAATGGCGTGACGTTCCTGGAAGAGCTGGAGCGGATCGGCTACCGCGGGTCGATGAAAGCCGGCGACCACAAGCTGTCGGCTATGTTCGAGCTTCATATCGAACAAGGCCCGATCCTCGAAGCCGAAAAGAAAATGATCGGCATCGTCACCGGCGTGCAGGGCATGCGCTGGTATGAAGTCAACGTGCACGGCCAGGATGCGCACACGGGCGCCACGCCGATGTATCTTCGAAAGAACGCACTGCTCGGCGCCGCCCGTATCATCGAAGCCATCGACGCCATCGGCCAAAAGCATCAACCGGGCGTTGCAACCGTCGGATTGATCGAGAACAAGCCCAACAGCCGCAACGTCGTACCAGGCGAAGTCTTCCTGACAGTCGACATGCGCCACCCCGATGAAATTGCACTCGATGCGATGGAAGCGGATTTTAGAGCCGCACTTGAAACGGCCATCCCGGCGCTCGGGCTAACCTACGAAGAAAAGAAGATCTGGTCGTCACCCGCCGTGAAGTTTGCACCTGAGCTGATCGACTGTGTCCGTAGCGCGGCGGCGAAATCGAACTTTGGTATGCGCGACATGGTCTCCGGCGCCGGCCACGACGCCGCCTACATCGCCCGCGTCGCGCCGACCACGATGATTTTTGTGCCCTGCGAGGGCGGCATCAGTCACAATGAAGCTGAAGCAACAAGCCCGGAAGAATGCGCGGCAGGCGCCCAGGTTCTGCTCGACGCCGTGCTCGCATACGACCAGACGCTTGCAAAATGATCGGACCCTATTTGCCGGCCGAGGGATGGTTGCTCAGATAATCGACGATGGGTGCAACGTCCGCATCAGGGACGGGTGCCTTGTACACGTTGATCATCTTCTTCACGATCCCTTCCCACGTCGCCTTCGATAGACGCGGCTGGACCGTGACCATTCCGGCCGAATGACAGGTTAAACAGTTATTGTTGACAGGGTCCGCACCGGGACCTGAAAACATCCGCTCTCCCGTCGGCAAATCGAAGCTCTCCGACTTGAAGTCGAAACTGTCTTTGGCCTGCGCCGTCGCGCCAAGCAGCATGACGGCACTGAGAACGCCAAAAGTCTGCGCAAAGCGTTGCATGTCATTCTCCTCAAGCCGCAACGAGATCGACGGTCTCGATGACGTTGCGCATAAAGCCCGACGGATTCCAGTTCGGCTTATCCGGCTGTACCTCTCCATCAGTGTTGGTACAGCGAACCATGACGCTCAGCCGCTTGCCGGCATCGATTGACGCGATATTGGCGTTCCACTTTCGGAAGCCGTACTTTCCTTCGTCCGCGCCAAGTTGAGCCGCTTGCCAACTATGGCCGCCATCAACGGACGTTTCGACTTTGGCAACACCACAATCTCCTCCAAAGGCGATGCCGCGAACAGCATTCGGCGCAGATGCTTTGACGTTGGCGACCCGTGCGACATTGGTGAAAAACGAGCGCGGCACCATGCGATTGATCGGAACCATCTTCACGTCCTTCTCGCCCGGCTTGATGTTCGCGCCGGGCGTATCAGGGATGAGATAGGCCTTCTTCGTCCAGAAGTTCTCATCCGGCATGTCGAGAACTTCGATGTCCGCCAGCATCTTCATCCAATAGGTCGCGTACCATCCGGGCACGATGAGCCGCAGCGGAAAACCATTGAGGAAGGGCAGCGGTTCGCCATTCATGGCGTAAGCCACTATCACATCGTCATCGCGCGCATGATCGACCGATAGCGACTTCTTGAAATGCGGGCCGCCATCGATAACCGGGGTCTCAAGTCCGGCGAAGCGCACCTGTACGCTCCCAGCCTTCACCCCCGCCGAGTCGAGGAGATCCTTGAGACGGAAACCCGTCCATTTCGCATTGCCCATCGCGCCATTCGCCCATTGGGCGCCCGGCACACGCGGATCGAAGAGGCCGCGGGAGTTTCCGGAACACTGATTGACGGCGGCAAGCTCGACGCGAGGCAGTTTGCGAACGAGTTCGGATAGCGAAAGCGATAACTCGCGCTCGACGTTGCCATGCACTTTAAGACGGAACGTATCGACATCGACGCTTTCGGGGATGCCCGCCCAATGCCAGCGCACATAGAACTGATCGTTGGGAGTGAAGACGCCCTTATCGAATGTTTCCCACGGCGTCTCCAAAAGTGGCGGCCGCGTCCGCTGCAAGATCATCTTTCCCTTCTGCGGAAACCCAGTCGTCATCTCGCGCTCGCCGCCGCCACCGTAAAGCGGCAGATCAATCGCACCGGCCCACACAGGCGCCGCCATCAAAGCGGCACCTGCCGTGCCAGCGCCGCGCAAAAGCGCCCGCCGCGTCAGCGCGTGCTGATCAAAATCAAAGGACGACATGGACGATCTCCAACAAGAAAAACCGATTGCATTTCTCGTTGCTTGATGAAGACGAGATCGATCGTTTTCGTCCAACAGATCTCTTTGATCGTTTCAATCGCGGTGGCTTTTTGAAGCCGCAAAAACCGGCGCCGATGCCCCCTCTTTGCACGGCACAAAAAGGCCAATTCTGCGCCACATCAGCTCTATTGCGGCCATAGGCTGAAGCTATTGAAGTTGCGACATTTATCCAAATTTTCTATCGCCTGAAGATGCTTATATTGCATCGCGAAAGTTTCGCTTTCGCTGCAACCTACGACCAGGACAACAGATGTCTCTTATCAACACTGCGATCAAACCGTTCAAAGCCCAAGCGTACAAACAGGGCAAATTCGTCGAAGTCTCCGACGCCGACATCAAAGGCAAATGGGCTGTCTTCTTCTTCTATCCAGCCGACTTCACCTTCGTTTGCCCAACCGAACTCGGCGACCTCGCCGACCACTACGCCGAGTTGCAGAAGCTCAGCGTCGAAGTCTTCTCGGTTTCGACCGACACGCACTTCACGCATAAGGCTTGGCACGACAGCTCCGACACGATCGGCAAGATCAAGTACGCGATGATCGGCGACCCGACGGGTGCGATCACCCGCAACTTCGAAGTCATGCGCGAAGGCCAAGGCCTCGCCGACCGCGGCACCTTTATCGTCGATCCGAAGGGCATCATCCAGGCGATGGAAGTGACGGCCGAAGGTATCGGCCGCAACGCCGCCGACCTACTCCGCAAGGTCAAGGCCGCCCAGTACGTCGCTGCGCATCCGGGCGAGGTTTGCCCCGCGAAGTGGGAAGAGGGCCAGAAGACGCTGGCGCCTTCGCTCGAACTCGTCGGCAAGATTTAAGACGACCACGCCTGATGGCCTTCCCACTCCGGGAAGGCCATCGCGGCACCTCTATACACGCACGAACTCAGTCCCCGGACGACGAACAGGATAACGCCATGCTCGACGACGCACTCAAATCCCAGCTCAAAGGCTATTTGGAAAAGGTCGTTCGCCCGATCGAGATTCGCGCCGCAGTCGACGCCAGCGCCAAATCCATCGAGATGGTCAGCCTGTTGACCGACATCACCAACCTCTCCGACAAGATCACGCTGGTCGAAGAGCAGAACAGTCCCGATAGAACGCCATCGTTCGCGCTAACGACTCCTGGCCAGGAGATTAGCCTTCGTTTCGCAGGCATTCCGCTCGGACACGAATTCACATCGCTCGTATTGGCGCTGCTCCAGGTCGGCGGCCACCCGCCCCGCGTCGAGCAGGCCGTCATCGACCAAATCCGTGCGCTCGACGGCGACTTCAGTTTCGAGACCTACTTCTCGCTCTCGTGCCAGAACTGTCCCGATGTCGTTCAGGCACTGAACCTGATGGCCGTCCTCAATCCGCGCATCAAGCACGTCGCGATCGACGGCGGCGTCTTTCCTGAAGAAGTCGAAGCCCGCCAGATCATGTCGGTCCCAACCGTCTATCTGAACGGCGATGTATTCGGCCAGGGCCGCATGGACGCCGAACAGATCCTCGCCAAGCTCGACACTGGCGCAGCCGCGCGCAGTGCCGAGAAGATCAAGGCCCAGGAGCCGTTCGAGGTGCTGGTCGTCGGTGGCGGCCCGGCCGGCGCGGCCGCCGCTATTTACGCTGCTCGCAAAGGCATTCGCACCGGCATCGCCACCGAACGCTTCGGCGGCCAGGTTCTCGACACCGCTGCCATCGAGAACTTTATTTCCGTCCGTCACACCGAAGGCCCGCACCTCGCCGCCGCGCTCGAAGAGCACGTTAAGGAATACGACGTCGAGATCATGAACCTTCAGCGCGCTGAAAAGATTGTCCGCAAGGGCGAGTATCTTGAGGTCGAACTGGCGAACGGCGCAGCGCTGAAATCGAAATCCGTCATCCTCGCGACCGGCGCGCGCTGGCGACAGCTCGGCGTTCCGGGCGAAATGGAATACCGCAACAAGGGCGTCACCTACTGCCCGCACTGCGACGGTCCGCTGTTCAAAGGCAAGCGTGTTGCCGTAATCGGCGGCGGCAACTCGGGGGTCGAGGCGGCAATCGACCTCGCCGGCATCGTCGACCACGTCACACTGCTCGAACTGGACTTTAAGCTTCGCGCCGACGAGGTCCTGCAGCGCAAGCTCCGCAGCCTGCCGAACGTTGACATCATCACCGGCGCCAAGACGGCAAAAGTCGAAGGAGATGGCCAGAAGGTCGTCGGCATCGCCTACGAAAGCCGCTCGACGTCCGACAAGCGCGTGCTGCCGGTCGACGGCATCTTCATTCAGATCGGCCTGTTGCCGAACACGGAATGGCTGAAAGGCGCGCTCGAACTGACGCCGCACGGCGAAATCGTCGTCGACTCGCACAATCGCAGCTCGATGCCCGGCGTATTTGCCGCCGGCGACTGCACCACGACACCCTACAAGCAGATCGTCATCGCCCTCGGCGAAGGCGCCAAAGCCTCGCTTGCGGCCTTTGACCACCTTATCCGCATCTCGGCGCCGGACGAAAAAGAGGTCAAAGCCGCTTAAGCTGATCAAGGCCCTGAACAGAGTATGACACTTCGCGAGCTCGAATATCTGGTCGCACTCGCGAAGTATCGTCATTTCGGGCGTGCCGCCGAGGCGTGCCAGGTCAGCCAGCCGACGCTCTCAGCGCAAATCAAAAAGCTCGAGGACGAACTGGGCGTCGCCCTCGTCGAGCGCGACTCGCGCGGCGTCATCCTGACGTCCTACGGCCACGAAACCGCAACGAGGGCGCGGCAGATTTTAGTTGAAATCCAGCAGCTTAAGGAAAGCGTTCGGCAGAATCGGAACCCCGAGGCAGGCACCGTCCGCCTCGGCATCTTTCCCACGCTCGGCCCCTACCTGCTGCCTCATCTGGTGCCGCGCACCCGGAAGCGCTTCCCCGATCTGGAACTGCTCCTAATCGAGGAAAAAAGCTCTAACCTGCTATCGCGCCTGCGTGACGGTGAAATCGATGCCGCCATTCTCGCTTTGCCGATCAACGACAGCCAGCTGCGCACCGAGTTTCTGTTCGAGGAGCGTTTTCTGCTCGCGGTCTCAACCAGTCATCCGTTGGCGCGTCGAAACTCCATCGGCATCGACGAACTCGTCGATCACGACCTGATGCTGCTGGAGGACGGCCATTGCCTCCGCGATCACGCCCTTGAGGTTTGCCAATTTGCCGGCGCAAACGAGCGATCTTCGTTTCAGGCAACGAGCCTTGAGACTCTCCGGCAAATGGTGAGCGCCGACGTCGGCATCACGCTACTGCCGGAACTTGCGACCCTGAACCAGAGCGCACTCTCAAGCAGTATCCATCTGTTGACGTTCAGTGATTCCGAGCCGAGCCGCCAGATCGCCATGTGTTGGCGCAAAAGCTCAGCACGCGAACCACTCTTCCTGAGCCTCGCCGAGCTGTTCAAGACCTGCGCCAATCAAGTATTGCAGCGACCGGCCGTCTCGCAGACACGCGGCCAATCGCGCCCCGCAGCCCGTCGGAAAATCGCATCCTGACATCAGCAGCGCTGCCGTGCTTCGCTGCAACAGTCCCACACTTTTCACGGATCCAACCTATCCCGGCGATTCCGGCAGCGGCGAATTCGCACTAGTGTTGTCATCGACAACTCAGTCTGGGGGAGATCTGCTGATGATCGATTGGGCCAACAGAGAATTGTCCACCCTTGAAGGTCAGCTTGCGTTCTGGAAAGGCGGCGTGGCGCGCGTTTTCAATGGCCCGGCTTCCGATGACGAGATTACCGAAGCCGTTATCGCAACGCTCGAAAAACACGTCGCCGATTGGCGCGCCCTGATGAGCGAGCATAACATTCCCGTCCAGAAGCTGATCGATACGAACGCTTGACGCGGCGCCATCCCCTTCACGGGAAAACACCACCACGTCTGCTTCGTTTTGTGCTGGGCGCTTAGACTTGCCGCCATGTCGGCTTGGTCGGGTCTGCAAGTTCGATCTTGATCGGCCCCGTGCCGAAAACCGCGACCACGACGGGCTCTTTGATGCCTGCAGGAACGCCGTCGTAATGCATGGTTCTGGCTGTCCGCTTGACGAAACCGCCAGCCGGAACCTGGACGCAGTCCTGTGGTGCAAAATCCGAACCGCTGTTCACCCACCATGTCCCTGACAGAACCATCTGAATGCGGTCCGTCGCGTAGCTATGCGGTGCGCTGAACCAGCCTGGGTTCCACTTCATCAGAACAAGATACGGCCCCGCTTCGTTGAAATCGCCATAGAGCTTGGCCATTTCACCGCTTCCCGCCGGCAGCCCGGTCCAAGGTTCGAATTTGATGTCACCGTGCTGCAAGACGAACGTCTGCTTCGGATCGATCGGCGCGGCGTTCGCAGCTCCCGACGCAAGAGCCAAAGCCGACGACAGAAGAAAAGTGCGGCGTTCCAAAATCATGTCTCCCAATTTCACGTGCATCCCAGCCGCGATGAAGGCCGGCATATGCGAAATATAAATTGCGCACCGCGATATCCCAGTCCGGAAGGCGATCGGGCCGCAATGGCAACATTAAAGGGGATATTTCACTGGCGGCGCAAACGGATACGGGGCCCGGCTTGGGGGTAAGCCGAGCCCCGACTATTGAAGCGGCGCTTGTGGGTGGGGTGAGGGACGGCGCAGCTTCTTGACAAAGCGGACCTGCCTAACGTGAGAGACCATGCCGATAGAGCCACGGATCCGCTTGGCAAAAGTATGTGTGCGCCTCTTGAATTGGTGAGGCCACTCAGCCCGCCGAACTAAGTCAATGCAACGAAATAGGCCGAATAGCCTATGCTATTGCATAAAACCTATGCCGTCCGCCGCTGCGGTAACGCGTCCCTGTCCAGACTTTAAGAAATCCGGCCTTGATATCTTTCTGGATTAAGTTTGAGGGTACTTTCCGCTGTCGCGGAACGAGCGAGATCCGATGCGCCGTGTATCGTTGAAAGTATTGATTGCAGCCGCGATTTCGGTCGTTTCGCTTTTGCTGACGATTGCCGTGTCCTATGTCGTCGGGCACGACGCAGTGAGCCGCCTGGAGCAGGAAATCGGCCAATCTCTGGCGCTGCTCGCTGACGAAATGCAGGACAAGCTCGACCGTGCGATGTTCGAGCGTTTGCAATCTCTCGACAACATGGCGGCGCTCGGCCGTATCCTGCAAAAAACCGACGCACCGGATTCGCTGCGCACGTCTCTCGAAAGATTTCAAAGCGCCTATTCTGATTATTCCTGGATCGGCTTTGCCGATCCCAACGGTAAAATCCTGAGCGCAACGGGCGGCGAATACGAGGGTCATAACGTCAAGAACCAGCTTTGGTTCAGGCGCGGACTAAAAGACGCCTATGTCGGCGACGTCAAACTGCCCAACGCCGCCACCACACAGCGTATTCCCCACGAGGGACGCGGAGCATCGGATTTCATTGATCTTGCCGTTCCGGTTTCGGACGACAAGAAAATCATCGGTGTGCTCGGCGCAACATTGAGCGCCGACTGGGCTGAAGAAGTCCGCGACACGCTTCTCGGCAGCATGAAAGACGCGATCCCCGCTGATGTGATCGTTCTGAACGAAGAGCGCCAAGTTCTGTTCGGGCCTGACGACATCACTGGAAAAACACTCGATTTGCCGAGCATTCGCGCCGCCCGCCCAGGTCATGCCGGCTTTGCCGTCGAACGCTGGCCGGACAACCATGCTTACGTCACCGGTTTTTCGAAAAGCGACGGCTATCGCTCGTATACAGGTTTGAACTGGATCGTCCTGGTACGCGAAAACCAGCGGCAAGCCTTCGCACCCGTCCGCAGCCTCCAGCGGACGATTGTGATCACCGGCACGATCTTTGCGCTTCTTGCAGCCGCGCTTGCATGGGTCCTGGCCAGCAAACTATCGCAACCGTTGCTCCAGCTGGCCGACGTTGCCGAACGCCTGAGACGCGGCCAGAAACTCGAATTCCCGCAGGTCTCAGGCTATCAGGAAGCCCGCGTCCTCTCGCAATCGCTGCGATCCCTCGTGAAGGAATTGGACGCCCAGCGATCATCTCTCGCGGCCGCCAACCAATCGCTGGAAAGTCAGGTACGAGAACGCACACAGCGGCTCGCTGAGCAGAACATAGGCCTTGAACGAGCGAAGGCCGCCGCCGAAAGCGCGACTGAAGCCAAATCGCGCTTCCTCGCCGCTGCCAGCCATGACTTGCGCCAGCCCCTTCACGCCCTGACATTGTTCGCACGCGCCCTCTCTCGCCGTGTCAGCGGCAACGAGGCGACGACACTCGTGGCGCAAATGGAAGAAGGCCTGCGCGGCCTGAAAGGCATGTTCGATGCGCTACTGAACGTATCCCGCCTCGACGCGAAACTCATCGAGCCCACGAAAACGCCAGTTTCCATGAGCGAGCTCATCGAACGCATCTCCGTCGGATCGCGCGTCGAAGCTGAGCAAAACGGCTTGAAATTCCTGAGCCGCGGCCGCGATTGGGTAATCGAGACCGATGCTGCACTGCTCGAAACGATTATCCGCAATCTCGTCTCGAACGCGCTGAAATTTACCAAACACGGCGGCGTCATTCTTGCTGCCCGCTGCCGAGACGGACAGCGCGTCATCGATGTCTACGATACCGGCCCCGGCCTATCGGATGATCGCCGAGAACAGATCTTCGAAGAATTCTCGCGTGCTGCCCATCGCGCTTACGGCGCAAACGACGGCCTTGGCCTGGGACTGTCCATCGCGCGCCGCTACGCCGAGCTGCTGGACATGCGGATCGCCGTCTCCTCAAGACCCGGATACGGCTCGCGTTTTTCCATCGTCTTGCCGAAAAACGCCGTCGTCGAACAAATGCAGCGCCCGCCGGCGCTCACAACGCTGGAGCCCAGCATCAGCGGCATGCGGATTTTGATATTGGACGACGATCCCCTGATCGTCGCTGCACTGACGAAGGACTTGGAAGACCGGGGCAACGTTGCTTTCGGCTACCAACGCAACACCGACGCCGAGGCAGCACTCGACAACGGACTCGTCATTGACGCTGCCGTCCTTGACTTCGATTTGCGCGGCGCTGAAACCGGACTTGAATTCATCAGACGAATGGCAAAGAAATCGGGTGAAGAGATTCCAAGCATCCTGTTATCGGGCGGCACGGATTCTGCGACGCTGGCGATCCTTGCCAAAGCTGGGTTTCCGTGGCTAACGAAACCTGCCGATCCTGAGCTTATCGCAGCGACCCTCGGCGCGATCTTAAAAGCTCACATGAAGTCCAGGAACGGCTTTGATGCTGAATTCGGAGCGGAAATGAATGCCGGTTAATTCAGAGAAACTCATGACAAACAATCAGCGTGATACGGTTTTGGTGGCCGACGATCACGGACTTTACCGTTCGGGTTTCGGCTTCCTGCTGCGCGATCGCATGGGCTTTCGCTCAGTCATCGAAGCCGCAACCTTCGACGCCGCTTTGGATCGCCTGGCGGAAACACCGAACGTCGAGCTTGCTCTTTTCGATCTCGCGATGCCGGGCATTTCCGGGCCTGAGGGCTTGAGCGTCGTCAAGGAGACCTATCCCGGCATTCGCGTCGCCATCGTCTCGGGATCGGAAGAACGCAACGACGTCGTCAAAGCCGTCGCTATGGGCTTGAACGGCTACGTGCCCAAGTCACTCGCCGATGACGAAATCGTCGGTGCACTGCAGGATATCCTGGACGGCCGCGTGTTCGTGCCGCGCTTCATGACATCGGGCGCCGCAGCGGCCGCGATTTCGTCCGCAAAACAGCAGATGCGCTCTGAATCGGCCGGAACCGGAAAGGTGGGGGACCCCGGCGGTGGAGCCACCTACAAATCCATCTCACCGCGCCAACGCGATGTTCTGGACTGCGTCCGCCGGGGCCTTTCGAACAAAGAGATCGCACGTGAGTTGGACATTGCCGAAGGTACGGTGAAAATCCATCTCGCGGCTCTCTTCTCGCATTACGGTGCCCGCAATCGCACCGAACTCGCGACGCGGAGCTAACCGCGCCACGAAACATGTCGGCATCGCCGCGCTCAACTCATTGCAGAGCCGATGCGATGCATCAGCCATCGATGCAGAATATCCGGATCGAATGGCTTCCGGATGACCGGAAAGGGCGAGGCAACGGCGGCGTAATCGGCATGCCCCGTCGTAATGATGGTCGGCACAGCATGGCCGATCGTAGCTGCGATCGCCTGCGCATCACGAATGCCGCGCATCTGCCCATCAATCTCGATATCGGTGATGATTGCCGCCACTTTGCCCAGCCGATGGCCGAGTGTCCGCACAGCTTCACGCGAAGAACGCGCAGCTACGCAAGAATACCCCCAATCGTCGATCAGCATCGTCAGTGCCATGGACGACCGGTAATCATCCTCTATAACGACGATCAACGGCCGCGCGCAAACATCAGATGCCAGCGAAGCGCAATCGACTGCCATCTCCCGCGTGGGGGTGGTCATCGAAGAGCCTCCTCATTTTTTGCCTGTCCTACAAAGCAATGTGAGGCTCTTTGCCAATGCGTCGCCATTCAGCATGAGGCTATAGGCCGCTCGACATAGGGAAATTTTCAATGCGTAGAAATCGTTGGTAGTTCCCAGCCAGCTCCATGGTGGCCGTCGCAAAACATGTTTAAATCGCGGATCCAGGGTAAGGCCTGAAGGACATATGAGCGTGAGCGCGAGACATGGCCAACACATTAAAAGCCGACCCACTGCCGAAGCCGACACGTCGCACTCGCTGGTACAATCCACGTTCGATCGGTCGTTCGATCGTTTTACGACCGCGCGTCGTAATCGGCGCCCTCGTAACAGTTACAGCGCTGTTTCTACTGCCGCCGTCTTTCCGTGGCTCGGTGCGCGAAGCGCTCGCCTGGTGCGCCGGTGGCAGCGCCTACCTCGCCATGGCTTTCTATGTCATGCAAGGATGTCACTCCGACAAAATCCGCACACGGGCCGCGCGCCAGGACGATAGCGGCGTCGTTATCCTTGTTATTGTGCTGATGGCCATGTTCTCAAGCTTCGCAGCGATCTTCGGATTGCTCGTCGAGGCCAAAGCAGCATCCAACGAAGGTAAGCTGTTCTTTGCAGCCCTCGCCGCGGCGACCATCGTCATCTCATGGCTCGTGACGCAGGTCTCTTTCACGATGCATTATGCGCATGAGTATTATGCGCCGGACCACTTCATCGATAAGTCCGACGCCGAGAACTCTCTGACGTTTCCGGGGGACACAAGACCTGACTATTGGGACTTCTTCTATTTCGCGACCTCATTCGGCGCCGCATCGCAGACGTCGGATGTCGTCATCAACAGCAAGTCCATGCGCCGCCTGACGACGCTGCACGCCATCGTCTCATTCTTTTTCAATACGATGGTTCTCGCCCTGACAATCAATCTCGCCGCGAGTCTGGCTTGATCGAAAGCGCCGCACTTACCGCTTGCGAACGAACACGGTCCCTGCGGAATAGCCGGCGCCGAATGAGCAGATCAACCCTGTCTCGCCCACCGCGAAGTCGCTGTTCGCTTTATGGAAGGCGATGATCGAGCCAGCCGAGCTGGTATTCGCAAACTCATCCAGAATGATGACGTTCTCTTGCGGTGTCGGCACGCGGTCCAGAACTTTCCGGCCAATCATATCGTTCATATTGATGTTGGCCTGATGCAGCCATAGCCGCTTCAGTCCTGTCGGATCGACGCCCAGATCCGCAGCATGCGCGATGATCATATCGATCACCATCGGCACGACTTCGCGAAAAACCTTGCGGCCTTCCTGCACGAACAATTTGTCGGCGGCGCCGATACCTTCCGGCGCACAGCGATTGAGAAAGCCGAAATTGTTTCGGATATTATTCGAAAACTGCGTCTTGAGACGTGTGCCGAGAACAGACCAGCCGCCATCCGCTAGCGTTTCGTCGGTGACAACGATGGCCGTCGCCACGTCGCCGAAGATGAAATGGCTGTCCCGATCGCAAAAATTGAGGTGCCCCGAGCAGATTTCCGGATTGACGACGAGCACGACCTTTGCCGAACCGCTGGATATAAAGTCGGCCGCCGTCTTGATACCGAACGTCGCCGACGAGCAGGCGACATTCATGTCGAAGGCAAAGCCTGACACCCCAAGCGCATTCTGCACTTCGATCGCGATGGCCGGATAAGGCCTCTGCATATTCGAAGCCGCACAAATGACCGCTCCGATATCGCGGACATCGCCGCCCCAGCGAGCCAACGCATCCCGAGCCGCAAGAACGGCCATCTCGGCAAGCAGGGAAAGCGCGTCGTTCGAGCGCTCAGGGATTGCCGGGCACATCACCTTAGGATCGAGAATACCAGTCTTGTCGACGACGTGCCTCGATTTAATGCCGGAGGCTTTCTCGATAAAATCAGCCGACGACGGAAGCAGCGGCGTGAGCTTGCCCGCCGCGATGTCGGCCGCATGGTCCGCGTTGAAAGCTGCGACATAATCATTGAAGGCGGCCACGAGTTCGTTGTTCGAAATGCTGTCCGGCGGCACGTAAAGGCCCGTCGCAGCGATGACTGGTTGGCTCACGTTCGTTTCCAATGGCACTCCAGGACGCGCGTTGATCCGCACGCCTCTTATAAGTTATGGCGCGCTCGGTGCTGGCAACCGAGCGTCCGCTTGCGAGCGCTTCCCATAGCGCAGCTTGATGCGCTCGCCAATCTCGGCCACTAGCTCCCCTCGGCCCGAATGTTCCGCAGGGAACTCAGCGAACAAAATCAAGGCTTAGCACCCATGCGCCTGTTGCAGACGGAACAGCCGTTTGGCATCAGCGAACCTAAAGCTCGTCTCCAGTCCAACGGGAGACGACGCCATGTCCGCAGCCATCTCACCACTTCCGACGACGCCACCCCACGAAACCACCCCGACAAAAACCACGTTTCGGATCGCAGGCGGCCGTACGGGCGTACTGCTGATTCACGGCCTCTGTGGCACCCCTGCTGAAATGCGCTTCGTCGCCCTTGGTCTCGCCCGCGCCGGCTACACCGTACACTGCCCGACACTCGCCGGACACGGCGGCACGCGCGCCGATATCGTCGCAACGACGTGGCGCGATTGGCTTCGCAGCGCCGAATCCGCCCTCGAAGAGCTGCGCCGGGAATGTGAGACTGTTATCGTTGGCGGGCTCTGCCTTGGCAGCATCATTGCGCTACATCTCGCGGCAGACCATCCGGAAAAAGTGCAAGGCGTCGCGCTTTTCTCGCCGACGTTTCAGGTGAACGGCTGGGCAATGCCCTGGTACAGCCGATTGTTCTCGCTCGTGCGCAGCCGCCGCATCGCCAACATGATGCAATTTCCCGACGCCGAGTCTCTCGGCATCAAATGCCCCCGCGTTCGCGATTTCGTCCGCGCTGCTCTTGCAGCGTCCGACGGCTCAGCCCTCGGCACTGTTGGAACGCCGGGTGCCGCACTCTACGAACACCGCCGCCTCGTATCGGCTGTGAAAAAAAGAATTGGAAAAATTTGTCAGCCTGCGTTGATCGTGCATTCCCGCGAAGACGACTACGCCGATCTCAAAAATGCGACGTACCTTCAGACGGCTCTGCATGGCGCCCCCGAACTTCTCGTCCTCGACGATAGCTACCACATGGTCACGCTCGACCGGCAGCGTCATCTCGTGGTGGAAAAAACACGCGCCTTCATCGCACGCATCATGGCGGATCAGGCAGCCGGCGCAGGTGAAAGCAACTCAGTTCCTCTGCCCACCAAAGCCGCATAGTAAAATGACGCAAGACGCCAGCAAAACGCGAAACTATCGCTGCGCTGACATCACGACAAATACATCGCGGCCACGCACCGGACATATCGAACTCGAAGGAGCCCGTGCCATCCGCTTAGCGTAGCCGCGTGGGAAACTCCGAATACGCGAAACCTCATTCCGGAGCCCTTATCACCGTAGACGGAAATGGTTGCCATAATGCAAACATCGACAATTATCGTAAAAACGCGCTCCGATCTTAACGCCCGTTTAAGGTATCGGGACGGCGCAACAGCCAATACATCATCGGCACGGTGAGCATGTGAGGCAGAAGCCTCAACGCCACGTAGAAAAACAGATTGGGAATTCCCGGCACGATGACGCGGTTGCCCCACATGAAACCGCGATACGCACTGCGCGCCACGCCTTCAGGTGACATCGGTGGCAGGACATATCGATAAAGCGATCTCTCGGCACCCATCTCTTCATGAAACGCCGTATTCACCGGCCCCGGCAGCAGCGCGCTCATACGCACGCCCTGCCCGGCGATTTCACTCGCGATCGCTTCCGTCAGCGAAACGACATAGGCTTTGCTGGCATAATAAGCAGCTTGGTTGGGACCTGGAATGCTCGCCCCGAGCGAAGCGATATTCAGCACGCCTCCTTGCCCCCGCGCGAGCATTTCGGG
The DNA here is from genome assembly GCF_000253295.1 of Hyphomicrobium sp. MC1. Lineage (NCBI taxonomy): Bacteria > Pseudomonadati > Pseudomonadota > Alphaproteobacteria > Hyphomicrobiales > Hyphomicrobiaceae > Hyphomicrobium > Hyphomicrobium sp. MC1. Next base: position 4,646,679 of record NC_015717.1, on the reverse strand, counting down.
AAGCGCCGAGCGCGTCAGTCGCGTCACGGTCTCAACATTGAGAGCGACGAGCTTCGATAGTTCTGCTTCCGACTGATCGACGAATGGCCCCGCGAGGCCTAAGCCTGCATTGTTCACCAAAACATCGAGATAGAAACCGGAACGAGCGAGCGTGGACGAAATCACGTTCATCGCGCTGGCTTCGCCGACGTCGCACAAGATCACCACGACATCCGCACCCGTCGCGGCTTTAAGCGCGGCGGAGGCTTCCTCCAGGCCAACTGCATTCCGCGCCACAATCGCTGTGTTGTGTCCGGCCTCGAGAAACCGCTGCGCGAGAGCAAGACCGATGCCGCGCGATCCCCCCGTAACGACGACAGCGGGCTCAAGGCCCGCCACCTCTTCTCGTGATTTGAGCATCTCCGCCCGTCTGCGCGAATGACGCCACGGCAACAGCCGCGTGTACCAGGGGGGCGACGTGTTGTGCATAGTCTGGATACGCTCCGCTGACGGCTCTCCCGACGCCAGCGAAACTACGGAATGCCCCGGCGCCTCGCAAGGCCGCGAGCCGCAGGAGTCCCTCAGGTTGTCCGCACCGACGGCGACAGCACGTTGCGATCGTCCTTCGGTTGCAGCCTCTGCAGAAGATAGTCGAGAGAGATCGGTCCCGGCCCCGCAACGGCCAACCAGCCAAACAGCGCCATGTATGACATCTCTTCAAACCCCGCGAGCGTTTCGAAAGAATCGACCTGATCCAGTTTGGCGCTGATGATCGCGACGATCATGACGACCACGAGCGGAACGGCAGCGATCCGCGTAAAGAGCCCGAGCAGAAGAAAGAGGCCGCCGAAAAATTCCACGCCCGAAACGAATGGCGTCATGATCTCCGGAAACGGGATTCCCCATGACGCAAAATTTGCCGTTATTTGCGGCAGCGCATGCAGCTTCTCCCAGCCGCTCCACATGAAGACCCATCCCACCACGATGCGCGCAAAGAGCGGCGGCAACCATAAGAAGACCCGAGAGAGCTTCTCCGGAACGGAGATCAACCAGTGCGTGAGAAATTTCATCGGTTTTGCCTTCAGTTGGAGGACGAGGCGGGATTTCCCGCGCGACTGAAAGGCACTTACGAGCCGCCTCGCTTGCTGGTTACAGCCAATCCGGAATAATTTGGCGCGTCGCTAGTGCACCCATTGTCGTGCGCAAGGACGGGGGCCTCAATTTTTTTTCCAAATCCGGAAACATCCCCCGCAGGGCAGCCGTAACCACCCTCGTGACCAGGTTTCGGCCCGGCACAAACGACAGCGTGGAAACACAATACCTTCCAAAGGGAAAACACCATGAAGATCAGTGTAAAGTCTGGTTCGGCCCTCGCAGCCGCAGCAGCATCTCTCATGCTCGCGAATGCCGTTGTCTCGACGGTTGCGTATGCCGATGAAGCCATGGGCCACTGCGTCGGCGCCAACGCCTGCAAGGGTCAGAGCGCTTGCAAGAGCGCGACGAACGCTTGCAAAGGCCAGAACGCCTGCAAGGGTCAGGGCTTCACCGAGACGACCAAGGAAGGCTGCACGACCGGCCATTTCGAACCGGCGAAGTAAACACGCGAAGGTAAAAAACGCCGCCTCCAGCGCGGCGTTTTTTATCTCGCTGAGACGATCCTCCAAACCACATGACTATGAGAACGAGGCCGATAGATGTCGCTCAGATATTTTGCGCAGGCTGCCTTGGCGCTGGCTATGATGACGCTGACTGCGGCCGGCGCGGCAGCAGCCGAGCGCAAGACTTTCGATGAAAAAGATTTCGCCGCCGCACAGGCACAGGGCAAGCCGATCCTCATCGATATCTCGGCGACATGGTGCCCGACGTGTCAGGCGCAAAAGCCCATTATCCAAAAGCTGTCCGCCGAGCCGCAGTATAAGAACCTCAAGATTTTCGACGTCGATTTCGACACCCGCAAGGATGTTTTGCGAAAGTTCGGCGCTCAGGTTCAAAGCACGCTGATCGTTTTCAAGGGTGACAAGGAAACGGGCCGCTCCGTCGGCGCCACCAGTGAAAGCGCGATCGACGGCTTGATGCGCAAGGCCCTCTGAGGACGGTTCCGATGCTCGTATCCTTCGCCTTGGCCTTCGTCGCCGGTGTTCTATCCGTCCTGTCGCCGTGCGTTCTGCCCCTCGTCCCGATCGTGATGGCGACCGCGGCGTCGGCCCATCGCCATGGGCCGTTCGCATTGGCAGCAGGCGTTGCGATTTCCTTCGTCGCGATCAGCCTGTTCGTCGCGACCGTCGGTTTCGCGATCGGCCTGGACGGCACCTTCTTCCGTTTCATTGCCGCTTCGCTTTTGATCGTGATCGGCGCCGTTCTGGTGATCCCCGTCCTGCAGCAACGGTTCGCCGTTGCCGCCGGACCGATCTCGAACTGGGCGGATCAAACACTTGGCGGCTACGCTGGTCCCGGCATTCTTGGTCAGTTCGGCGTGGGTCTCGTTCTCGGCGCCGTCTGGAGCCCATGCGTCGGCCCGACGCTCGGCGCCGCCTCGCTGCTCGCGGCTCAGGGCAAGGACCTTGGCCAGGTCACTATCACGATGCTCGCATTCGGCTTTGGCGCCGTCGTTCCGCTACTCGTCTTGGGCGCGTTGTCGCGTGAAATCCTCAATCGCTGGCGGGACACGCTCGCCTCCGCGGGCTCAGGCGGGAAATATGTTCTGGGCGGCGTCCTCATTCTAACTGGCCTCGCCATCCTGACGGGTTTTGATAAGACACTCGAAGCCCAGATCGTCGCTGCGTCCCCGGCCTGGCTGACGGCGCTGACCACCAGGTTCTAGGACAAAAGGATTTTTGTCATGCTCGGTGCAACGAAAGCAAAAGTCGCTGCCGATCTAAGGCCCGCGCCCGAGGGCAAGCCACGATACCTTGGCTACGGTCTTGGACTGCGGTCCCAGCACTATGCCGACATCCTGAATGGCGACCCCGACCTCGACTGGTTCGAGGTAATTTCGGAAAACTACATGGTGCCGGGCGGCCAACCGCTGAAAATTCTCGATCAAATCCGCGCCCGCTATCCGATCGTCATGCACGGCGTTTCGCTGTCGATCGCATCCACTGCGCCGTTCGACCCCAACTACCTGAAGCAGCTCAAAGCCCTCGCCGATCGTACCGAGCCGGTATTCGTCTCCGATCATCTCTGCTGGACGGGCGTGCACGGCGTGAACCTGCATGACCTGCTACCGTTTCCGTATACGCGCGAAGCCCTCGACCACGTCGTAGCACGCATTCAGCACGTGCAGGACTATCTCAAACGGCCGCTGGCGCTTGAAAACGTCTCGTCCTACGTCCAGTTTCGAAACTCCGAGATGCCTGAATGGGAATTCATCGCCGAGATGACGAAACGGACCGGCTGCTGGCTCGTCTTCGACGTCAACAACGTCTACGTCAGCGCCTTTAATCACGAATACGATCCGTATGAGTTCATGGCCGGAATTCCCGCCGATCGCGTCGTGCAGTTTCATCTGGCGGGCCATGAGCACAACATGACCCACATTATCGACACCCACGATGCGCTCGTGTGCGACGAGGTTTGGACACTCTATAAGGCGGCACTCGAGCGTTTCGGCCCCGTCTCGACGATCATCGAACGCGATGACGACATTCCCCCACTCGACGTAATGCTGGAAGAACTCGGCAAGGCGCGCCTTCTTGCCGAAGACGTATTCTCTGCATAGCGGGAGCGATCGACATCCTCATGCCGCCAACCATCGCTCCAGAGAAACCAGCCGAACGCGTCGAGCACGCACCTGCGCCGACGCTCAGCGAAATGCAGGCCGCATTCCAGCAGGCGGTCATGCACGGCGACGACACGGTGCTGAACGAACTCCTGGATAATTCGCGCACGAACCGCAATGTCCTGTTCGGCGTCTATCGCCACGCTTACGCTGCACGTCTTATTGAAGTGCTCCGCAACGATCATCCGCTGTTGCACGCCTATCTGGGCGATGACGCCTTCATCGAGATCGCCAAGGCCTACGTGGCGGCCTGCCCCTCACGAAACCAGAATGCGCGCTGGTTTTCTCATCGCCTGCCAGAGTTTCTTTCGGAAACGCACCCAGATGCTCCTCAGCTCGGAGAGTTCGCGGCTCTCGAACGTGCGCTGAACGATGCGTTCGATGCTCCCGACGCTGAGCCGCTCGCGCTATCGGATCTCGCCGCAGTCCCGCCCGAACAGTGGTCGGACCTCGTCTTCAGCGCCCACCCGTCCACCTGTCGCCTCGCCTTGACCAGCAACGCGCACGCTCTGTGGATAGCGCTGAAAAATGACGAGACACCACCTCCGGTTGAGCTTCGCGTGCGGCCGGAAAGCGTCATCGTCTGGCGTCACGAGACGACGCCCAAAGTCCGCCGCATGCCCGACGAAGAAGCCATGATGTGGACCGAAGCGATGAATGGCGTTCCGTTCGGCGGCTTGTGCGAACTCGTCGCCGTCTACGACGACCCTGATACCGCGTCCTTGCGGGCCGCCCAACATCTACAGGGCTGGATCCTGTCCGGCCTCCTCGCGAAATCTCCGCGCGAAGATTAATTTCACCGGAATACGGCAAACGACCCTGAAGCCGCCTAATCCAAACCAAATTCTTTCGTTCTCTGGCCCGGACTTATAGAGGTCTCACGGGCACGAAACGTTTGAAATGCGGGGAGCCGGACGTCCGGAAGATATCCGGATGTTCCGATCTTATAAAATCGGGGTGGGCGACGTGACATTTGCGGGGTTGGGACTTTACGTGCGCGCATTGGGACAGCGGCCACTGCAGCGCCTGGCTGGCATCATCGCGCTATTGCTTGTTCTGTGCGTCGGTCCCAGCACCGCGCCGGCAGCAGTGCAAGCCATCGATGACGCCGACGCCGCCCAGCGGCCGCCGGTTGCCGTGCCGATTTTCTTTTCATCAAACACTGACGATTGCTACAGCAGCGGCATCGTCACCGCGATCAAACGCATAGCAACGCTCGCGCAGAACTATATCAACCGTACCGGGGGCATCGCCGGACGAAAGCTCATCGTCTCCCTTTACGATGACAAAGGCGACACGCAGCGCGCCACCGCAAATCTTGCCGAAGCCATCTCTGATCCTCAAACCGTCGGCATGGTTGGCATGACGAACGCAACGCGCGCCAAGGCAGCGCTCGACGCCGACGGAAAGGCTCTGAGCGCCAGCGGCATTCCGTTTTTGTCGGACATCTCGGTCACAAGCCTCATCGCCAACTACCCTTCCGTCTTCACGACGCGTCCGTCGGAAGACGAAGAGCGGATGCCGATCATCACTGCATTCATCAAGGAAATGAAATACACGAAGGTCGCGTTCGTGGGCCTCGACGGGAACGTCTTCAGTGCGAACCTCGGAGATTCGGTGAAGAAGTTTCTTGGCGATGATGCTGTCGTTTCAGATCGCCGCCTCAAGCTCACCGATGACAAGCTCAACCCAGCCGATATCGCCGCAACCGTCGAAGAGCTGAAGGCCAAATCGCCGGAGCTGGTTTTCCTTTCGGTCGGCGGCAAACGCCTGAAAGATGTTTTCAGCCAACTCAAGGCCGCCGGTTACACGCCGCCCCTCTTCGTCACCGGACGCGCCGAAATGCTGACAGCCAAAGGCAACGGCAGCTATCCCAACGACATCTATTTGATGGCGTTCGATGGATTTCCCGACGTCTACAGTGAACGCCTCCGCGACCTGCTGTTGACGTCGATCCATCCGGAGTATTGGGTCTTCGAAGGCGCAAAGAACGACGCTGCACCCGGTTGGAAGGACGGCACCTGTAAAGTTCGCGACGACGACCTCCCGCCTAATCCGCTTGAAGATGACAACATACGCGCCCTGCAAACGGCGATGCGCTACGCCGACATGATCCGGCTCATCGCCGAGGCTGCGCGCTCAGCGCCTGCGGCAGCCAACGTCTCCGATCTCCGCGAATTCATCGTCAATGAAATCGGCACGACGTATGCTGCCGGTAAGGACGTTTTCAAAGGCAGGTTTGGCAACTGGTCGTTTAGGCCGGCATCGCGGGCTGCAGCGCGGGCGCCTCTGATCGTCATGTTGCCACGCGGTCTCGGGCATGCCCAACTGGCCCCGTTCCAGTTTCTGCGTCTGCGGACCAACACGATGAAGCGGATAGATACGCTGTACGCCGACATCGACCTTATTCACGCCGACCAGATCGACGACAACAATCAGACGTTCCTCGCCGATTTCTATATTTCGATGAATGACCGCAACGGCGCTTCGATCGACCAGATCGAATTTTCGAACGCCTATCTCGATCCGGGCTCGAACAATCGTGAGATCACAATTCAGCCCATTCATGACGGCGGGAAGAGCGACGCCTACCCGGACCACATGAAAATCTATCAGGTGACGGGCAAGTTCCTCTACTCACCGAATTTGCGGAACTACCCGTTCGACACCCAGCGCTTTTCAATCGACATTCAGCCCAAGCACGGCAATGCCGCGTTCATCGTCCAGCCGCCGCCGACGAGCCTGCGCGACAAGTCAGTCACCGTCGACGGCTGGGACCCGAAAGATAAGTACGTCGGCTATGACGAGGATTTTGTCCGCACCGTCGATGCTCAAACGCTGGAACCAAGCGTCGTCCCATTCTACAAGGCGAGCTTCGTCTGGCTGATGAAACGGCAAACGACCGACTATGTTCTCCGCGTCGTCGTTCCGCTGGGCTTCATTCTGTTCATCGCCTATCTGTCGATCTTCATTTCGACGCATCACTTCGAGGCGATCGTGACGATCCAGGTGACAGCACTTCTCTCGGCCGTCGCGCTTTATCTGGCGTTACCGAAGCTCGACGCCAATATCGAAACCCTCTCCGACCGATTGTTCCTATTCACGTACCTCGTGTTAAGCGTCATCATCGCCATCACCATCGCGCGTGTGAACAGACGCATCGAACCAATCGGCTGGCTCAAGAAAGGCTTAGCATTCCTGCACATCACCCTTATCCCGGTGATGACGGCAGCCATGGCCTACTATGTGTATCAGGCGAGCATCGCCTGATGCTCAGGCCGCGATGGCGTCTGAGCGAATTTTTTCGACGAGCTTTGTAAAAGCGGCGACGGCCGGGTTGCGCGTCTGCGCAGCCCCTGCCCGCCCGCTGCATGCCGCGACGAGATCCCAGGCGATATGGGGCTTTTTCAAAGTCACGACGCCAAGCTTCGGCGACTTCGCCGCCGCGATGCGCGCACAAGCAAACGTCTTGGGAACCAAGGCGATCCCAAAACCATAAGCGACAAGATCGAGCAGCACCTGGATGTCACCGACTTCAAGCACCGACCTGCGTGAAACGTTGGTGCTCGCAAACGCCCGATCGACGATCTTGCGCGTCCCCTTGTCCGGCTGAAAATCGACGAATGTTTCCTCCGCCAGACTTTCAAGCGGCACGTTCTCACGCCCCGCGATCGGGTGCCCCATCGGGTGAACAACAACCAGATGATCCGACGCAATCGGAATGGTGACGATCTCGCGACTCTTCTCGTAGAGCGGAAAAAACCCGATATCGACGCTGCCGTCCTTGACCGACTCCATCAGCTTGGTCGCCGTGCCGTGACAAAGCTTGATTTCGACGCTCGGATGCTGGGCATGAAATTCGCCGAGGAGCTGCGGCAGATCGAAGAAGGCATGAAGACTGCCGCACGTCCCGACGCTGAGCGTCCCCCGCTCCAGGCCATTGATTGCAGCAACGGCCCGCCGCGCCTCCTTGATCCCGGCAATGATCTCCTGCGCCTTCTCGTAAAGCACGCGGCCCGCGACGGTCAGCTCGACCTTGCGGGTGGTCCGCACGAACAGCGGCGCTCCCATCTCCTGTTCCAGCGCGCGGATCGACGCAGACAGCCCAGACTGAACAATGTTCACTTTACGTGCAGCGCGCGTAAAATGCTGTTCGTCCGCGGCCGCCACGAAATGTTCGAGCTGTCTGAGATCCATGGTTCAGCACCATCCACGATTAATCGCTATTAAGAAATAATAGCATCCCAACATACTATTGGACAGATGGCTGGCAATCCCCCAAATCTTAAACCCGGCGTTTGATCGGGCGTCGCCGTGGGGGAGTGGAGTGGCGTCCCGAAGAAAGCGATCCAACCGCGTGACGTGCGGTTTCGTCGCGAGCAGATTTTACGATCTTACAGACGGAAGCCGTCCGGTCCGACAGTTAAAGGCCGGGGCGACAGCTGGGCTCCACCGGTCGGAGCCAGCGATGTGGAGAATTCGGAACTATGGCTGCACTCGTACGAATCGCGTTGCGGTTGCCGTACACGTTCGTGGTGCTCGCACTGCTCATTCTTCTGACGGGCGGGCTGGCCGCGCTCCGCACACCGATCGACATCTTTCCGGATATTCGCATCCCGGTCATTGCTACTGTTTGGCAATATACGGGTCTTCCGCCGGATCAATTGTCCGGACGCATGGTGACGCCCTTCCAGCGCGCGCTCACGACGACCGTCAACGACATCGATCACATCGAGGCGAATTCCTATAACGGCATCGGCGTCGTCAAAATCTTCTTTCACCCGTCGGTCGATATCAGCGTCGCCAATGCGCAGGTGACGGCGATCTCGCAGACGATGCTGCGCCAGATGCCGCCGGGCACCAACCCGCCGCTCATCCTGAACTACAGCGCTTCGACAGTGCCGATCGTGCAGCTTGCCCTTGGCGGCGACGGCCTGACCGAGCAGCGCCTTTTCGATCTCGGCATGAACCAGGTTCGCATCCGTCTGGTGACGGTGCCGGGCGCCGCCATCCCGTTTCCCTATGGCGGCAAGACGCGCCAGATTCAAATCGACCTCGATAACGCGCTGCTGCATGCGAAGGGCCTTTCGGCGCAAGACGTGCAAGCCGCTCTGGCGGCGCAAAACCTGATCAATCCGGCCGGCACGCAGAAAATCGGCGCGACCGAATACGTGATGCAGCTCAATAACGCGCCGTCCGCACTTAAAGATCTGGGCGACCTGCCGATCAAAACCGTCAACGGCGCGATGGTCTACATCCGTGACGTCGCCCACATCCGCGACGGCAATCCGCCGCAACAAAATATCGTGCACGTCGACGGCAATCGCTCAGTGTTGCTAACCGTTTTGAAGAACGGCGCGATTTCCACGCTCGATATTATCCAGGGCATCAAGGACAAGGTAAATGAAATCAAGCCGGGCCTGCCAGACGCGCTGACCTTTTCCTACCTTGGCGATCAATCGGTGTTCGTACGCGGCGCCGTCACAAACGTTATCCACGAAGGTGTTCTTGCCGCCGTTTTGACGAGCATCATGATCCTGCTGTTTCTCGGCAGTATCCGTTCCACGATCATCATCGCGACGTCCATTCCGCTCGCTGTCCTTTCGTCCATCGCCATGTTGTCCGCGCTTGGCGAAACGTTGAACATCATGACGCTCGGCGGCCTCGCACTCGCCGTCGGCATTCTGGTCGACGAAGCGACCGTGACGATCGAAAACATCAACTATCATCTGGAACAGGGAAAAGACGTCGAAACGGCCATTCTCGACGGCGCCGATCAGATCGCGACACCCGCTTTCGTGTCGATGCTTTGTATCTGTATCGTCTTCGTCCCGATGTTCTTCCTCGAAGGCATCGCGCGATTCCTGTTCGTCCCGATGGCCGAAGCGGTCATGTTCGCGATGGTCTCATCTTTCATTCTATCGCGAACACTTGTGCCGACGATGGCCAAGTACCTCCTCAAACCGCATGATCACAACGCGCACGAAAGGCCGACGCGCAATCCCTTTGTCCTCATTCAGCGCGGCTTCGAACATGGCTTCGAAAAATTCCGCGGGGCCTATCACGGCCTTTTGGAGGGCGCGCTCGCACATCGCGTGATCGTTCTGATCGTTTCGTTCGGCTTCATTGGGTCGTCATTCTTGCTGGCCCCGTATTTGGGCAGGAATTTCTTCCCGGCGGTCGATGCCGGCCAGATCCTGATGCATGTTCGCCTCCCGATCGGAACGCGTGTCGAGGAAAGCGCCCATGAATTCGCAAAAGTCCAGGACGCCATTCGCGACATCATCCCCCCCGATCAGATCGAGGTGATGGTCGACAACATCGGCATGCCCATCAGCGGCATCAATACGACCTATAACAACACCGGCATGATCGGCCCTCAGGATGGTGACATCCAGATCGCGCTGAAAGAGGGCCACGGGCCGACAGCCGAATACGTGAAGCAGCTCCGCAGCGGCCTGCCGAAGGAGTTTCCGGGCGCCACGTTCTCGTTCCTGCCGGCCGACATCGTTAGCCAAATTCTGAACTTCGGTGCGCCCACACCGATCGATCTTCAGATCCGAGGCAAGGATCTCGACGGCGCGTTTGACTATGCGCAGAAAATCTTAAGGCAAATTAAGATGATCCCAGGCGTCGCCGACGCCCGAATTCAGCAATCGCGCCGCAATCCGGGCTTCGACGTCGATGTCGATCGCTCCCGTGCGCAATATGTCGGTGTGACCGAGCGCGACGTGACTGAGAGCCTCGGGGCGAGCCTTGCCGGAACGGGGCAGGAAAACCCTGCCTACTGGCTCAACCCGAAGAATGGCGTCCAGTATCCGATCGTCATTCAGACCCCGCAGTACAAGCTTGATACGCTGACGTCGCTGCAAAATCTGCCGATCACCTCCTCAAATGACAACGCCGCGCCCCAGATCCTTGGCGCCGTTGCGAATTTCAAACGCTCTGTCACGAATGCGGTCGTATCGCAGTACGACATCCAGCCCATGGTTCAGATTTTGACGACAACCGAGGGCCGTGACCTGGGAGCCGTCGCGAGCGACATCCAGAAAGTTCTCGACGCCACCAAGAGCGAGCTGCCCAAGGGCGCAACCGCGGTCATGCTGGGCCAGGTCAAGACGATGAATAGCGCCTATGCCGGAATGTTGTTCGGCCTACTGGGCGCCATCGTGCTTATATACCTGCTGATCGTGGTCAACTTCCAATCGTGGGGCGACCCGCTGGTGATCATCATGGCGCTTCCCGCTGCTCTGGTCGGCATCATCTGGATGTTGTTCCTCACCGGAACGACACTCTCGGTGCCTGCCCTCACCGGCGCGATCATGTGTATGGGCGTCGCGACCGCGAACGCCGTGCTTGTCGTGAGCTTTGCCCGCGAACGGTTGGCCGACCACGGCGACCCGATCCTCGCCGCTCTGGAATCCGGCTTCGTCCGTATCCGCCCCGTCTTGATGACCGCGCTCGCGATGGTCATCGGCATGGCGCCGATGGCGCTCGGACTGGGCGAAGGCGGCGAACAGAATGCGCCGCTCGGCCGTGCCGTCATTGGCGGCCTCATCTTTGCGACGGCCGCGACCCTCTTCATCGTACCGATCATATTTAGCCTGATGCACAAACGCCGGACGTCAAACGCGTCATCGCCGCAAGGCGGCGCCATCCCTGGAGAATTCCATGCTGCCTGAAACGCCCGCGGAGCCGCGCCAGCGCTCACGCTGGAAGATGCCCTTGGCGGCGGTCATCTTCATCGGGGGCGCGGCGTTTCTCGCCTTCATGGGAATTGAGAGCCGCGAGCAAAGCGTCGCGCAGCTGAAGACGAAGGCCGCCGAACGTGCCGTGCCGACCGTCGCTGCCGCCGCGCCCGCGGTCGAGCAGAGCATCGGCGTCCTCGATCTTCCAGGCCGTCTGGACGCCTATTACCAGGCGGCTCTCTTCGCACGCGTCAACGGCTACGTCGCCAGCCGCAACGCCGATATCGGCACGCGCGTGAAGACTGGCGACGTCCTTGCGACGATCGATGCTCCCGATCTCGATCAACAGCTCTCGCAGGCCGAATCCGATCTGGTCAACGCCAAGGCCAACGCCGCGCTCGCCAAAGTCACGAACGCGCGTTACCAGGCGCTTCTGCCGAGCAACTACGTTACCCATCAGGCGGCGGACGAAAAGAAAGCCGACCTCGATGCCAAGAACGCGCTCGTGAAGTCGGAGCAGGCAAACGTCGATCGGCTCAAGGCGCTAACGGAATATAAGCGCATCGTCGCGCCCTTCGATGGCATCGTAACGGTGCGCAACACTGATGTCGGCAACCTCATCAACACCGGCAGCGCGACGGGCTCAGAGATGTTCGTCGTCGCCGACGTGCACAAGCTGCGCCTCTACGTCAACGTACCCCAGGCTTATGTCCCGATGATCCCAACCGGAACCGTCGGCATCCTGACCGTGCCCGAGCGTCCAGGCAAAACATACGAGGCCAAGGTCGAAGCCTCGTCCGGCGCCGTCGATGCGGCTTCCGGCACAACCCGCATGCAGCTCATCGTCGATAACGCGGCGGGAGAATTGATGCCGGGCGCCTACGCCAACGTCCGCCTGAAAGTCGGCAGCAAGCACAACGTCCTGGTCGTTCCATCAAGCGCCATCATCTTCGACAAGGAGGGTCTGCGCGTCGCAACGGTCGGAACTGACGACAAGGTGAACCTGAAGTCCATCACCATCGGCCGCGACCGCGGCGCCACCGTCGAGATTGCGTCCGGCCTCGCACCTGAAGACCGTGTGATCGAAAGTCCGCCGGACGGCATCGACGACGGCGATAAAGTCAACGTCAAGGAAAAGCCCAATCCGGCGAACGCCCCCTCGACGTCGAACACATCCGCGCCATCGAACAAAAAAGGCTGACGCTTAAAGCTCCGGCGATCCTCGGGAACACCTTCGTTGCGCCATGCGTTGGATGCTCATGGAACAGCGGAAGGAAAATATATTCATGAGCACGAAACTTCTCATGGCCGCCGCAATCGCCGCGGCCGCGCTCGGAAGTTCGCTGCCGGCCTTCGCAGATGCAGCCAGCAATAGCGCACCGAACGCCGCAAAAACGATCGAGCCCGGCAAAGTCGGCCCCGGCAGCGAAAATAACGCCGTCGTATCGCCTACCTCTCCCGACGTGCCGATCAACAAACAGCCCCCGCCGGAGATCAGCTTGCCAGCTAATTCGGGCTCGGGCAGCAGCACGGGTGAAAAAGGCAGCGGCCCGGAGGCGACGACACCGCCCCACAATCCAACGGCACCGGGGCTGCAATAGCTCCGGTTCCTATTCGCCGATCAGCTTGCAGCTGATCTCGATCTGTCCTGCTTGGGCCGCAGCACCTTGATAGATGCCGCAATCGAGCAGGTTGTCGGGAAAGACCTTGCGGCTCGTGTAGACGTTGATCAACAGCATCGGCTGGCCTTCGGAGGTCTTGCGAACGTCTGCTTCGGCAATAGAAATCCCGCCGAGATTGACCGCCGTCGTTCCGCTGGGCAAATCGACAGCTTCGTTCGCGAGCGCGATTTCGCCGTCGTCATCAGCGGAATGTTTCATCGCACTGCCATAGTAGAAGGCTGCAACCCGCACCGTTTCGCCGGATTGCGCGAGTTTGTTTTGGGCCGCTCGCGATAGAGTCAGTTGGACGACGTATTTCGGAACGACTCGGACACCGCCGGGCGGGGGTGCCATGGCTGCGCCCATGATCCCGGACGGCGTTGCGGCGCACCGCTGATGCGCCTCGACATCCTTGATCCGTTGAACATCGGCTTCTTCCGCGCGCGTAAGCTTGCCGTAGGGCGGAAAGCAACCCTTTCCAAACGCAGCTTGTCCTTCGGGACTTTCGAAGCAATAGCCCTTGTTGGCGAAAATGGCATTGCGCGCCCGCCAGAGCGCCTCGCAGACGTCCGCGGCTTTCGCGGCGCCGATCCATGCGAACGCCGCAAGCGAAACGGCCATCGCCGTGGCGAACGCTCCTGGCCCGGCAAGGATACAGCGCATCTCAGGACCTCGGAAAAACGCCTCTGCTCGTGACTCAAAAAAGGACACCGCCTCCTGTTTGTCAGGGAAATTTCACGATGTGATTAAAAACGTTCGCGTTCACCGATACGGAATTTGCCAAAGCGGCAGTTCCCGATTGCGTTCCCGCGGCAGACGCGCGACTGAACGGCAGGCAACAAATCGAGAGGCTGCAAATGTTGAAGTTTGTAGGCGTCGCAGGCATCGCCTTGGGACTCACGGCCCTGGCGCCCGCCGCCGAGGCACACCACTGGCATCATCGCCATGACGGATACTTCCGGCTCGGCTACCATCGCGCCGGTCCGCCCCACGGCTACCGCTTCGGCTTCTGGACGTATGCCGGCGACCCATTCGCCCGCGACGACTATTTCGACGGACGCCGCTGCTATTACCTACACCACCGCGACTTCTGTCGTGGACCGCGGGCGTGGGGTTGGATCCGCTAAGACGGTAAAAAGACACAAGGGGCCGAAATGGATCGGCCCCTTAATCGTTTCAGGTGACGCGTAATCGGCAGCCGCCGCTTACCACGCCGGAGTGCAAACTGTACGCGGGCGCATGTCGTAACCGTTGTCGTAATAGCAGTATGACGACGGATATGCCGGGTAAGCCGGATAAATGGGCGGGGGCACCGCATAGACAGGATAGGCCGGCGGCGGCAGCGCATAATAGCTGCCTGCCGGATAGAACCCGTAAGCCGGATAAAAACCCCAGCCTTGGCGATAGGCGCGGCGGGCCGCACGCCGGACCGCCTTCGGACATCCACGCCAGCTCGGCGGATGATAGCCGTAGGGGTCGTAGCCGCAGCCACGATAAAATGTTGCATCAGCCTCTGACGAGAGAGCAACGAAACTCAATGCTGCGGCCAGAGCGCCGACAACGACCTTCAAACCCGACATGGGACGTCTCCCAAATGCATTCCCTGCCCTCGCGGGCAGGGTCACACTAAGAGACAAATCTTAAATTCGAGCATACCGGGCGAAGTTAGGGTTATCAAAGATTTGCCGGAGCCGCGGCTCTAGCCCGTTATTTCGGCAGCTTCGGCGTCAGATTGATTTTTGTTGCAAGCGCCTGCATCTGAGCCAGCGCTTGTTCGTCGATCTCGATGAGCTTTGGCAGCCGCTTCGACATTTTATCCTTGAGGTCGGCCGGACATCCCGCCGGCAGGCTCGCCAGATTTTTGTCGACCTCCGCTTTGGCTTTCGTCTCAACGTCGACGCGGTCCACCGTGGTGTCGACGCACTCGTAGAGGCTGATGACGTAAGGCGTCGTCTGGCTGTAGAATTTTTCGAGCTTATCGGCCTCGGCATTGAACCCGCAGCGCCGCGCCAGCGCGATCTGCTGGAACTGGTCAGCGACCTGCTCTTTCATCAGCAACGACGTGCAGCCGAAGCCGGTGGCTATGCCCGGCTGCTGACGGCAGACGCCGATGCGGGTGTTCGGCTTTTCAATCTCGTTCATCGTGCACTCGGCATTTGCCTCCGAGGCGGCGACGGCCAGACCCATGGCCAACAGAAATGAGATCAGTCGCACATTCACGGCGTTTGGCTCCCCCAGATAACGATTGGTGCTCGGACCGTAGCAAAGAGAATGTGGCAGACCGAGTTCTTGAATAGCCAATGTGACTTTATGCGCGCTGAATCGGCGCCCCGAAGCCGCCACGAGCATTTTTTTGTGCGAAGTGTTACGCTGCAGTCACGTTTACTTTCCGCGCCCAATGCTAGCCTCAATCCGAGTCTGTGGTTGGCGCGTAACGCGAGGAAACCGCACAAGAAAAACAGGCGGCATTGCGCACCGCCTTTCCCCGCGATTCAGCACATTGGGATGTGCGCAAACGGGAGCAACGCTTGAGGGCTTTTCTCATGGGGAGAAGCCAACATGGCGAAATTCAAAGTCGTTGTTTGGTGTGATCATTGCCGAAACGATGCCGAGGGCTGCTTTGGCGGCGGCACTGAAACCATCGGCAGTTCCTACGAGACGTGGGAAGATGCCCAGAAGGCCGCCGAGGAATATTGCGGCCACTTGCCTTACGGCTATCGCGTCGAAGAAGAAGACGACTACTAGACCGCGCAGCGAAAACAACGCGAAGGCGTTTTTTGTTACGCGCTGTGACACGCTTTGTGAATTGTTCATGACAGCAGCATTAGCTATCGCTGCTGATCTCAGCGGGAAGTGCATCGCTGCCAATCAGGTCGGACGAGCGGGACCGAAACCGGTGGGCGCGAGGGCGGTGCGAATCCTGTAGGCCCTGCCAGTCACATGGCGGGGCCTTCCTGTTTTTCACTCACGCGTTCATTCCAACACTCACCGCTCCAAAGGTGTTGGCTTCAGTTTATTTTCTATACGCAATCATACTAAAACGTATGCTGACCGACGTCGAAGCGAATGGCAGTGTGCAAACTGTTCGCTGGCCAAATAACGACGTGGTTTCGTGCAGAAATTTCAAACCCGCATTGCGTTTGTCGAGGCATTACGCTGGTCGCCGAACGCCGATTTTCACCACTTGAACTTGGCCCAGAACATCATCGTGCAACGAGACACCCGCGCGTTCGTCATGACTCCGGAAGGTCAGCGGGAAATTCGTACGGGCGACTGGTTGATCAAGGATTCGGCTGGTGCGTTCAGGCCCATGAGCGATGAAATGTTCAGGCAAAAATACGAGCCAATGAAACTGCCCTCCCCTGCAGTCTGACAGCCCCCAACGCCCAGTCAGTCTTTTCGAGCGCGTTTTCCAAACGTCGCCTGTGGCCGCACGGGATGACCGAAACGCGTCGATTGTCCGTCGATGTATTCAACCCCCACCCGATTGGGCGCGGTCCAGGCTTTGCGCACCTCACGCCGCGCATCGGACGACATGTCAACGACATGAAAAATATTCGGCAGCGCATCGCCGTCCGGAAAGATCAGCAGCGCACCGCCTTGTGAGACATTCGCGATCCGCGCCGAAAAGATATTCCCGTCCTCAAGCTCAATCCGCGCCGGATGGCTGACGGCCTGTCGCTCGGATTGTCTGCGCTCTTTTCCCATGCGCGGACCCTGAGGCTGCAAAATCTAACAGCGGGTTACTTCCACCCATGCAATTGCGGCCTTTGCAAACTCGGCCGCACCCTGCATCAAAACGCGTTCGACGCCGACAATCGCGCGCCGGTCAGCGAAGCTCCGTTGACCAAGCAGCCAGCAACAAAAAGCGGCGTGCAACCGCACGCGCGGCATCGGCTAGTCGGTTGCGTTGGGAAGAAACATGGTGCCGCTTGTGTGACTCGAACACACGACCCCGTCATTACGAATGACGTGCTCTACCGGCTGAGCTAAAGCGGCTTTTGTTCCGGCGGAGGGGCGTTCCCCCCGAGAAGGCGCGAGGGATACTCTGGGCGGCCGGGAATTGCAAGGGTCGTGGCGTCAAAAGTCATTCCTGCCGCAGAGGCCCGCGCAAACCCGGCGCGAGCCAAGACCTTCAACCCGATCAGCGCTTTAGTTGACCGACCGGAAAGTCCGGCGTGCGACAGGCTGCTCAAGCTCCGGCTCCGGCGGCTCTGTGCCCGGATCGTCCGGCGCGCGCGGCGTGATGAAGACGGCCGAATCCCCCCGCCCGGACGGCGAGCGCTCCTGCGGCGACGTCTTGACCGTCGTTGCAACCTCATCGTCGCGTGCCACCGCCGCTGGATGCGCGGCCCCATTGGCGGCACTCGCTGCCGATGCCTTTGGAGCGCTGCCGGAATTCGGCGTCACCGGAACGGTGACTGGCTCGGCGGTCACGACCTCAGGCTCGGCAGCCGCCGTCGCTGTCACTGGCCGGCTTTCGGCAGGGACGGGCGTTGCAGCTTCGGCCTTGCGATCCGGAGCCGCTGGCGCTTCAGCCTTGATTTCCGTCGTCGCCGGGGCAATCGCGATCAACTCG
This sequence comes from Hyphomicrobium sp. MC1, assembly GCF_000253295.1. Classification (NCBI taxonomy): domain Bacteria; kingdom Pseudomonadati; phylum Pseudomonadota; class Alphaproteobacteria; order Hyphomicrobiales; family Hyphomicrobiaceae; genus Hyphomicrobium; species Hyphomicrobium sp. MC1. The sequence goes on along the minus strand of NC_015717.1, from coordinate 4,628,994 downwards.
TCGATCTTGGTCGCCAGAATTTCACCGCCAGCACTATCGCTTGTTTCAACCGGCACGCGCCATTGGAAGGCATCGAGACGGCCATCGAGCGGCGAGATCGGTTCCCAGTGATCGGAGATGACGCCGTCGGCCATCCATACCGGATCGCGCGCAGCGTTCATCGCCCGCGCCAGCCATTCGCGCACCCGGCCCTTCTCGCCGTTCTCGCCTGCTTCGATCCGCGCCATTAACAGCGCAACGCGTTGCGTCAAGCGATCGGCGAGCAGCGGCTCCAGTGCCCGGCGGGCTTCCTCGTACAGTCGGGCCTCAGCCGCGGTCGTCGCCACCGCGATCGGGCTTTCGATCGAATGCGGATTGAGAGCCGCGAGCTGGCGGACGCGGTCGAGACGGTCCCGCGTGCTATCGCCGACACGCGCATGCGCGTAAACCGTCGCGAGATCGGGATGCGGCGCCTTCGTCCAGGTCTTCTGGATGATCTTTGCCGCCTTCGAGGTGTTGCCGCGCGATGCCAGAATGCGACCCGCAACGACGGCAGCCGGCACGAGATCCGGCGCCAAGGCGTGCGCTTCCAGCGCCCAGGCGAGCGCCTTGTCGGGCGTATCGTCCTCGGCTGGGATCGCCTTTGCCGTCAACAGCACGGCGCGCTTGCGATCGGCAGCGGCTTTTGGAATGTGACCGCTCTTGCGCGCATGTTCGAGCGTCGCCAGCCCCGCCGTCCAGTCCTTCTGCTTGCACTGCTGCTCAAAGAGCGCCGTCGACGACCAACCGAGTTTCGGATTGGCCTTGAGCGCCCGCGCTGCAAACTGCCGCGCAGCTTCGCCCGCGCCTTCCCGCTGCGCTTCGAGGAACAGCCCGCGAAGCCCCAGCTGTTCGGTCTCGGGAGACGCCAACATCGCCTCATAAATGCGCCGCGCCGACGCGCGGTCGCCGGAAAGCTCCGCCGATTGCGCGCGCAACAGTTGCGTAAGCGGTTCATGCGGCAGACTCTTGCGTGCCTGCAGCGCATAGCGCGCCGCAAGCGAACTGTCGCCCGCACCGATGGCGATCATGCCGCCGGAAAGCGCATCGAGCCCTTTGCGCTCGCGGTGCCGCACCAGCCGGCTGCCAATTATCGCCGGGCTATTCCACAGTGCCTTGAATACCGACCACAGAAAGATCAGCGAAGCGACCAGCGCCGCCAGGATGACGACGGCACGAAACACCGAGGTTTCGATGTCGTAGCCCTGCCAGACGATTTGCAACGTGCCAGGCCTGTCGGCGAGCCAGGCGAGACCGGAGGCGATGAGGGCGATCGTGAGCAGATAAACGACGAGGCGCACCATGACGCAGACCCTTTATCGATTATGGCGACGGCTGTGCCGATTGCTGGGAGACGCCCGCAATGGAAGACTTCAGCTGTGAATTGAGGTTCTGAAGCGCGGTCTCGACGCTGACCCGCGCCGCAACCTTGTCGAGGAAGGGGCGCATCGCATCCTGCGCCTTCGGTGACAATTCCTTGCCCTGGTCCATAACCTCTCCGAGACGACCATCTGCCAGCGCAACCTGCATGCGCCCGACGACGGCTTCCGTGCTCTTGTCATCGGATTTGAGATCGATCCGGCGAACGCGCACGACCGATTTCGCACCGGCCCAAAGCCGATCGACGACGCTCGCGTCCTGCGGCTCGGAATCGGCGTCGATTGCACGGTCTGCCGCCGTGCGGAATTCCTTGGCGAGTTCGGGCAACGTCGGCACACCCGTGTCCTGAAGCTTCTCCAACGCCGACAGATCGAACTTCGGCCCCGCAACCTTCTTCACGTCGGCAAGCTGAGCCGAGAAACTCTGCCCGCTGTCCAGCGCACGCTGCAGGTTCTGCAGTTCAAGCGCGAGGACAACGCGCTGCGCGCTTTCCTTGCGCGCCGCATCGCCTTCGACGACAGCCTGTATGCTTTTATCAAGCGCCGCGATCTTCTGGTCGATCGGCTGCACGGCGGCTGAAATGTCGGCAGGTTTCGCCGCAGCCGTCCGCAAACCATCGAGCGCCGTCTTGAGACTTCCGAGCTGATCCTGCGTAACTTTGAGATCGGCGGCGACGTGATCGGTCGTCGACTTCAACGCCGCGATCTCTTCTTCCATCCGCACACCGTCGGTCTTGAGACCGGCGACATCCTTGTCGATACGCTGCGTGCCCGCGCGTGCCGTCTCGGCGGCTTCGGTCGCCGATTGAATGCGGCTCTCGACATCCTTCGTCACGTTCGTCCGCAGCGCGGTCAGCTGCGTCGCAAGGCTCGTTTCGAGATCAGACACTTTGCCCGTCAGCCCCGCGATTTGCTCGATACGCGTCGCATTGGGATCGTTGACGCCCGCATCCGCCATCGCCTTCAGCCGATCCTCGATCTTGCCGATGCGCTCTATAAGTTGCGGCTGCCCAGCGTCGGAGGCGGCCGAAGCCAGCGCCGCTTTCGTCTCGGCGACGAGGCGCGTCTGCCCCTCGATCAGCGACGGAATTTTCTGTGTCGCATTTTCGAGGCCTGCGATCTTCGCTTGAATTCCGCTGAGATCCGGTGGCGGCGGTGCTGCGCTTTCGTTCTTCTCGATCGTCGCGAGACGTTGCGAAAGATCGGCGATCTTTGCATCCGCGCCGTTCTGTATTTCAAGCTGAGGCAAGGCCCACAGCACGGCAGCGAACGCCAGCGCGCCGCCGGCAATGCCCGCCGCCAGATGACTGAAAACGCCGCCGCGTTTTTGCACGACGACGCTCGGTTCTTCGGACTTAGCCGTACGGGCGGCAGAGGCCGCCGACGACGCAGCCGATGCGCCGGGTTTATCGTAGCTGGGCTTATCGTATTTGCCGGCGCCGAACGTCGCCTTGGCGTCGCTCTTCTTCGGCTCCTCAGCATAAGATCCAGCAGCAGCCGGACGCGGAACTTCGCTGCCCGCCGCGCTCTGAGCCGCAGCGCTCGATTTGCCCGGCGACACCTTCACCTCGGTCGCTTTCAGGTCGAGCGTCGCATAGGGCTTCTTCCCCGCTCCACCGCTTGATCCTGCACCCGATTTCTCATCTGCCATCGGAGCCTAAGCCTCCTTACGAAACTCGCATATGCCGTCCGGTCCCGGTTCGGAATCCAGGTGTTCCGGAAAAATCTGTCTATTGAGAGGGCTCAATTGCCGGGGCGACCAGCCGGCCTGTTTTTACGCCTTGTTACTCCGCTTTCGAGCTTGCCGCGAGACGTTTTACGAGCGCAATCATTTCTTGGATGTTAGGTTGCGAAGAAACGAGAGTCATATCGGTTTTTGCAATCGGCCCCAAGGCTTCGCCTACGCGCTCGGACAGGCATAAATACGTTATGCCTGAAAGTTGTACCGGCGGCGACAGCGCGGCAACCAACCGTGACCAGATCCGCGCCGTCCGCGGCGACATCAGCGTTACCGCATCGATGCCGCCCGTTTGGAGCGCTTTGATGACATCCTGCGGCAACGCTTCCGCTTCGACTGACCGATACGCCAGCACCGGCACAACGTTAACGCCACTTTCGGCCAATGCGCTTTCAAGATCGAACGCGACGACGTCGCCTCTGAGATAGATCAAACGTTCGCCCGCGGCCCGCGCCCTGAGCATCGGTGCAAGGTCTTCGGCCCGTCCCGGCCCTTCCACGATCCGCGCAAAACCGATGTCCCTCGCCGCAGCTGCGGTTGCCGGCCCGACGACGTACAGCGGCAGCGGCGTCAGCGTGGCAAGCACAGGCGAAGCGGCAAGCGCCGTCAAAGCGTTACGGCTGGTCGCAACGATTGCTGTCGCATTGGCAAACGCGTCCGCCGGAACATCGTTCGCGACGGTTTCCATCAGCGGCGCCAGCATCACCTCGCACCCAAGCTCTTCGATGCGCGTCTTCAGCAGTTCGGCATCTTGAATTGGACGCGTAATGACGACGTTCATCAGACGTTCGGCCGAACTAGCAACGCGGCATCCGCCTGGTTTAGAATTTCATCGGCCGCGGACAATCCGAGGTCGTGGGCATCTTTGACATTTCCGGTACGAGAAACGTCATAGCATTTCTTGCCGTCCGGCGAGAGCAGTTGCCCGCGAAAGCGCACTTCATCACCCGCGACGATGCCATGCCCCCCGATCGGCGTCCGGCATGACCCTTCGAGCCGCGCCAGGAACGCCCGCTCGGCCGCGACCGCCCAGGCCGTTGTCTCATCATTCAATGCTGCAACGATCGGCGTCACGAGTTCATCGCCATTGCGAATTTCAAGCCCGATCACGCCCTGCGCCACGGCCGGCAGCATATGCTCCATCGATACTGGCGATGTGATCCGCTCCGTCATTCCCAGCCTCTTGAGACCGGCGACCGCCAGAAAGGTTGCTTCCGCCACACCATCTTCCAGCTTGCGCAACCGTGTCTGCACGTTGCCGCGGAAATCGACGACGCGCAGATCGGGGCGCGCATGCAGCACCTGCGCCTTCCGTCGAAGCGACGATGTCCCGACGACCGCATTCTGTGGCAGCGTCGCGAACGATTCATGCCGCAAAGAAATGAATGCGTCGCGCGGATCTTCTCGCGGCAGCACCGCGCCGATCACCAGCCCGTCGGGCAGTACGGTCTGCATGTCCTTCATAGAATGGACTGCAACGTCGATCTCGTTCGTCAACAGCGCTTCTTCGATCTCTTTCGTAAAGAGACCCTTGCCGCCGATCTCCGATAGCGGCCGGTCGAGCACGCGGTCGCCCGTCGTCTTGATGACGTGAATGGTAACGGCCTCGTCGGCCAGCCCATGGGCGGCGATTATCCTGTCCTTGACTTCGTGCGCCTGGGCGAGGGCCAAAGGCGAGCCTCGGGTCCCGATGCGGATGCGGGTCGCTTGCAAAAAGGTTTCTCCGGATGCTAGGCGGGGCGCTCGGGCCCAAATGCCGATAGATGAATGCCGGTAATTCGGGCGACAGGTATGCTCCAAAGAGGCGCGGATTCCAACCACGCGCCTGCAAGTTCTAAGTTAAGTTCCTGAACAGATGTCTGAGCCTTCCGATACTGCGCCTTCTGCCGCTCTTGTTCTCGGCCTTGAGACGAGCTGCGACGAGACGGCGGCCGCCATTGTGTCCCGCAACGCCGCGGGAGAAGGGCGTATCCTGTCCAACATCGTTCTGTCGCAGTTCGACAAGCACGCGATCTACGGCGGCGTCGTACCGGAAATTGCCGCCCGCGCCCATGCCGAAAGCCTCGATCTTTTGGTCAAGACCGCCCTCGATAAAGCGGGCGTAACGCTCGGCGACCTGACCGGCATTGCAGCAGCCACCGGCCCCGGACTGATCGGCGGCCTCGTCGTCGGCGCCACTACGGGCAAGGCGCTGGCCCTCGCAACTGGCCGCCCGTTTGTTGCGATCAATCATCTGGAAGCGCACGCCCTGACGGTCGGCCTGACCGATCAGGTTCGGCCGCCCTATCTGATGCTGCTGGTCTCCGGTGGCCATACGCAACTGCTGCTCGTCGAAGGCGTCGGCCAGTATCGCCGGCTTGCGACGACCATCGACGACGCCCTGGGCGAAGCCTTCGACAAAACGGCAAAGCTCCTCGGCCTGCCGATGCCCGGCGGCCCCGCCGTCGAAAAAGCCGCAGCGAACGGTAACGGCACGCGTTTCGACCTTCCGCGCCCGATGAAAGGCCGGAGCGACCCGCACTTTTCATTCGCCGGTTTGAAAACGGCGGTCAGACATGCGGCCATGCAAAGCGCGCCGCTATCCGAGCAAGATGTCGCCGATCTCTGCGCCTCGTTTCAGGCGGCAGTGTGCGAGAGCGTCGCCGATCGCGTGCGGCTCGCGATGCGTACATGCGCGTCGCATTTTCCTGACGCCGGACAGCGACCATTCGTCGTCGCCGGTGGCGTCGCCGCCAACAAGGCGCTGCGTGCCACCCTTGTAGATGTCGCCCGAGCGCACGACTTCTCGTTCCACGCACCGCCGTTCGAACTTTGCGGCGACAACGGTGCCATGATTGCTTGGGCAGGCGCCGAACGCTTGGCCCGTGATCTTGCCGACCCGCTCGACGCGCCGGCAAGACCGCGCTGGCCGCTCGACGCCGAAGCGCCCAAAGCCATCGGCGCCGGCGTCAAAGCTTAAGCTCGTTATGGCTTAGGCCGTCGAAGCCTAGTCTGAATGTGCCATTTGCATTCCAATCGAAGTGCCGTGCTAAGTTGAACGAATGACAGTCCCGGGGGCGGTTTTGCAGATACGTTCGATCAGTGTTGTCGGCGGCGGCGCCTGGGGCACGGCCCTCGCGCAGACGCTATCGCACGGCGGCACCGCGGTGACGCTTTGGGCGCGTGAGCCTGAGGTCGTCGACGACATCAACGCCCGTCATGTCAACCGCACGTTTCTGCCGGGCGTCGATCTCAATCCGGCGATCCGCGCGACCGGCGATCTCATGAGCGTTGCGCACGCCGATGCCATTCTCGCCGTCGTCCCGGCACAGCACCTGCGCGGCGTTATGGCGAAACTCGCGACGCAGATTGCACCCGATACCCCCATCATTCTTTGTGCCAAAGGCATCGAGCAATCGACCGGCCGGTTCATGGGCGACGTCCTGGAAGAGGTCGCGCCGCGCGTGCTTCGCGTTGTCCTTTCCGGACCGAGCTTTGCCGCCGACGTCGCCCGCGGCCTGCCATCGGCGCTGACGCTCGCCTGCCGCAACGAAACCGTCGGCCGCGCGCTCGCCGCAACGTTGTCTTCGCGCCAGATGCGCCTTTACTGGTCGAGCGACGTGCTCGGAGCCGAGCTCGGCGGCGCCGTCAAAAATGTTCTCGCCATCGCGGCCGGAATCGTCGCCGGACGCGGCCTCGGCGCCAGCGCGCATGCGGCCCTCGTGACACGCGGCTTTGCGGAGCTGCGCCGGTTCGGCGAAGCCTTGGGCGCGCGTCCCGAAACACTTCTCGGGCTATCCGGCCTGGGCGATCTCATCCTGACGTGTGGCAGTCCGCAGTCGCGAAACATGTCGCTTGGCCGCGCCCTCGGCGAGGGCCGCACGCTAGCTGAGATTCTGGGCGCCCGTGCCGCCGTCACGGAAGGCATCTATACCTGCAAGGCGCTCGTCCGCCTGGCGCAGGAGCATGGCATTGACATGCCGATCGCCGAAGCCGTCAACGACATCATCGAAGGCCGCCTCATGGTCGATGAGGCGATCACGGCGTTGATGCAGCGGCCTTTGAAAGCTGAAGATTGAGCGCCGCGCGATCGACCTTCCAGACGTGATAGATCGCGTGCGGATCAGGTAGCCCCACCGGCACCAGGAAACTCGGCGCCTTGCCATTCACAAGATCGACCTTCAGCGTTCCCTTCCAGTCAGGACTAGATGCGAGCGGCTTATCAAGCCCATCGCAGATCGCAATGTAATCGACATCCTCCTGCTTCAACAGCGCAGCCGCAGTCTTGGCATCGTGCGCTGAAAAAATCAGATGATTGGCGATGATCGCATTCGCAATCCGATGATAGGGCGCCGAGAGCACGCGATGATGCGTTTCGGCGGCGATAAAAGCGCCGACGTCGATATGCGCAGCAACAAGCCCCGCAGGCAGGTCGGCTAATTCGCGGATCGCTTCGGGCTTAGAGCAAGCATCCGCGTCGGCGCGTACCTGTTCCGTCATGGCAGGCGGAGCGCCGACCGCCGCATCGACACCACCCGATGCCCACAGCAGCACTGTCTGATTGAACAGCACGATCGCGCCCAATCGTATTGTTGACGCGCCGATGTCTCCGACCGGTCCTAGGCGGCTGAAGACAAGCGCCATCGGCACGATCGAGATAAACGATGCGTAAGAAACATACTTGTATTGCCAGCAGGCTAAACCGATCAACGACACAACCGCGGCAAGCAAAAAGAGGTCAGCTGCGCTGCGCGTCTCTTTCAGTCGATGAACTTGCGCCCAAAGCGCAATGGCATAGAACGCGAGCAGACCGAACGACTGACTGAAATGACGATGGAAGAAATCCGCAACAATGCTGTTGTTCTCGGCGACCTTGTCCAGCCAGATCTTGATTGCAAGCGGCGGCAGTTGTCCTAATGGTCCCCCGAGGCACTTCGGCTCAAGCCATCCATAGGCTGCAATGCCAACGCCCGCACAGGCCGCAATCGAGGCGATACGCGCATAAAGCTTCCACTCCCGGCCCGGCACAAGAGCGACCAGAACCCCCACGACACCCGACGCGACCAGCACGACCATGTTGAGCGAAATGGCATCGCATTTGATGTCCATCCAGCGCGACGGCGGAATGGTCGCGAGGAAAGCTGCTGCGAACGTCAGCGCCAGCGCAATCGAAAACGCCGCCGCACCTTTCTCGACGCGCCGGTCGAAAAGCCCCCACGCAGCAACGAACGTTCCCAGCATAACCGCCGGAGCCAACGCCTCATAACCAACGGCCAGCGCCAGGCCAACCAGCACGCCCGCAAAGCGCCAAGCGGCCGTGCGCTGCGGATAGGCCCACATCAATAGGGTGGCGGAAACCGTACAGGCGATCATCACATTATGATGGTCGATGCGGCCAACCGCGAATTGATACCACCCAAGCGGCGTCAGCGCCGCGAACAGCAGTGTCACACGGCCGACCATATCGCCGCCGACCTTCGCTGTGGTTTTGAACATGACCCACGTCAGGAAACCCAGCGTCAACAGCGGCCACGCCGCATGGGTCAAGCGCTCCGCATCTTCGATGGGAAGGAAGAGATTGAAACCCGCGATCAGCGCTGCAATCGGTAGATCGACAAGGCGAGACCAATGCGACAGCATCCCGGCATCGCCGCCGAACTTCATCGTCGTCGTATCGAACCAGTGCCAGGAAGCCATCAGCTCCCGAACCTGAACAAGGCGCGTCGCGTCGTCCGGATCGCCAAAGAAACCGTAAATGCCCACGCCGGTGACATGCCAACTGCGAGCGCCGACGAATGCGAGCGCAATCAGCCACCAAGCCCAATTCGGAACATCGCGTAAGCAGGCCCTAATCCCCTGCTCGACCGATACCTTCAATGTAGCGGAATGCATACGCTGGTCCCCGGAAAGGCCGAGAGCCTATCGAAAGCCCATTAGGGGACCGTAAACTTCGGCCCGCCGCAGATAAAAAAGGACTGAAATTTTATATTCGAGCTTTCTTCGAATTCCTTGCAAATATCAGCCTTTGTTTACCCATCCTCCCTAGTCTTCCGCTCAAGCATATCCGGCTCCCGGTCGCGAGCTGCTGCCCAAAGCCGTTTTGTTCATGCGTAGGCGCGTTTCATGTCCCATAGCGAAGTGTTCGTCATCGGCGCGGGTCCGGCCGGTCTCACGGCATCGTATCTTCTGACCAAGCAAGGTATTTCGACGACCGTCATCGAGGCCGATCCGCACTATGTTGGCGGCATCAGCAGAACCGTCAACTACAAGGATTTCCTGTTCGACATTGGCGGCCATCGCTTCTTTTCGAAGTCGAAAGAAGTCGTCGATTTGTGGAAGGAAATCCTGCCACAGGATTTCATCAGCCGTCCGCGCATGAGCCGCATCTACTACGACGGCAAGTACTATTCTTACCCGCTGAAAGCCTTCGAAGCGCTCGGCAACCTCGGCGTTGTCGAAAGCGCCATGTGCGTGCTCTCGTTCATGTACAAACAAGCCTTCCCGAACGAAAAGCCGGAAACGTTTCACGACTGGGTCGCCAATCAGTTCGGCGAGCGCCTGTTCTCGATCTTCTTCAAGACCTACACGGAAAAAGTGTGGGGCATGAGCTGCGATGAAATCTCGGCCGACTGGGCTGCCCAGCGCATCAAAGGCCTCGATCTCTGGTCGGCGATGGCCAACGCGCTACGCAATTCCGTCAAGCCGAAGGGCGTCAAGGACGGCACGGGCGCACACGACGGCGAAGTCATCAAGACGCTGATCGAAAGCTTCCAGTATCCGCGCAAAGGTCCCGGCATGATGTGGGATGCGGCAGCGGCCAAGACCCGCGCCCAAGGTGGCAAGATCCACATGGGCACCGAGCTGTCGACCCTCAGATACGACGCTCGCCAGAACCTCTGGACCATTAAGGCCCGAACACCATCAGGCGATCTGGCAACCTTCACCTCGCGCCACATCATTTCATCGGCCCCGATCCGCGAGCTGATGCACGCTTTCGCCGAGGCCCCGAACGCGCTTGCCGCCGCCGACAATCTGCGCTACCGCGACTTCATCACGGTCGCCCTCGTCGTGAATAAGCCGGACCTCTTTCCTGACAACTGGATCTATATCCACGAACCGAGCGTAAAGGTCGGCCGCATTCAGAACTTCCGTTCGTGGTCGCCGGAAATGGTGCCCGACAGCAAACTCGCTTGCCTTGGCCTCGAATACTTCTGCTTCGAGGGCGATGGTCTCTGGGCAGCAGACGATAAAGACTTGCTGGCGCTCGCCCGCAAGGAGCTTGCAACGATCGGCTTGGCCACCGAAGACGACTGCGTCGACGGCTGCGTCGTCCGTCAGAAGAAGGCATATCCGGTCTACGATGACGGCTACAAGCGCAACGTCGAAGCCATCCGCTCTGAGCTTGCCGAAAAATACCCGACGCTGCACCTCGTCGGCCGCAACGGCATGCACAAGTACAACAACCAGGACCACGCGATGATGACCTCGATGCTGACGGTCAAAAACATCGCTGCCGGCGAAATGCTCTACGACATCTGGAACGTCAACGAGGACGCCGAATATCACGAAGCCGGCGGCTCAGGCGCGGAAGAAGCGCTAAAGAGCGTCCGCATGGTTCCCGCCAAGCTTCGCAAGGCAGGCTGATCGCATGGCGCTCGCACCGGCTGATGACGTGACGATGCCCGAGAGCGGTCGCGGAGCGAGTCACACCGCCGCAGTCGTTCCGCAGCTATCGCGCTATTCCGTTGTCAGCGTTGCCGCGCTGGCGACGGACGTCGCCGTCTATATGTCGCTCTGCGCGCTCGCCATTAACGCTCCGGTAGCAGGTGTCGTCGGATATGGAGTGGGCATGATCGCTCATTACGCATTATCGACCGCCTTCGTCTTCGACGTCGTCCACGCCCGAAAATCGGCGCCGCGGCGCCTTGCGGAATTCGCGGCCTCCGGATTGCTCGGCTTGATGCTTACCGGCCTCGTCATTGCGGTGATGACTGACTACTTGGCCGCATCCACTATTGCGGCCAAAGCCGTCGCGACGATCGCCAGCTTTCTCGTGGTCTTTCTCGTTCGCCGCTGCATCGTCTTCGCGCCGGCTGCTGACAAAAATATCTGGGACGCCAACCTCGTTTACTCAAAATCAGGGTCTTGTGGCTAGGTTCAGGAGAACACGTCGTCAGCTGTACCTCCGGCAGTCCGGCGAATTGATTTTCAAGTAGTGTCGCGTCTGAACCTCCGCACTTCGGTGCGGAGGTTCTGTTTTTTCAGCCCTTGAGATCGATCTCGTTCCACGCTAGGCACGCTTATCTCGTGGGAACGCGCTATCTCATGCAAACCTGGCTATTCAAATCCGAGCCCGACGTTTTTTCCTGGAGCGACTTAATCGCGCGTGGGACTAAAGGCGAAGCCTGGGACGGCGTCCGCAATTATCAGGCCCGCAACAATATGCGCGCTATGAAGATTGGCGATCTCGGGTTCTTCTACCATTCCAACGAAGGTAAGGAGATCGTCGGCATTGTGCGCGTCATCGCGTCCGCACATCCCGAAGCAAAAGACGAAACCGGCAAATGGGAATGCGTTGACGTTGCAGCTGTGGTGCCGGTCCCCTCGCCCGTCGGCCTCGACGCGGTCAAGGCCAATCCGAAACTGTCCGGTATGGTTCTCGTTAACAATTCCCGGCTGTCGGTCCAGCCGGTCGCCGCCGACGAATGGAAAGAAATCTGCAAGATGGGCGGCGTCGATTTGAAGAAGCTTAAGGGCTCATGACCGGCGGCAAACTCGATCTCACAGATCCGCGCGACGCCGAGCGTTTCATCCTTGAAAATACCAGACCGATCGCCCCGCCTCTGGTTCCCGAAATCACGCTGCGGCTCGCCGAAGAATCTTTGCCGATCTGGCAGAAGACCGAGGACGAACTGGGCGAATTGAACGTTCCGCCGCCCTATTGGGCGTTCGCGTGGGCCGGCGGCCAGGCCGTCAGCCGGTACCTTCTCGACAATCAGGACGTCTGCCGCGGTTTGCGCGTGCTCGATCTCGGCAGCGGATCAGGCATCTCGGCGATCGCTGCCGCCAAAGCCGGGGCATCCAACGTCGTGGCAGCAGACATCGACCTGCTCGCGCTCGCGGCATGCGCCGTCAATGCCGCCGCCAATGCGGTGACGCTTTACACCACCGATCGAGACATGCTGTCGGCGGCGCCGCCCCGAGAAAGCATCGTCATTGTCGGCGATCTTTTCTACGAGCGCGAACTGGCCAGCCGCGTGCTGCGCTTCATCGATGACGCCAAGAACGAGGGATGCTCCGTCTACATCGGCGACCCTCGCCGCAGTTACTTTCCGGAAGGAAAGTTTACGCCGCTCGCCGAATACCAGGTACCGGTAACCCGCGAGCTTGAAGACTTCGAAATCAAACGGACCACCGTCTGGCGTGCTTAAGAAAATCATGTCGCGGTGCGAGATTGATTTCGATCATTTTGGTTACGAACCCCCTTCCCCCACCATCGAGCATGTTGTGGAGCGGGGCTCGTCGCCGCATAATGGCAGTAAATGGCCGCAACTCAGATGGCCAAACGGAGGTGCGCTCTATGTCGGATAAAGTTTATGCCGTCCCCCAGGCGTGGGCGGAGCGGGCTTACGTCAATGATCAGTCTTATGACGCAATGTATCAGCGGTCGATCAGCGACCCTGAGGGCTTCTGGTCGGAAGCTGGTAAGCGGTTGCACTGGATCACACCCTATACGCGCGCCAAGAACACAAGCTTCGCGCCGGGCAACGTTGACATCCGCTGGTTCGAAGACGGGACGCTGAATGTCTCGGCGAACTGCATCGACCGTCACGTTGAATCGCGCGGCGATAAGGTTGCCATCATCTGGGAAGGCGACAACCCAAACGAGAGCGAGCAAATCACCTACCGCCAGCTCCACGAGCGGGTTCAGCGTTTCGCCAATGTCTTGAAGAAGCTCGGCGTCAAGAAAGGGGACCGCGTCACCATCTACCTGCCGATGATCCCTGAAGCAGCCTATGCCATGCTCGCCTGCACGCGGATCGGCGCCATCCATTCGATCGTGTTCGGCGGCTTCTCGCCTGACAGCCTTCAGAACCGGGTCGAAGACGCAGAATCGAAGCTCATCATCACGGCCGACGAAGGCCTCCGCGGCGGCAAGTCCGTTCCGCTCAAAAAGAATTGCGACGCGGCGCTGGTGAAATGCAAGGGTGACGAGAAAGTTCTCGTTGTCCGCCGCACCGGCAATCCCGTGCCTTGGACGCCGGGCCGCGATTTCTGGCTGCACGAAGAACTCATCACCGTCCCAGCCGAGTGCGAGCCGGAGGAAATGCGCGCCGAGGATCCGCTGTTCGTGCTTTACACGTCGGGCTCGACGGGTAAGCCGAAGGGCGTCGTCCACACGACGGGCGGCTATCTCGTCTACGCTTCGATGACGCATCAATATGTTTTCGATTGCCGCGACGACGATGTTTACTGGTGCACCGCCGACGTCGGCTGGGTCACCGGCCATAGCTACATCGTCTATGGCCCGCTCGCGAACGGCGCCACGACGCTGATGTTCGAAGGCATCCCGACCTACCCATCGGCTTCCCGCTTCTGGGACGTTGTCGACAAGTGGAAGGTCTCGATCTTCTACACCGCGCCAACCGCTATTCGCTCGCTGATGGGCGCGGGCAACGAACTTGTAAACAAATCGAGCCGCGCATCGCTGCGTCTGCTGGGATCGGTCGGCGAGCCGATCAACCCCGAAGCTTGGGAATGGTATCATAACGTCGTCGGCGAAGGCCGCTGCCCGATCGTCGATACGTGGTGGCAAACGGAAACCGGCGGCATTTTGATTGCGCCGCTTCCCGGCGCAACGCCGCTAAAACCTGGTTCCGCCACGAAGCCGTTCTTTGGTGTGAAACCGGCGCTTGTCGATGACAAAGGCAAGATCCTCGACGGCGACACGCAAGGAAACCTCGTCATCCTCGATAGCTGGCCGGGCCAGTCGCGCACCGTCTACGGCGATCACGATCGCTTCGTGCAGACCTACTTCTCGGCTTATCCCGGCATGTACTTCACAGGCGACGGCTGTCGCCGCGACGCCGACGGCTATTATTGGATTACAGGCCGCGTCGACGACGTCATCAACGTGTCGGGCCATCGCATGGGCACGGCGGAAGTCGAAAGCGCACTCGTTTCGCATCCAAAGGTCGCCGAGGCGGCCGTCGTGGGCTACCCGCACGACCTCAAGGGCCAAGGCATCTACTGCTATGTCACGCTCAACACGGGCGAAAATGGCGATGACGCTTTGAAAAAGGATCTGGTCGCCCACGTTCGCCGGGAAATCGGCCCGATCGCATCGCCCGATCTCATCCAGTTCTCACCTGGTCTGCCGAAGACGCGCTCGGGCAAGATCATGCGGCGTATCCTCCGCAAGATCGCCGAAGACGATTACGGTAGCCTGGGAGACACATCGACCCTCGCCGATCCGGCCGTGGTCGACGACCTCATCACAAACCGTCAGAACCGGCGCATGATCTGACCGCTAACGTTAACCCTGTCATCCTGGGCATCGGCGCTTTCCGGCGCCCAGGATGTTGTCGCTTTCGCCGGCACCTCGATTTCACTGACGCCAAACAAGCGGCTGACGGTCATCGCGACCGTCCCTTTCGCGCCCACGGTAACTGTATGAGCTTCACGGTCGATCCGGATGGTGGGCGGATCGATTGTCCCAACATGACGAGCGAACGTCACGCCCTTGTCGAAATGGGACAATGCCATTGTCTCGATCTGAACATCCCCCGGCGTACCATCGCGCACCGCTCCAGCACCTGCCTCGGACGCAGCCCGGACCGCCGCTTCGACACCTTCCCGCATGTTCGCAACCCGCGCGTAGTCAAGCGCAGCGCCTGCTGCCAAGACCAGGGCGACGATCATCGATATGAAGATGACAATTGCTGAATATTGTTCACCGCGGTCGAACGGGAGAACGGCCGCAGTTCGTCGCTTGAGCATCTGTCCCTCCTTGAAACACCCCTTCCCGATTACGAGTGCGGTCATGCAACTCGGATGCCGGAATAAAGGCGTTCCGTGGGCGGACAGTTCGATCAACACGTAATTAACGCACCACCTGGAACGAGAAATGACGCTCAGAAATCGGACGTAATGCCGCCCTTCTCCCAGTCGCCGAAACGCGTCGGTTCCGGCCCCTCGCGACCGCCGATTTCGGCAGGACGTGCCTGCGCAGCATCACGCCCCTTTCGACGCGCCTCGGCCTCGGCAAGCGCCCGCTGCGCCTCCGGCGTCAGGACGCGCGGACGAGGCTCGTTATCGGTCACAGTGTCGTCTTTGGCGGTCATCGCACATCGGGGCTCCAGGAGGGCAATCGCTACCTTTTTTGGCGCGTCACCTTTATGAATGGTTGGGATACCATATATACGCGGCTGTAAGGTTGTAGACCAGTTGACGGACCACGTGTCGCGAGTAACCCCATGCCCATGAACTACCTCAAGACCGCAATGCTGCTTGCATTGCTGACCGGCATCTTCCTTGTGCTCGGGGCGCTTGTTGGCGGCAAGACCGGCCTCGTATTCGCGTTTTTCATCGCGCTTGCAACGAACGCGTTCAGTCTCTGGAAGTCCGACAGCGTCGTCTTGCACATGTTCAACGCGCAGGAAGTGACTGACGCCACTGCGCCCGAACTGGTCGGCATCGTCCGCGACTTGGCGCGCCAGGCCGAACTGCCGATGCCCCGCGTCTACATCATGAACAATCCGCAGCCGAACGCCTTTGCGACCGGCCGCAGCCCATCGCACGCCGCCGTCTGCGCCTCGACCGGTTTGCTGGAATCTCTCGACCGGCGAGAGTTGTCCGGCGTCATCGCGCACGAACTCTCGCACATCAAAAATCGCGACACGCTGACGATGGCCGTTGCAGCGACCATCGGCGGCGCTGTTTCGATGTTTGCGCAATACATGCAGTTCGGCATGATTTTCGGTGGCAATCGCGACGGCGACCGCGGCGGCCTCGGCATGATCGGCACGCTTGCAGCAATCATCATCGCGCCGATGGCCGCAGGTCTCGTGCAGATGGCAATTAGCCGTTCACGTGAATATCAGGCCGACCGCATGGGCGCGATGATCTGCGGTAATCCGCTTTGGCTTGCATCTGCGCTTCATCGCATCGACGGCGCCGCCCGCCGCATTCCGAACGAAGAAGCGGAAGCGATACCGGCCGCCGCGCATATGTTCATCATCAATCCGTTGAACGGCCACGGCGTCGATAACCTGTTCTCCACCCATCCGAACGTCGAAAACCGGATCGCGGCGCTTGAAGCGCTGGCGCGCGAGATGGGTGTCAGTAGCGGAAATTCCGGTATGACGAGCGCGCCGGGTTCCGCACCACGCGGCGGCGCGACAGGAGAAGTCTGGATCGGCGGCAAAAACTATACTAAGCCTCCGAGCCCCTGGGGCTAACGTGCAAGATCATACAAAATCCAAAAATTCCACGCCGCGACCGCCTCGTGCGCGCGCTGGCGGCCCGTCGTCTCCCCGAGGCGGCGCATCCCGTCCACGACCGGCGCAAAGCCCGGACGGGCTGAAAACGCGCGACGTCGCCGTCTCCGCGCTCTACACTGTGCTTGTCGAGCGGCGCCCGTTTGACGACGCGTTTGCGAGAGCCGCCGCCGCGCGCGATCTCCCGGGCCGCGACCGCGCTTTCGCACGTCTCATCGCCACCACGGCGCTCCGGCATCGCGGATCGCTGCAAGCCGTCCTCAGCACCTATCTCGCCAAGCCGCTGCCCGAACGCATGGGCCGCCTCGACGAAATTTTGCTCGCAGCCGTGGCGCAGCTTCTGCTGCTGCAGACGCCGCCGCACGCGGCAATCTCGCTCGCCGTCGATCAATGCCGTGCCGACAGCTCCGCCAAGCGCTTCGCCAACCTCGCCAACGCCGTTCTGCGCCGCGTCAGCGAAAGCGGACACGGCCGCTTGGCCGACCTCGATAATATCGCGCTGACCTTTCCCGATTGGCTGCTGGCGCGCTGGAGCGACGCCTATGGCGCGGCGGCTGCCCGCCAGATCGCCCGCGCGTCCCTCGCTGAGCCTGCCCTCGACTTGACGGTCAAATCCAATCACGAACGGTGGGCAAAAGAGATTGGTGCCGTTGTCCTGCCAACCGGCTCGATCCGTTGCGCGCAGGCCGGACGTATCGAAGAGCTGCCCGGCTATCTCGACGGCGCTTGGTGGGTGCAGGACGCCGCCGCCGCGCTTCCCGTCAAGCTGATGGGCGACGTCGCCGGATTGTCGGTGCTCGATCTTTGCGCCGCGCCCGGAGGCAAGACGGCCCAGCTTGCGACCGCCGGGGCCAATGTCACCGCCGTCGATAAATCGGCAGGACGTCTCGGCCGCCTGAGCGAAAACCTTGCGCGCCTGGGGCTGACCGCGGCCACCGCCGTTTCCGACGCCTTGACCTTCAGCACCGACCGGCAATTCGACGCCGTCCTTCTCGATGCCCCCTGCACTGCGACCGGCACGATCCGTCGTCATCCCGATATTCTCTATCTGAAGCGGCCCGAGGATGTCGGTGCGCTGGCGGCCCTACAGAAACGGCTCCTCGACCACTCGGCTAGCCTTGTGAAACCCGGCGGCATGCTCGTGTACTGCACCTGCTCGCTCGAACCGGAAGAGGGCGAAATGCAGGTCGAAGCCTTTCTCGAGAGCCACCCCGATTTCGCGCGTCGCCCGATTACCCTCGACACCGACACGATCCCGATGTCGTGGCGCACGCCCGCCGGCGACCTGCGGACGCTGCCGACGCAATTTGCCGATTTACCGGAAGGACTTCAGGGCCTTGACGGATTTTTCGCGGCATCTCTGATGAAGACCTGTTGAGCGCTGGTGCGTGTGACGCCTGTCCGCCTTGTTTTGACTGAGGTCGGGGGCTAGTCCATTCTGAGGTGGTAAGACCATCTCTGGACGGGGAGCCAGACTTTGAGTCTCAATGTTTCGGAACGGCTGAAAATCCGCTCGCTCTCGGTCGAGCGATTGCGACGTCGCGCCGTAACGTTGACGCTCTCGTCTCCATTCCTGCGGTGGCGATACGCCGGCAATGGCGCCGATCAGATCCTGATCGTCCCCCAGGAACTGCGCGCTGCCGATCCAAGCTTCTGGACCGAAGTTTCACACGGCTACTTCGGACTTGCCGCTGAGATTGCGGATCTCAAAGGCGCATCCGTCTTTCGCATCACACCGCCCAGCGTCGCTTGGGAACGGGAACTGCATGGCTTCGGCTGGCTTCGTCACCTCGCCGCAACCGAAGAGGACGAAGCCGCAGCCGCCGCACGTGAGCTTGTGCTCGAATGGATCGCCCTCAAGCGCATCTCTCACGGCATCGCCTACGAGCCCGAGGTCGTCGCCCGCCGTCTGATCTCCTGGATCTCGCAAGCGAACATGCTGCTCGAAGACCTCGACGCGCGCGCTTACACCCAGATCATGTCCAGCATCGGCCAGCAGATCGGCGCGCTGCGGACGACGTGGCGCAATGCACCCGACGGCGTACCGCGCATGGTCTGCCTGATCGCGCTGGTGCTGACAGGTCTCGCCGTCTCCGGTCACGACAAACAGTTGAAGGATGCCGAGGCCGCGCTCATCGTCGAGTTGAAGCGGCAAATCCTCGAGGACGGCGGCCACATCAGTCGCAGCGCCAGCGTGCTCGAAGATGTCGTTCTCGATCTGCTGCCGCTCGGTCAGTGTTTTGGCTCACGCGCGCTGGTCGCGCCGGACGAGATCAACGCTGCGGTCCGAAAATCTCTGCGTTTCTTGCGTTTCATGCGTCTTGGCGATGGCATGCTGGCGCGCTTCAACGGCGTCAGCACCGGCTCGCCAGCCGCCCTCGCCACCGTCCTGGGCTACGCCAGCGACGGCGATTTCGATATCATGCCGGTGGCCCGCGCCTCCGGCTACGCCCGCCTCGAACGCGGCACCACGATTATCATGACTGACGTCGGCTCGCCGCCACCGCTCGAACTTTCAACGGAAGCGCAGGCAGGCGCGCTGTCTTTTGAAATGACGTCGCGCCAGTACCTGATCTTTGCCAACGGCGGTTTTCCCGGTCCAGCCGATCACGACTGGGATTCGGTCGCCCGCGCCACCGCCAGCCACAACACGCTCTGCCTCACCGAGACGTCATCCTCGCGCCTGATCCGCCACGAGCAATTGGAATCGATGGTCGCCGGCCTGCCGATCCGCGGCCCCGACACCGTTTCATTCGAATTTCACGACAGCCCGACGCAGGCAGAAATCACCGCAACGCACGACGGCTATCTGAAACGCTTCGGCTTGATCCACGGCCGACGCTTGGCGCTTGCGCCCAAAGGCGACAAACTCGAAGGCGTCGATACGCTCGAACCGCCCAAGGGAACGCTGCGACTGAAGCAGGACCTCCCCTACGCCATCCATTTTCATCTACATCCGGATTGCCGTTGTCAGTCCGCGGGCCACGCTCAATGCCGCCTCACCCTTCCCGACGGCGAGGTCTGGATTTTCGCGGCCGACGAGACGGCACAGATGTCGATTGAGGAAAGCCTTTACTTTGTCGACAGCGCCGGACCGCGTCCAAGCCTGCAAATCGTACTGCGCGGCACGACATTCGGCGAGACGTCTGTTCACTGGTCCGTGCGAGCCGAAGCGGCTGAGTCCGCTCCGAATTCGTAAATAACCAAATCCTCTTGCGCGTCACAATCGCGCGCTCGTCCTGACGCGGGATGGCCACGCCCGGCGCGCCGTGATAACGGCCAAACCGAAAAAAGCTGGGGTGAACATGGCTGACCAACGCATACGCCGAGCGCTTCTCTCGGTCTCCGACAAAACCGGGCTCATCGACTTCGCCGCCGCGCTGAAAGCCCGTGGCATTGAACTCGTCTCGACCGGCGGCACCGCTGCGGCGCTGAAAGCCGCAGGCCTCTCGGTGATGGACGTCTCGGAACTGACCGGCTTCCCCGAAATGATGGACGGCCGCGTGAAAACGCTGCATCCGAAAGTCCACGGCGGGCTCCTCGCCATTCGCGGCAACGCGGTCCACGACAAGGCGGCAAGCGACCACGGCATCCTGCCCATCGATCTGCTGATCGTGAACCTCTACCCCTTCGAAGCAACCGTCGCCAAAGGCGCAACGTATGACGATTGCGTCGAGAACATCGACGTCGGCGGCCCGGCGATGATCCGCGGCGCAGCGAAAAACCACGACAGTGTCACGGTCGTCGTCGAGCCCTCGGATTACGAACGCGTGCTGAGCGAAATTGCAGCTAACGATGGCGCAACGACGCTCGCGACCCGCAAAGCGCTTGCCGCCAAGGCGTTTGCCCGCACCGCGGCTTACGATGCCGCAATCAGCAATTGGTTCGCCCGCGAGCTTGGCAACAATGCTCCGGAATGGCGCGCCTTCGGCGGCCACCTCGGGCAAGCGCTGCGCTATGGCGAAAACGCCCACCAGACGGCGGCGCTTTACCTCTCGGCAGACACGCGCGTCGGCGTCGCGTCGGCGAAACAGCTTCAGGGCAAGGAATTGTCCTATAACAACATCAACGACACCGACGCCGCTTTCGAGCTTGTCTCGGAATTCGATCCGAAGACGCCCGCGGTCGCCATCATCAAGCACGCCAATCCGTGCGGCGTCGCAGTGAATGCTTCTCTCGCCGAAGCCTACCGCCAGGCGCTCGCCTGCGATCCTGTCAGCGCCTTCGGCGGTATCATCGCGTTGAACAAAACGATCGACGCGGCAACGGCCGAAGAAATGACGAAGATCTTCACTGAGGTCGTCATTGCGCCGGACGCGACCGATGAAGCCAAAATCGTCTTCGCCGCGAAGAAAAACCTGCGCCTGCTTCTGACGGGCGGCCTCGCCGATTCACGCGCACCCGGCCTCAACTTCAAATCGGTCGCTGGCGGCTTTCTCGTCCAGTCGCGCGACGCCAGCAACGCCGACGATCTCGATCTGAAGGTCGTCACCAAGCGCGCCCCGAGCGAGCAGGAATTGAAAGACCTGCGCTTTGCGTTCAAGGTCGCAAAGCACGTCAAATCGAACGCCATCGTTTACGCCAAGAACGAAGCAACCGTCGGCGT
The DNA here is from genome assembly GCF_000253295.1 of Hyphomicrobium sp. MC1. Taxonomy (NCBI): domain Bacteria; kingdom Pseudomonadati; phylum Pseudomonadota; class Alphaproteobacteria; order Hyphomicrobiales; family Hyphomicrobiaceae; genus Hyphomicrobium; species Hyphomicrobium sp. MC1. Next base: position 4,607,775 of record NC_015717.1, on the reverse strand, counting down.
CGGCGCCGGACAGATGAGCCGCGTCGAATCTTCGCGCATCGCGGCGTGGAAGGCCGCCGAAGCGGCGAAGGCGCTCGGCCTCGACAAGTCCTTGACGATCGGATCGGTCGTTGCCTCCGATGCCTTCTTCCCCTTCGCCGACGGCTTGATTACTGCGGCCGAAGCGGGTGTTACGGCAGTTGTCCAGCCCGGCGGCTCCATGCGCGACGACGAGGTCATCAAAGCAGCGGACGAACGTGGCCTTGCGATGGTCTTCACCGGCGTCCGCCACTTCCGCCACTGAGGCAGCCGCCCGTCAGCGCGCCGAGCGCGTCCGCACGAACATCATCATCACGACGCCGATAGCGAGGAAGGCAAGAACGGCGGCCATGCCGATGCGCTGGCTGCCGGTTTCCTGCGTGATGAGCGCGACGCAGAACGGCGCCAGGAACGCCGTGACTTTGCCCGAGAAAGCGAACAGCCCAAAGAACTGTGTGATCTTGTCGGCAGGCGCGATGCGCGCCAGCAACGACCGGCTGGCGGCCTGAACCGGGGCCGACACGACGCCGACCAAAATCGCAAACGCTAAAAACACCTGCTCGCCTGGCGCTGAAAACGGCTTCGACCCGACAATCTTTTCCGCCACCTCGGTCGTGAAGAAGATGTGCGTCTTATCGACGGAAAGAATGCCGAGCGCGCCGACGATCAAAGCCAGAAGTGCCAGGATGATCACCGCTTTCGGGCCGATAGCGTCGTCAAGCCATCCGCCGAACAGCGCACCGAACGCGCCGACGAGCGTCAGGATGATGCCGAACATGCCGAGTTCGAGCGGCCCCCACCCGAACACCGATGCGCCGTAGATACCGCCGAACGCGAAGATCGCCGACAAGCCATCCGTGAACAGCATCCGCGCGATGAGAAAGATCAACAGGCTCGGCATCGACGGCAGCGACTTGATCGTCTCCCAAAGCTCCGCCGCCGCCGAGCGCTCCGGATGTGCCGTCGATGCGCGGTGCCGGTCCGGCACGAACAGGAAGAACGGAATAATGAAGATCGCAAACCAGATCGCCGCAAACGGCCCGGTGATGCGATCGCTCTGATGCGTCGCGCCGTCGAGGTGCAGAAGCGGCTCAAGTCCCAGCAGAGTTTTTGGCTCGCCCGGCATCGGCACCAATAGTCCCGCGACCACCGCCAAGCTGACAAGGCCGCCGAAATAGCCGACAGCCCATCCGGTGCCGGAAAGCCGCCCGAGTTCTTCCTTTGGTGCCAGGCCCGTCATGATGGCGTTTGAGAAGACGCTCATCAATTCTGCGGCAAGCGTCGCACCGACGAACCCAGCAAGCACAATGAGGATCGTCGTCATGTTGGCGTCGGGAACGCCGAGCCACAGGCTCGAAAGGCTTGCGAGAAAGAGCAGCGACAGCATCGCCATCCACGGCTTGCGCGATCCGCGTCCGTCGGCCGCCGCACCAAGTAGCGGACTGATGATCGCAATCAGAAGGCCCGCCACCGCAGCCGCATAGCCCCACATCGCCTGCCCGCAGGCCGCTTTCTCACTTCCGGCAGCAAGTCCGCAAACCGAATTCTGCACAATGGCATTGGCGAAGTAAGGTCCGAACAAGAAGGTCTGCACCAGCGTGTAGTGCGGCTGCACCGACCAGTCGAACAGCATCCACGAGACGCGAGCGCGGAGCGGCGCATGCTTGACGTCGCCGTCGGTCGCCATTGCGGCTTGCTCGGCCCCCTCGCCGATGTCCAAGGTCGACATGCCTTCCCCCTTTTCGTGTGACCGTCTCGTCGCGCTCGCGAGATAATCAGCTTCGCAAGATGATAAGATGATCGGGCAATTCGTTGGGATCGACGGCCCCCGGCGGAAAATGCTGCGCGAGCAGATCCCCGATCCGCGCAATCGCCCGCTCGAAACCGTCCGCCACCCGCCCTGCGCTGATATCGGCCGTAAAATCGTTGACGATCTTCTGCCAGACGCCTTTTTCAACGAGCGCGTCGATACCGCTGTCGGCGATGATTTCGACGCGCTTTTCCGCGACGGAAACGAAAATCAGCACGCCCGTTCGCCCGGTTGTCGTGTGCAAATTCTGCGCTAGAAATTGCTCGCTGGCACGCCGCCGCGTGTTGGCATGAAGGATCGACTTCGGAACGAGCGATATTCGCACCTTGGGGTGCCAGGCGAGTGCCAGCAACCCAAGGAAGACCAACAGTTGAATAAGAAAGATCCACTGCACTTTCATCCACGTGAAGTGGATGAACGGCCACGGAATGACCAGCGCCAGCAGCGCCGCCCACATGAACGGAATGTGCTGATACCGGCTGCTCTGATCGGCAACGACGGCCACGATCTCGCCAGAGGTATTGCGCTCGGCTTTCGTGATCGCCGCCGAAATCCGCTCGGCGTCCTTGGCGCTGATGAAGCTCATCGTTGCGTGCTGCCTGCTTGCGTTGATCTCGACATTGCTACCACCCTCCCGATGCGCCACCGCCGCCGAAGTCCCCGCCGCCGCCCGACCAGCCTCCGCCGCCGCTATCGCCGCCACCACCGGACCATCCACCGCCCCAGTCGCCCGATCCACCTGGAATAACGACGATGCCGCCCCGGCGTCGCGGCGCACCCGGCATGCCGGCCCGCATCGCCTGCGCGTTGCGATAATTGACCCAGATGATGAAGGCCACGATCGCGAGAAACAGAATGATGTGAAAGATCACCGTCGGATCGTTTTCCGGCGTGCGCGGTCCGGCAGCGCGCCGCTTCACCTCCTCGGCATCACCAAGCACCACCGACTTGATATCGCGGATGCCATCCTTGATGCCGCCCGCATAATCGCCGCGCCGAAACTTCGGCAGAATGGCATTCTGAATGATGAGCGCCGCCATCGTGTCGGTCATGAACGGCTCAAGCCGACGCCCGACTTCGATGCGCACCTTGCGATCGTTCGGCGCAACGATCAGCAGAATGCCGTTGTCCTTGCCCTTCTGACCGATGCCCCACTTGCGCGCGAGGCCGATGCCGTAATCCTCAATGGAATAGCCCTGCAGCGACTTGACGGTCACGACCGCAAGCTGATCGGTCGATGTCTGCTCAAGCGAGGCAAGGTCGGCTTCGATGTCAGTCTTCTCGGCAGGCGTTAGCAGTCCCGCTTCATCCGTGACGCGGCCGGCCAATTCCGGATAGACCGGATCTGCAAAAGCCACTGAGAAATGCGCCGACAGCACAAGAACGAGCGCCGCCAGCAAGCCCGGCAGCGCCCGCGCCATGCCACGCCATGGCGAAACCCGAGCGGCGTTGATGACGCCAGCCATTTCAAAGGCTCCCGACCAAAAGCGATGCGCGCCGCGGTTCAAGGCTTGCTGAAATCGACTTTCGGCACCTTCTGCTCTTCAGGCGAAATGTCGAACGTCGCCATGTCTTTGGCCTGCGGATAAAGCACCATTTTCCAAAGCCGGCCAGGAAAGGTGTTGATCTCGGTATTGTACGACTGCACCGCCGTGATGTAGTCGCGCCGCGCAATGGCGATGCGGTTCTCGGTGCCCGCAAGCTCACTTTGCAGCGCCAGGAAGTTCTGCCCGGACTTGATATCGGGATACCGCTCGACGACCGCCATCAACCGCCCGAGCGCGCCCGAGAGCGTCGCCTGCGCATCCTGGAATTTCTTCATCGCATCGGGGTTCGTCAGAATATCGGGCGGCAGTTGAATGTTCGTCGTCTGCTCGCGGGCTTTCGTAACTTCCGTCAGCACGCTTTTTTCCTGATCGGCAAAACCCTTCACCGTCTCGACGAGATTGGGAATGAGATCGGAGCGGCGCTTGTACTGGTTCAGAACCTCGCTCCAAGCGGCTTTCGCCTGCTGCTCCTTCGTCGGAATTGTATTGACGCCGCAGCCCGCCATCGACAGGGCAGCGACGACGATCGCAAGAAATGCGATCGGGCGAACAATGAGAGTTTGCATGCTGGCGGTCATGGCGCTGGCGATCCTCATGTCTGGTCCGTAAGCGGTGCAGGATTGGAAAGCGAAGAGAGAGGCCTCAGGAATCGGACGTCTGTGGTATGATTTTCATCTGTGACGTTCAAGCGACGCCTTCGCCGTTCGTCGCAATTCGGGTGGCCAACCAACCGCGATCTCATGGCTGATCGATTTCGATCAGAGGAATTGCCGGCCGGAATTTTTCCGCGCGAAATGGAATTGTTGTGAAGAGATAAACGCCTCATTCACCTGGCGTTCATCTTGTCGGCAAGTGTTAAAAATTTCCGACTGCGAATTTGGTTTGCGCCGCGCATACAAACGTATCGAATCCGTTCGTATTCGTACTTACGATCTGACGCAAAACGTCCTTCTAAAGACCAAATCCCAGCGGCTCTTGCTTGCAAAATGCCCGGGCGAAAGCTCCCCAGTGCATAAAAATCCTATGAAATGCGGTCGTTTTTGAAAGACGGCCCACCGCTTCGCGATCAGTGTTTGCACCGCACACGCGGCCAACCAAGCGACGGCAAAAGGGCTCGGGCCTGCCATGCGCAATTGGCAGGATGACATTGGAAACGATGTTTAGTGACACCACGTTATAGCCACCGGCGGTCGCGCAGAGAGACGCGATTTTGTTTCGTATGGAGCACAAAATGCACAATTGGAAAAAAGCGGTGGTGGGCGCTCTCGCAGCCTTAGCCGTGGGCGGCTTCTCCGCAGCCGCTGAAGCTCATGGCGGCGGCGGCTTTCATGGTGGCGGTGGCTTCCACGGAGGCGGCTTCCACGGTGGTGGTTTTCACGGTGGCTTTGGTGGCGGCGGCTTCCGCGGCGGTCACTGGGGCGGCGGCCACTTTGCAGGCGGCCGCTGGGGTGGTCGCGGCTGGCACGGCGGCGGATGGCATGGCCACGGTCGTCACTGGCGCGGCGGCTACGGTTGGGGCTGGGGTCCCGGCTTCTACTACGGCGGCCCGTACTATGATGATTACTACGCCTACGACGACGGCTACCTCTGCAATGACTATTGGTATCGCCGCCATCACCCCTACTGCTACTACTGACAAGTGACCTGACACCGGCCCCGTGAGGGGCCGGCTTCATTTTAGGATCACGGCAGAAGCGGTGCGGCCGTGCTGTCCGCATGCTGCGGCCCGGCTAGCAGACGGTCCGGATGAGCGAACGAAATGCCGAGGTGGATTGGCGTCGAAGCCATGACAACCGGAATGCTGAAGATCAGAGCTACCAGGATTGTGCAGGCAAGTGCCGCCTGAAGAAACTGCACGAAGCGTTTCAAGTGAGTTGCACCCTTTCAAAGTCCCAGCCGGGTGCAATTATTCTCCCTCCCGATGGCGGCATCGAGTCTGAAGCGCGGCGGCGCCGAGTCAAAGGCCGCAGAATGTGATACGGCGCCGCTTGGGCGCCGTAAAACACTTCACCACCAGCGGCAGAAGCGATGGCCGTGCCGCCACCAGCAATGGCGGTGACGATGATGCCAACGGCGCCAATAAACGTCCTGTGCCGCCGAAGAGTGCGCCGTAAGCAACTTCAGCGCATGCACGTCGCTGCTGACCGTTGCGGCGTTTGCGAAGCCAGCGCCCAGAACCACCGCCGCAGCGGCGATGGCCACTCTCAATGTCGTTTTCATGAGGTCTCCCCCCTTGCTTGTGAGAACAAAAGTCACGCCAAGTGAGGGCACACCTATAATCGGGGCTAATCGGGCGCCGTCCATACCATTTCGTAAAGGCTGGGGTCCACGCCATATAGGCGCTGCGAGTGTTGCGGCGAAGCCGCCGTAGGCACCGATCTTAAGAAGGAATGGCCAATCCGCCGAAGCGGCTTGTGGCCGAGACGATTTCAGGAGGTAACTGAAATCTGATTGGTGCCTGGAGCGGGCGAAGGGATTCGAACCCTCGACCCCGACCTTGGCAAGGTCGTGCTCTACCCCTGAGCTACACCCGCATGTCCAGAAAGCTTACGCCGCCTTGCGGCGGCGGAAGACCCGCCTTATGGCGCAAGTGATCGCCCAATGCAAGCCCCTCAATCACAGCGGCGAAAATGTCCAATCGCCCTTATATATCAGAGGCGGCCAGGGTATGGATGCGCCCCCCCCGACAGGAAAGCCGGAGAAAAACCTCGACCGATGCCCGTAACGCGCCAACAGCTCTTTCAGACCCTCGCCGATCTTGGAATTGAGACGGAAACGATCGGCCATCCGGCCGTTTTTACCGTCGCGGAAAGCGACAAGGTCGAAATTGCCCTGCCGGGCGCCCACACCAAGAATTTGTTCTTAAGGGACGACAAGGGCGCGCTTTTCCTCGTCATCGCCAACACCGAAACCCGCGTCGATCTCAAAGCATTGTCGAAACGCCTGGGCGCCGGGCGATTTTCCTTCGGCAAGCCCGAGTTGCTGATGGAAACACTCAGCGTGACGCCGGGCTCCGTCACAGCCTTTGCAACGATCAACGATACCGGCAATCGCGTGAAGATCATCTTCGACGAGGCTCTGATGGCCGCCCCCTCGGTCAACTGTCATCCGCTTGAAAACACAGCAACAACAAACATTGCACGCGACGACCTTTTGCGGTTCATTCGGTCCACCGGCCATGAGCCTCAGGTCATGGTATTGACCGCATCTTGAGGTTCGAGCGGCGAGGAGATTGGTTCAATGGAATTTGGCGCTAAAGGCACGGAGTTCGGTGCACCCGGTGCCGCCGACATGATCAAGGATGCAACCACCGCTTCGTTCAAGGCTGACGTTCTCGATGCCTCGAAGACGGTTCCTGTCATCGTCGATTTCTGGGCGGCCTGGTGCGGCCCCTGCAAGCAGCTCACGCCCGTTATCGAAAAGGTCGTGCGCAGCTACAGCGGCAAGGTCCGCCTGGTGAAGGTCAACGTCGACGAGAACCAAGCGATTTCGGCGCAGCTTCGCATCCAGTCGCTGCCGACCGTCTACGCCTTCCGCGACGGCCAGCCGATCGACGGTTTCGTCGGCGTGCAGCCGGAAAGCGCGATCAAAGCTTTCGTTGATCGCCTCGTGGCCGACGATGCTGAGATCGGCATCGCCGAAGTTCTCAAAACCGGCGAAGAACTGCTGGAGCAGGACGACCTGCAAGGAGCAGCCGAAGTTTTCGCGAGCATCCTCCAGGAAGATCCGGCCAACGCCGAAGCCATCGCCGGTCTGACGTCCTGCTATATGAAGAGCGGCGACATTGCCCGCGCCAAGCAGACATTGGCGCTCGTGCCGCCGGATAAGCGCGAGCTTGCTGCCGTCAAAAGCCTCGAAGCAGCGATCGAGCTTGCGGAAAAAGGTGCTGACACTGGCGAACTCGATGCGCTCCAAAAGCGCGTCGCCGAAAACCCTCAGGATTTTCAAGCTCGTCTCGATCTCGCCGTCGGCCTCGGCGCGACCGGCGACAGGCAGGAGGCGCTTGAGCTTCTGCTCGATCTCATCAGGGTGGATCGCAAATGGAACGACGGAGCCGCACGCAAGCAGCTTCTGCAGTTCTTCGACGCCTGGGGCCCCAAGGAACCTCTGGTGGCCGAAGGGCGCCGGAGGCTATCATCCATCCTGTTCAGCTGATCCAGAAACGATCCTTAGCGGAGTTTTTTTCTTTTGATACTCACGGAGCGCTATCGACGCCCGGCTGATTTGCCCCCGAGGATTCCCGTTTTTCCTCTTCGCGGCGCGATTCTCCTGCCGCGCGCCACATTGCCCTTGAACATCTTCGAGCCTCGCTATCTCGAAATGATCGATCATGCGATGTCAGGCGCGCGCATCATCGGCATTTTGCAACCTGTCGTATCGGGCGATGACGATCAGGAAAGCCCGATCGAGAAAACGGCCGAGTTGCGCTCCGTAGGCTGTGCCGGCCGCATCACGTCGTACCAGGAATTGGACGACGGCCGGTTGATCATCACGTTGACGGGCATTACGCGCTTCGAGTGCGTCGGCGAAGCCGAAACCGAAATGCCTTACCGCATTATGAGCGTGAGCTACGACAAATTTGCCAGCGACCTGACCGAAGGTCTCGGCGAAGAACTGGTCGATCGGCAAAATCTCTTGCGCGTCTTGAAAACCTATCTCGAAGCCAACCGCCTGAAAACCGATTGGTCGACGATCCAGCGCGCATCGAACGAGTTTCTCATCAACGCTCTGTCGGTGATGTGTCCTTACGGACCGGAAGAAAAGCAGGCACTGCTCGAAGCCAAGGATCTGCGGTCGCGCGCCGAAGTTCTCGTTGCGCTCGCCGAAATCGATCTGGCGTCGAACGGCAGCAGCGGCACGACACTTCAGTAATATCGGAAAAAGCCATGACCGATGATGCTGACGACAGCGCTCCAGACGACGCCAACGCCGTCGATCCACAGCTGCTTGAGCTGCTCGTCTGTCCTTTCACCAAGACACGTCTGATCTACGATGCGAACAAACGCGAATTGTTGAGCAAAGCTGCAGGCTTGGCATTTCCGATCCGCAATGGCGTACCGTTGATGATCGAAGATGCAGCCCGCAAGCTGACCGACGAAGACCTGCGCCGGCTGTAATGAACACTTGAGCGGCCTGCTATTGCGACAGCAGATTTGATCGCCGCCGCTGTGCGCTTAACCACGTCTCTTTAGACTCTGTAAAAGTGCACTGGCCGACTGTGCCCCGGCATTTAGGGGCCAAAGAAATTGTTTCGAAAACTGATTTACTCGCGACCTGTCGGGGAGCGTATGGACATGCAGCCATCGCCCGGCGGAAACAGGCGAGCGACTTGGACATGGCGCGTGTGCGCGTCTACGGCGGCTATCATCGGCACGCTTTTGCTTGTCCTTGGTCTTGTCTCGAGCGCCGTGACATTCGATAGTGGCCTCACTGCCGCTTTTGTCGGCGTCGCGGTGCTGACCGCGGCTGCGATCCTTAGCGTCACGCTGCCCTGGAAATTGTGGCGTCAGAAAACGCCCGTCGCGCAACGCGATACAAGGCGTGCGGACGATGACATCGAAGACCTCAAGGATGCGCATTGGCGCCTATCCGACAACGCCGTCCGCTATCGCCAATTTTTGGATTCGCAGCGCGACTTCATCGTCCGCCGCGCGAAAGACGGTCGTCTTGTCTTTGCGAATACGGCGTTCCTTGAAGCCTTCGGGGTGCGCAGCGAAGATATTCTCGGCTCGCGCTTCCGGCCGCACATCCTACGCAGCGAATCCACCGCCGGCATGTCGGCCACCAACTTGCGAACGATTGAGCTTCTGCCTACGCGGCGCGGCAAGCGCTGGATCGCCTGGGACGAAACGGAAGTCTTAACCCAGGACGGCGCCATCGAAATCCAGAGTGTCGGCCGCGACATCACCGTCGAGCGTGAAATCGAAGAGCGGCTGCGCGGCGCCTGCGATCGCGCCGAGACGGCCAATCGCGAGAAGTCCCGCTTTCTCGCCGCCATGAGCCACGAAATCCGCACACCGATGAACGGTATCATCGGCATGATCAGCCTGCTGCGCGATACCCAGCTTGATCCAGAGCAGAGAACCTATGCGCGCGTTGCGGAAGATTCCGCTCGCGCCCTTCTCGGTCTGATCGACGGCATTCTCGATCTCTCCAAAATCGAGGCGGGAAAATTCGAACTGGCGAACGAGATCTTTTCGCTCCGGAACTGCATGACCCAGATGATGCAGCTCATGGCGCCCGACGCTGCCGCCAAGAAGTTGACGTTGAATTTGGCGATATCGGACGCAGTGCCCGAGTGGGTTCGGGGGGACGAAATCCGGCTGCGCCAGATCATCCTCAACCTGTTGTCGAACGCCATAAAGTTTACCGACACGGGCGGCATCTCCGTCGGCATCTCCATCGCGAATGATCCCCCTGCCAATCCCGACGCCGTGCGCATCGCTATAGAAGTCGCCGATTCCGGCATCGGTTTCTCGCCCGACGCGGCCCGCCGCCTCTTCAACGAGTTCGAGCAAGATGCAAGCGCGATGAACCGCAATCCGGCAGGCACCGGCCTCGGCCTCGCGATTTCGAAACGCATCGCCCAGGCCATGTCCGGCGACATCGTCGCTTCGGCCGGCCCCGACAAGGGCGCCGTCTTCACCGCCCGGGTGGAACTCCATGCGGCCGGCGCGCCGCCGCTCACGGCCGGTTCGCTCGTGCCGGAGGAAAGCGGACGGGACGGCTCCGAAACAGCCCTCCGCCGCGCCCCTTGCCCGCCGTTTCGCGTCCTGGTTGCCGAGGACAACCAGATCAATGCCCTGCTCGCCTGCAAAATCATCGAACGCGCCGGCGGCACGGCGACCGTGGTCGAGGACGGACGTTCCGCAATCACGGTGATGTGGGAAGTGCTGGAGCGCAAACGTCCTGCGTTCGACCTCGTGCTGATGGACGTTCTGATGCCCGAGATCGACGGCATCATGGCCACCAAATCGATCAAAGCGCTCTATCGGGAACGTAAGGACGCGGCTCTCTCGTGTCCGCCGATCATCGCGCTGACAGCCAACGCCTTCGCCGAGGACCGCGACCGTTGCCGCGCCGCCGGAATGGACGACTACCTCGCCAAACCCTTCGACGCCCGCAATCTCCACGACCTGCTTCTCAGGTGGGCGCCCCAACCCCTCCGTGCTGCACCACCTGCCGCTTGATCAGCGGACGTTTCGATCTAAAAACTGTCACGGAATCGTGCTAGCGGCGTGTGCTAGAGCACCGTGGGGATTTCTATCCGATGTGGCAGGCAATTGCAGACCGAAGCAAACGTAAGCCCGGCCGTCTCGGAAAGCTCCCGGCGGGCCTTGCCGCCATCGAAGCGCTGAGCGCTCCCGCCCGCCGTCTCAAGGGCTTTGCCCGCGACATCGAGCCGAAGGTCTACGGCCGCGTTGGCAATCTGGAAGTGCGGTTGGCCCGTACCTGGGCCGAGATCAAGCTTGCGCAACGTCTGCGCTATCAGGTCTTTTTCGAAGAAATGTCGGCGGTGCCGAGCCGCCTCGCGCAATTCCGCCGTCGCGATGAGGACGCCTACGACGCGCTCTGCGATCATCTTCTTGTCATTGATCTCGATAAGACGATGCCAGGACGCGCCGGCCGTCCGGAACGTCCGAAAGTCGTCGGCACTTACCGCATTCTTCGCCAGGAAATTGCCGAGCAAGGCCCCGGCTTTTATTCCGCCGGCGAATACGACATCGCCCCTCTTCTCAAAAGCAAGGCGGCGACCCACCGCTTCATGGAGCTTGGCCGCTCCTGCGTGCTCGCCCCCTATCGCAGCAAGCGATCGGTTGAACTGCTGTGGCACGGCCTTTGGACTTATGTCCGCGAAAACCGCATCGACGTGATGATCGGCTGCGCCAGCTTCGAAGGCATCGACCTCGAAGACCACAAGATGGCGCTGAGCTACTTGCATCACAAAGCCCTGGCGCCGCTCGAATGGCGCGCCAGCGCCCGCGATCCGCTCGGCGTCTCGATGAACCTGATGCCGATGGCCGACATCGATCAGAAGGCAGCGCTGAAAGCCATGCCGCCGCTGATCAAGGCTTATCTGCGGCTGGGCGCCTATTTCGGGGACGGCGCCGTCATCGACCGGCAGTTCGGCACGACCGACGTGCTCGTCATCATGCCGGTCGCAAAAATCGATCCGCGCTACTTCGATCACTACGGCGCCCCGGCCGAAACCAAGAGCCGCATTGCCGTCGACGCCTGATCGACTCCCACCTCAAAATTCCCTCGCCCTGTTGGGAGAGGGTAGGGTGAGCGGGCAGAAATAGTCCGCTATTCCTTCGCAGCACCATAAGCGGCCAGCGCCGCCATGTTGACGATGTCCGCGTCCGTCGCGCCGAACGTGCAGATCTGCACCGAATGCGACAGTCCGGTAACGATCGGCCCGATCAGCGTTGCGCCCGCCAGTTCCTTGATCATCTTCGTCGAGATCGACGCGGCGTGGAACGCCGGCATCACCAGAACGTTTGCGGTGTCCGACAACCGGCAGAACGGATAGTGCTCCATCAGGCTGCGATTGAGCGCGACGTCGGCCGCCATGTCGCCGTCGTACTCGAAATCAACGAGACGCTCGTCGAGAAGCCGCACGGCTTGGCGCACCTGCTCCGAACGCTCGCTTTTCGGCTGCCCGAACGTTGAGTAGGCAAGCAGCGCCACTCGTGGCTCGATGCCGAAATAACGCGCAGCCCGCGCCGCTTCGACGGCGATATCTGCAATCTGCTCGCCCGTCGGCAAATCGTGAATGCTCGTGTCGGCGATGAGCACGGCGCGGCCGCGGATCAGCACCAGCGACACGCCGATCACGTGGCGGCCGGGCTTCTCGTCCATGACCCGATGTATGTCGGCATAGACGCTCGTCCAGTTGCGGGTCACGCCTGAGACCAGCGCATCGGCATGCCCGTGTACGACCATGAGCGCAGCGAAAACATTTCGCTCATTGGTAACCAGACGCTCGCAGTCGCGCTTCAGATACCCGCGCCGCTGCAATCGCGCATACAGAAACTCGGTAAACTCATCGAGGAACGGTGACTCGCTCGTGTCGATCAGTTCGAATTCCCGGCGAAGCGGAATGCCGAGCTCGCGGAAGCGATCGGTGACGACTTTCTTCCGCCCGATCAGGATAGGCTGTCCATAGCCCTGCTGGAAGAATGTATGAGCCGCGCGGATAACGGCAGGCTCCTCACCTTCGGCAAACACAACGCGCTTGGGATCGTTGCGAACCGCGTCGAACGTTGATTGCAACCAGCCCTGTACCGGATCGAGCCGCGCATTGAGGCGTGCAACGTAGCCTTCCATATCGACGATCGGATTGCGCGCAACGCCCGAATCCATTGCCGCTTTCGCGACAGCGGCGGAGACGTGCGGCAGCAGGCGTGGATCGAACGGCGCTGGAATTATGTATCCGGGACCAAACGTCGGCCGCTCACCGAGAAACGCCGCTGCGACCTGATCCGGCACCTCGGCACGCGCCAGCGCCGCAATCGCTTCGGCAGCCGCGATCTTCATCGCATCGTTGATCGTCGTCGCATGCACGTCGAGCGCGCCGCGGAAGATGAATGGAAAGCACAGAACGTTATTGATCTGGTTCGGGTAGTCCGAACGCCCAGTCGCCATGATGGCATCGGTGCGCACCGACCTTACTTCTTCCGGGGTGATCTCAGGATCCGGGTTGGCCATCGCAAAGATGAGCGGCTTTGGTCCCATCTGCGTAACCATCTCTCGCGACAGCACGCCGGCCGCCGACAATCCGAGGAAAATATCGGCGCCGCCGATGACATCGCTCAGCGTCCTGGCGTTCGTCTTCTGAGCAAACGGCGCCTTATAGGGGTCCATCAGCTCCTTGCGACCCTCGTAGACGAGACCTTTGATATCGCAAACGTAGATGTTCTCGCGCTTGAGACCTATCTTCACGAGCAGATTGAGACAGGCGAGCGCCGCAGCACCCGCGCCCGCGCACACAAGCTTCACGTCGCCGATATCCTTTTCGACGACGCGCAATCCGTTCAGCACGCCTGCTGCAACGACAATGGCCGTCCCGTGCTGGTCGTCATGGAAAACGGGAATATCGAGCAGCTCTTTGAGCTTCTCTTCGATCACGAAGCAATCGGGCGACTTGATATCTTCGAGGTTCATGCCGCCGAAAGACGGCCCGAGATAGCGCACCGAATTGATGAATGCTTCCGGATCGGGCGTATCGACGAGCAGGTCGATGGAATCGATGTCGGCAAATCGCTTGAACAGCGCCGCCTTGCCTTCCATCACCGGCTTCGCTGCCAGCGCCCCGAGATTGCCAAGCCCCAGAATGGCGGTGCCATTCGACACCACGGCCACGAAATTGCCCTTGCTCGTGTAGGCGTAGGCATCGCGCGGATTTTCGGCGATGGCCTGAACGGGAATGGCAACGCCCGGAGAATATGCCAAAGACAAATCGCGCTGCGTCGCCAACGGCTTCGTTGGCGTAATTTCCAGCTTGCCGGGCTTGCCGTTGGCATGGAATGCAAGCGCTTCTTGAGCCGTCACGTGGGCTGCGCGGTGAAGGGAGGGCATGATGTTGACCGTTCAGGATTTCGTGCGCCAGGGCAGTGTTGCCCAAACACACATCAGGGGATAAGGGCCGGCACGATAGGTTGCGGGAGCCGGGACGGCAACCTATGCATATCCAGCGCTTGGATGGGGCGGCGAGACGTTCCTTTTCGCGCCTTTCGTAAAGCCGAACAGGGCAATTTGAAACGTAATCTCTTGATGTCCAGAACCGACGAGCCGCGCAAGAGCAGGCGGCCAGAATCGGCGCCGTCGGCGCCTGCCGAAGTGTCGCAGAGCAGCACTACGCCCGCGACGCCCGAGGCAACGCCCTCCATGGCGCAATACCTAGAAATCAAAGCGGCCAATCCCGATAGTCTCCTTTGGTATCGGATGGGCGATTTTTATGAGCTTTTCTTTGACGATGCGGTCATCGCCTCCGAGGCGCTTTCGATTGTTCTGACCAAGCGGGGCAAGCACCGGGGCGAAGACATCCCAATGTGCGGCGTCCCCGTGCACCGCGCCGACGAATATCTGCAAAGGTTGATCAAGCAAGGGCACCGCGTCGCGGTTTGCGAGCAGCTCGAAGACCCGGCCGAGGCGCGGAAACGCGGCGCTAAGGCCGTCGTCAAACGCGACGTCGTCCGCCTCGTGACTCCCGGCACGCTGACCGAGGAAGCCCTGCTCGACGCCAAGGCGCGCAATTACCTGACGGCCGTTTTCCTCGCCACCCCGGCTGAGTTGGGTCTCGCATTCCCGGACGCCCGCGTCGCGCTCGCCTCGATCGATATTTCGACCGGCGAATTCGAGGTCTCGGAAGTGTCAGGCGTCGATCTTTCCGGCGAGCTGATCCGCCTGGCGTCGAGCGAAGTTCTCGCCGCCGACACGCTCATCGGCATGGAAACCTTCACACGGACGGTCGATTATTCCGGCGGCAAGACGACGCCGATTCCATCCGCCTATTTCGATAGCGCTTCCGGCGCACGCGATCTCAAAGAATGCCTTGGCGTCGCCGATCTCGCCGGTTTCGGTTCGTTTTCACGCAGCGAACTCGCCGCCGTCGGCGCCGTTCTGAAATACGTCGACCTGACGCAGATGGGGCGAAAGCCGCTGCTGCAAGCGCCGCGCCGGTCGGGGAGTGCGGCCCTCTTCATCGATGCTGCCAGCCGCGCCAGCCTCGAACTCGTGAAATCGACGTCGAGCGACAAATCCTCGACCTTGCTTGCCGCGATGGACCGCACCATTACCGGCGGCGGCGCACGTGAACTGCAAGCCCGAATTGCAAGCCCCCTGATTGCGCCCGCTCCCATCGAAGCCCGTCTCGACGCCGTGTCCTTTCTCGTCGACAACCGGCGTCTAATGGACGAACTTCGTGACTGTCTGCGCGGCACGCCCGATCTCGCGCGTGCCCTGCCGCGACTGACGTTCGGCCGTGGCGGCCCGCGCGATCTTGCCGCCGTGCGCGACGCCATAGACGCAGCATCCAACGCCGCGAATATGCTGAACCGCGCCGCAACCCCGCTCCCGTTGCCGCCCGAGCTGCAATCCATCAGCACGCGTCTTGAGGCCGTTCCGGCAGCCCTTGCTCACGCGTTGAAGAATGCCCTTGTCGACGATCCGCCGCTGCTTCGCCGCGACGGCGGTTTCATCCGCGAAGGCTACAATTCCGATCTCGACGCGGCACGCGCTCTGCGCAACGACAGCCGCCGTGTCATGGCTGAGCTTGAGACCCGCTACATCGAAGAAACGGGCATCAAGACGCTCCGCGTGCGCCATAACAATATTCTCGGTTTCTACATTGAGGTCACGCAACTTAACGCCAAACCGCTGATGTCGCCGCCGCTATCCGAGCGATTCCGTCACCGCCAGACGATGGCAAATGCGGTACGCTTCGCGACCTCCGAACTGCTCGAAACCGAAGGCCAGATTGCATCCGCCAGCGAACGCGCACTCAATCTTGAGCAAGAAATCTTCACGTCGCTGACGGAAGACATCTCAACCGCAACAGACGCGCTCGGCGCAGCGGCCGCCGCGCTTGCCGAACTCGATGTTTACACGTCTCTGGCATCGCTCGCGCTGGAACAGGGCTATGTGCGCCCATCCATAGACGAAACGTCCGCCTTTGAAATTCGCGGCGGCCGCCATCCCGTCGTCCAGCAGGCGCTGGCGAAACAGGGCGGGACCGCCTTCATCGAGAATGATTGCATTCTCGGCCGCAGCGGCACCCCAGAAGCACATCCCGACGAAAACGAACTTCCCGATGCCCGCATCTGGCTCGTCACCGGTCCGAACATGGCCGGCAAATCGACGTTCCTGCGCCAGAACGCGCTCATCACCGTGATGGCGCAAATGGGCTCTTACGTGCCCGCACGCTCGGCTCACATCGGGGTCGTCGACCGGCTGTTCTCGCGCGTCGGCGCCTCCGACGACCTGGCGCGCGGCCGATCGACCTTCATGGTCGAAATGGTCGAAACGGCAGCGATCCTCAATCAGGCGACGAAACGCTCGCTCGTCGTCCTCGACGAGATCGGCCGCGGCACCGCAACCTTCGATGGTCTTTCGATTGCGTGGGCGACAGTCGAATATCTCCACGGCGTAACGAAGGCCCGCGCCCTCTTCGCCACACACTACCATGAGCTGACCGCACTCGCCCGCCGTCTCGACGACATCGCCAACGTCACGATGGACGTCGCCGAATGGCACGACACCATCGTTTTCCTGCACAAAGTGAAGCCCGGCGCGGCCGACCGTTCCTACGGCATCCAGGTGGCAAAGCTCGCAGGCCTTCCCGATCCGGTCGTCGCCAGAGCGCGCCAGGTGCTCGCCCGCCTTGAAAAAGCCGACCGGCGGCCCAAAGCCGGGGACGAAAGTATTGATGATCTGCCGCTATTCTCTGCGGCGCGGCCCAAAGGCGCATCAGGCGGCGCATCGGCCGGCGAAGAGCCTTCTGCCGTTGAAAAGCTGCTCTTGAACATGCATCCTGATGATCTCTCGCCCAAAGCGGCGCTCGAGAAGCTCTATGAACTCAAGGCTCTGGCCGAAAATTTGAAGAAGACGAAGCCTTGACCGACGATACCGTGAACGTCCTCATCCCGCCGCCCTATTTTGACCGGCTCGCCGCCCGCCGCGAGTTAACGGGGTATTTCAATGCCAGCAATGCCTCCCACGCGGAAGCGCGCCCCAAGGTGCTGGAAAGCCTGAAAGGGCTCGTCAAGAATGCGCGCGAATCTGCCCGTACCGCGCTCGAAGCCGACGGCAACGGTCGCCGCTGCGCCGCGGGCCTGAGCTTGTTTCAAGACGAGTTGCTGCGCCTCATCTACGATTACACGGTGACGCACGTTTATCGCGCCACCAATCCCTCCGATGCCGAACGCATGGCGATCGTGGCGACAGGCGGCTACGGCCGCGGACTGCTGGCGCCGGGCTCCGACATCGACCTGCTGTTTCTGCTTCCCTACAAGCAGACGCCGTGGGGCGAGAGTGTCGTCGAATACATGCTCCTGATGCTCTGGGATCTGGGCTTCAAGGTGGGGCACGCGACGCGTACGGTCGATCAATGCTTGAAGCTCGGCCAGGCCGACATCACCATCCGCACCGCGCTGCTCGATTCCCGATTGATCCTCGGCGACACGCAGCTCTTTGCCGAATTCGAGGATCGCTTCCGCGCCGAAGTCGTCAAAGGCACCGCGCGCCAGTTCATCGACGCCAAGATGGCCGAGCGCGACGAACGCACGCGCCGGGCGGGCGAAAGCCGCTACAAGGTCGAGCCCAACATCAAGGACGGCAAAGGCGGCCTGCGCGATCTCCATACGCTGCAATGGCTGTCGAAATACATCTTCAATCAGGAAGTCGGCGCAGCAGCCGTCGAAGCTGGTATCTTCACGCCGGAAGAAGTTCAGACGTTCCGCCGCTGCGAAGATTTTCTCTGGCGCGTTCGCTGCTTCCTGCATTTCCTCACTGGCCGCGCCGAAGAGGTTTTGTCGTTCGAAGTTCAGCCCGCGATGGCGAAGAACCTCGGCTATACCTCGCGTGAAGGTCTCCGCGCTGTCGAACGCTTCATGAAGCATTACTTCCTGATCGCAAAGGACGTCGGCGATTTGACGACGATTCTGTGCGGTGCGCTGGAAATGCAGCAACTGAAAACATCGCCCGGATATAAGCGCCTGCTGAGTCCGCTAAGCTGGAAAACGCGCCGCGAAGTCCGCGAGAAAACCGATTTTCGCATCGACAACGATCGGCTCAACGTCACCGACCGCGAGGTTTTCGCGCGCGATCCGGTCAATCTCATTCGCTTCTTTGCGCAGGCCGCGAACACCGGCGCGTATCTTCATCCCGACGCCATCCGGCTGCTGCGCAGCTCGCTGCGCCTGATCGACGACAAGCTGCGCCACGATCCCGAGGCCAACGCCATTTTCCTTTCGCTGCTGACGGCGAAAGGCAATCCAGAAGCCTCGCTCCGGCACATGAATGACGCGGGCGTCCTCGGCCGCTTCCTGCCGGAATTCGGCCGCATCGTCGCGATGATGCAGTTCAACATGTATCATCACTACACGGTCGATGAGCATCTGCTGCGCACGCTCGGCAACATCGTTGCTATCGAGCGCGGCGAGCTTGCAAGCGAGTTGCCGCTTTGCACGGCGATCTTCTCGTCGATTCAAAACCGCCGCGCCCTGCTCGTCGCCGCGTTCATCCACGATATCGGCAAAGGCCGGAAGGAAAGCCACTCGATCGTCGGCGCCCGCATCGCGCGCAAGCTATGCCCGCGTCTCGGACTGACGGCAGCCGAAACCGATCTCGTCGCCTGGCTGCTCGAAGAGCATCTGACGATGAGCAACTTTGCGCACTCACGCGACATTTCCGATCCCGACACCATCCGCGCGTTCGCCGACATCGTACAAAGCCCGGAACGCTTGAAGCTTCTTCTGCTGCTGACCTGCGCCGACATTCGCGCCGTCGGTCCCGGCGTCTGGAATGGCTGGAAAGGCCAGCTTTTACGCACACTTTATCATGAAACCGAACCGCTCGTGGCGGGCGGCCACACCCAGATTCCGCGCGACGAACGCATCGACAAAGCGCAGGCGGCACTCCGTCAGGCGCTCGTCGATTGGCCAGCAGACGTCGTCGACGACTTTATCGATCGGCATTATCCGAACTATTGGCTTCGCACCGATCTTTCGACGCAGATCGCGCATGCGAATGTCCTGCGCGATGCCATGCAATCGCGCGGCAAGTTCGCTACCAACATCAAGACCGATGCCTTCACTGCCATCACCGAGCTGACGGTCTTCGCGCCAAACCATCCCCGTCTTCTCTCGCTGTTTGCAGGTGCATGCGCCGCGGCGGGCGCCAACATCGCCGGCGCTCACATCACGACCACCCGCGACGGCTACGCGCTCGATACCTTCCTGCTCAATCGCGAATTCCAGGACGACGAGGATGAGCTGCGCCGATCTCGCCGCATCATCAACACCATCGAAAGCCTGCTCAACGGCAAAGAACGGCTATCGACGCTGCTTAAGAAAAAACGCATCGGCACGCGCGGCGTCGAAGCCTTCACGGTGGAACCCGAAGTCGTCATCAACAACGCGTTGTCGGATCGCCTGACCGTGCTCGAAGTGTCCGGGCGCGACCGCCCCGGCCTTCTCTATGAGTTGACGTCGGCACTGTCGGACCTTTCGCTCGACATTTCCTCTGCGCACGTGACGACGTTCGGCGAAAAAGCTGTCGACGTCTTCTACGTCACTGACCTCCTCGGCAAGCAGGTCATCAACGAGACCAGGCAGGCCACGTTGCGGTCGCGCCTCAGATCAATCCTCGATCCCGCCCGCCCGAAAAGCGCGACCGAGCCCGCCAGAGTTTGATGCTTGTGCCGGCGCGTGACTTCACGGCCACGGCCCACAAGGCAGCCGCCGGGCCATCAAATTGCCGGATGTCTACGGCCTGAAGCCGGTTTAAGAGGGCAAATCTGCTTTGTGGCACAACGCGAACCTTTTCGATGAATCTTTATAAATCGTTTGCCACCGTCGGCGGCTTGACGCTGCTAAGCCGAGTCTTCGGCTTCATGCGCGATATCCTGATCGCCGCCACGCTTGGATCGGGCTGGGTCGCGGACGCCTTCGTCGTCGCCTTTCGTTTCCCCAATCTCTTTCGCCGCCTTTTCGGCGAGGGTGCATTCAATTCGGCGTTCGTGCCGATCTTCGCCAAAAAACTCGAAGGCGACGGCCCGGAAGCTGCCCGATGCTTCGCCGAAGACGCGATGGCGGGCCTCCTTTTCGTGTTGCTGATCGTTACCATCGTCGCTGAAATTGCGATGCCGTTTCTGATGTACGGGTTGGCGCCCGGCTTCGATGCCCGGCCAGAGAAATTCGATCTCTCCGTGCTGCTGACCCGCATCACGATGCCGTACCTACTCTGCATGTCGCTCGTCGCGCTGATGTCGGGCGCATTGAACTCGGTCGGCCGCTTCGTCGAAAGCGCATCCGTCTCGATCGTGCTCAACGGCGTGATGATGGTCGCGACGCTGATCTCGATGTGGATGGGCTACAAGGCCGAACCGGAAGCCGGCATCATCCAGGCTTGGGCCGTCTTCGTCGCCGGTTTCCTGCAGCTCGCCGTACTGATATGGGGCATGCACCGGGCTGGGATGCGTCTCGGCATCCGCCGGCCGCGACTGACGAACGACGTTCGCCACCTTGTCCGGCTCGGCATTCCGGGCGTCATTTCCGGTGGCGTAACCCAGCTCAACATCGCCATCGGAACGATCATCGCATCGCTTCAGCCGGGCGCCGTGTCCCACCTCTATTACGCCGATCGCATCTATGAATTGCCGCTCGCGATTGTCGGCATTGCGGTCGGCATCGTGCTGCTGCCCGACGTCGCGCGCCAGCTCAGAGCCGGCAACACGGCGGCCGTAATGGATAGCCAAAACCGCTCGCTCGAATTCGCACTGCTGCTGACGGTCCCCGCAGCCTTTGCGCTCGCCGCAATCCCGACCGACATCGTCCGCGTGCTGTTCGAGCGCGGCGCTTTCGGCCCGAAAGATACCCACGTCACCGCGTCTGTGCTGGCGATGTTTGCGCTCGGCCTGCCCGCATTCGTGATGATCAAAGTTTTTTCGCCGGCCTATTACGCCCGCGAAGACACCAAGACGCCGATGCGCTACGCCGTGATCAGCCTGACGGCAAATACCATCGGCTCGATCGGACTGTTTTTCATGTTCCGTCATCTCGGCATGCTGCCGCAGCTCGGCATCGCCATCGCGACGGCAATCGGCGGCTGGCTCAATGCCTATCTGCTGTGGGCCACACTGAGCCGCCACGGCGATTTCGTCGCCGACAGCCGCATCAAGCGCAACATCCCTCTGATCCTGTTGGCCAGCGCGGTCATGGTCGCGGCCCTCCTCGCCATCAGCCACTGGCTGTTGCCCCATTACGGGCATGACACGGGGTTTTTGGTAAAAGCCTCTATTCTCGGGATCGAGATCGGCGCCGGCCTGATCATTTACGCCCTAATCATCTTGGCAACCGGCGTCATGACGGTCGGGCAGCTCGGCCGTCTGGTGCGCAAGCAACGTTAGGCAATGCGCAAGACTTGCGCGGCGGCCGCATGCACGCGATAAGGCCGCCAAATCATTTCAACACCGGTACGGATCCCATGAAAATCACGCCGCGCGTCTTCTCGGGCATGCAGCCGACAGGCAGCCTGCATCTCGGCAACTATCTCGGCGCGATGGTCAACTGGATCAAAATGCAGGACACCCACGAGTGCATCTATTGCGTCGTCGATCTGCATGCGATCACGGTAGCGCAGGACCCCGCTGAGCTGAGAACGGCAATCCGTCAGGTCACGGCCGCCTACATCGCCGCCGGTCTCGATCCGAAGAAGAGCATCCTCTTCAACCAATCGCAGGTTTCCGCCCACGCCGAACTCGCCTGGATCTTCAATTGCGTCGCCCGCCTGGGCTGGCTCAACCGCATGACGCAGTTCAAGGAGAAAGCCGGCAAGGATCGCGAGCAGGCATCCGTCGGCCTGTACGCCTATCCTAACCTGATGGCCGCCGACATTCTCGCCTATCGGGCGACGCACGTTCCCGTCGGCGAAGACCAGAAGCAACATTTGGAACTCGCCCGCGACATCGCGCAGAAGTTCAACAACGACTATTCGGCTTCGATCATCGAGAACGGCTTCGCCGACGGCATTTTCTTCCCCCAGCCGGAGCCCGTCATCACCGGGTCCTCGACGCGCGTCATGAGCCTGCGCGACGGCACGAAAAAAATGTCGAAGTCCGACCCATCCGACCTCTCGCGCATCAACATAACGGATGATGCCGATACGATCGCGAAAAAGGTCCAGAAAGCCAAAACCGATCCCGAACCGCTGCCGAGCGACGAGACAGGTTTCGCGGGTCGCCCGGAAGCCGAAAACCTGATCGGCATCTACGCGACGCTTGTCGATAAGCCCGTTGATGCCGTTCTCGCCGAGTTCGGCGGTCAACAGTTCTCGTCGTTCAAGAAGGTCCTGGCGGACGCGCTCGTCGCCCGCATCGAACCCATTGCTATCGAGATCAAGCGGCTGTCAGCCGACCCTGCCGAGATCGACCGCGTCTTGGGTGACGGCTCGGCGCGCGCCCGCGAAATCGCGTCGCCGATCATGGACAAGGTCAAGGATATCGTCGGCTTCATCCGCAGCTGATCGCTTACCCACACGTTCCCTGAAGTTGCATATGGCGGCAGCACTTGCCGCCATTGCAGCCGCAGGGCGGGAGTGGCAGCATCCGGACCATGAAACCGCGTCGCTCATTCGAAGAAGGCCATCGCCGCAAGTTCCTGATCGTCGTCGACGAGAGCCAGGAAGTCGAAAGCGCGCTCTATTACGCCGCGAGCCGCGTCCAACGCTCTTCGGGCATGATCATCATGCTCTACGTCATTGAGCCGAGCGAACTGCAGAACTGGGCGGGCGTCCGTCAGATGCAGATCGACGAAGAGACGACGAAAGCCAAGGCCCTGTTCCGCCTCTTCCGCCGTAAGCTTGCCCACGCCGGTTTCGAGGCTGTCGAAACCGAAGACGTAATCCGCGAAGGCCGCACCGCCGAAGAGGTCAACAAGCTCATCGCCGAAGACGAAGACATCGCGATTCTGGTGCTTGGCGCGTCCATCGACGCCAAAGGCCCCGGACCCCTTGTCGCATCCCTGGCGGCAGGCCGTGCGGGCGGCGGATTTGCGGTTCCCGTAACGGTCGTTCCGGGCCAACTTTCACTCGCGGAAATCAAGGCATTGGCCTAAATTGGCCACAGATCCGAGCCGGGCGATAACCTCGACACGGCCATTTGGCGTACCTATATTAGAAGCCTTCCAATCACCCGCCGGCGGGCGATGCTCATTCACCGGACACGAAGTGAGGCCAGCATGTTTATTCAGACCGAAGCGACGCCAAACCCGGCAACGCTGAAGTTCATCCCCGGCCGTGACGTCCTCGCTGACGGCACCGCCGATTTCCGCTCGAAAGGCGACGCTGTAGCCTCGCCGCTTGCAGCCCGGCTTTTCGCGATCGACGGCGTCAACGGCGTGTTCCTTGGCTCAGACTTCATCTCGGTGACCAAAGGCAACATCGAGTGGCAGCACCTGAAGCCGATGGTCCTCGGCGCGATCATGGAGCACTACATGTCCGGCGCCACGGCTACGGACGAGGAAGACGCCAACGACAGCAGCGCCGAAAACTACGATCCGCAAGACGAATCGATCGTCGCCACGATCAAGGAGCTGCTCGAAACCCGTGTGCGCCCCGCTGTCGCACAGGACGGCGGCGACATCACCTTCTCAGGCTTCCGCGACGGTGTCGTCTACCTGCACATGCGCGGCGCCTGCTCGGGCTGTCCAAGCTCGACCGCGACCCTGCGGCACGGCATCGAAAATCTCCTGAAGCATTTCTTGCCGGAAGTGCAGGCTGTAGAACCGGTCTAAACTGAGAATTTCTTCCTTTGAACCCCGCCTCGGCGGGGTTCTTCGTTTCTGGACCTAAAAACAACCACGGAAATGGAAATGACCACACCACTCGATCATGCCGCATTCGATCAATTGTTTGATAAAGCCCGCACAAACAATAAATGGCAGCCGCGCGACGTGCCTGATGATCTATTGAAGCAGATTGTCGAGCATATGAAATGGGGTCCGACGAGCGTCAACTGTTCGCCCGCTCGAATTGTTTTCGTGAAATCGCCGGAAGCGAAAGAGCGTCTAAAACCGCACCTCAGCCCCGGAAATGTCGATAAAACAATGGCCGCGCCAGCAACCGCGATTATCGCCTACGACTTGAAATTCTACGAATATCTGCCGCGTCTCTATCCGCCGGCCGATGCCAAAAGCTGGTTTGTCGGCAAAAAAGAGCACGCCGATACGACGGCATTTCGAAATGGCAGCCTGCAAGGCGGCTATTTTATTCTGGCAGCCCGCGCGCTTGGCTTGGATTGCGGGCCAATGTCGGGCTTTAACAATGCCGCCGTCGACGCCGAATTCTTCGCTGGAACCGACATAAAGTCGAATTTCCTATGTAATCTTGGATATGGCGACCCGGAGGGTATTTATCCACGTTCGCCACGATTTAGCTTCGACGAAATGGCATCAATCGTATAAAAAGCCGCCCGGAATGAATATTCTTTCGCTCGATACCTGTTTTGATGCCTGCTCCGTCGCGGCGGGCCGGGGGCTTCGTTCGCTCACCCCCGGCATTTCGTTCGCATTCGAGGGTATGCAGCGCGGCCATTCCGAGCGATTGATGCCCATGATCGAAATGGTCATGGCCGAAGCAGGCCTGAAATTCAAATTGCTCGACCGCATTGCGGTCACGTTTGGACCGGGCACATTTACAGGCACGCGCATTTGCGTTTCTGCAGCGCGCGCGCTTGCTCTCGCGACGGGCGCTCAATTCGTCGCGATTTCGAGCCTCAAGCTTATGGCGATGAGTCCGAGAATATCTGCAGCACCGACACGCCGTGTTGCTATCGCGACCGACGCCCGGCGTGACGAAGTTTATATTGAGGTTTTCGATCGCCATTCGCTGCAAAGCGTTGCCGCTCCGCAATGCCTTGCAATCACCGATGCGGTAAAAGCCTTAGGGACAGCGCCCATCGTCGTCGCCGGTTCCGGTGCTGAAGCGCTTGCCGCAGCCGCCCGCCGCGAAGGCATCGAGGCGACAGCGATCCTGCCGGACCTGCTGCCCGATGCCCTCGATCTTCTGTTTCCGGCCTGCGAGATGCCGGTAACGGACAGCCTCCGCCCGCTTTATCTCCGCCCGCCCGATGCCAAGCCGCCTGCCCCAAGCCCGTTCCTCGGAGCCGGTGCATGACGAACGTCACGCCGTTTCGGAACGTGAAACACGCAAGCATGCTTTGGGCGTCGCCGGATCGAGCGGAGGAAATCGCGGCGCTGCACGCTAAACTTTTCGATCCGGCCTGGAACACTGATGCAATCAAGGGCCTGCTCGAACACCCCGCCGCCACCTCGTTGATCGCCGTCGCCGGCGGTCAGAAAAAATCCGTCATTGCCTTTGTCATCGGCCAGCTCGCCGCCGATGAAGCCGAAATCCTTTCCATTGGCGTTTCGCCCGATTGGCAGCGGGTCGGCCTCGCCACCGGTCTGCTGGAGGGCTTGAGCCGTGCCGCCCGCCGCGGCGGCGCCAAACGCATCTTCCTTGAAGTTGCAGAGGACAACGAAGGCGGCATCGCGCTTTATCGCAAACTCGGCTTTACCGAAGCCGGACGCCGCAAGCGTTATTACGAACGCCCCGGCAGCACAGCCGTCGATGCATTGACGCTCGTTCTCGATCTCGACGCCGCCAAAGCCTAGCGTCGATATAGACGCGAAGCCTTGCCACAGCCTATATGGCCGCCATACTCGGGCGACGAGGAATCGTCTTCAGCCAAAGCTTGATCGTCATGACCGCACCTTCGGCGAAGTCCGAGACATCCATCGAAAAACGATGCACGGAGTATGGCCTGCGCATGACCGGCCAGCGGCGCGTCATCGCCCAGGTCTTATCGGCAGCAACCGATCATCCCGACGTCGAGGAAGTGCACCGGCGGGTCGTAGCCGTCGACGCACGCATTTCGCTTTCGACGGTCTACCGCACGCTGAAGCTTTTCTCGGAAAAGGGCATCTTGGAGCGCCACGACTTCGGTCATGGCCGCGGCCGCTACGAACCGGCGCCCAGAGAGCACCACGACCATCTGGTCGATATCGAAACCGGCCGCGTGATCGAATTTTCCAACTCGGCGATAGAGGCGCTACAGGAGCGCGTCGCGCGTGAGTTGGGCTTCGAGCTTGTCGGCCATCGCCTGGAGCTCTACGGCGTGCCGCTCGGAAAAAAGAAGTCGTCCGCCCGCAGAGGCTAGGCCACGATGGCACAGGGATCGCTCCGCGCTTCGGCAGTTCTGACAGGCTTCTTCGGCTTCACGCTGCCGCTGATGCCGGTGCAGGCGTTGCTGCTTAAGGTTTCGCCCGCTGCCGCCCGCCGCTTTCCCAATTGGTATCATCGCAACGTCTGTCGGATTCTCGGCGTCAAACTGAAAATCGAAGGACAGGTCGTTGACGACAAGCCGGTACTGCTCGTCTGCAATCACACCTCCTGGCTCGATATTCCGGTGCTCTCTGCCGTTGCTCCGGTGTCGTTCGTCGCCAAGCTCGAAGTCGGTAGCTGGCCGTTCGTCTCGGCGCTCGCGCGGCTTCAGCGCTCCGTCTTCGTCGATCGCACGCGACGACAAGCAACCGGCGACGCCGCAACCGAAATCATGAAAAGGCTGAAGCTCGGCGATACGATCGTGCTGTTCGCCGAGGGCACATCGAGCGACGGCAATCGCGTACTGCCGTTCAAGACATCCCTGTTCGGCGCAGTCTCAGGTCAAGGCGCAACGGGCAACGGCGACGTCGTCGTACAGACCGCAGCCGTCGTCTATACCCATCTCCGCGGCGTCCCCCTGACCCGCGCCGACCGCCCGCGCATCGGTTGGTACGGTGACATGGAAATGACCTCGCATGCCTGGGGGGTGCTCAAATCCGGGCCGATCACGGCAACGATCAAGATCAGCCCACCCGTCCCGCTTTCGGAATTCAAGGATCGCAAGGACCTGGCGCTCAAGACCGAACGCGCCGTCCGTTCCGCCGTCCTCGGCATTCTGCGCGGCCGCCCCGACGACCCGGCTCTCATCCCCGTCGAGCCGAGCCAGGAAATCCGCCGCCAAAAACTGGGCTTGCCTGCGGCCCGCAGCGAGAAATGGACATAATCGACCTATTCTGTGCTATGCGCTTCCTCCTCAGGAAGCCTGAGCCAAAACCCCAATCTTAATTGGCCCATCGACGTGCAGCGCCCGAACACCAAAAGCTATTATTTGAAGACCTTCGGCTGTCAGATGAACGTCTACGACAGCGAGCGTATGACGGAAGCACTGGCGCGCGACGGCTATGCCGCGACGGACGACATCGCTGGCGCCGATCTCGTCATCCTCAATACCTGCCACATCCGTGAGAAAGCCGCTGAGAAAGTCTATTCCGATCTCGGCCGCATTCGCGACATGAAGGACGCGCGAAAGCGCGACGGCAAGGAAACCGTGATCGCCGTGGCAGGCTGCGTGGCACAAGCCGAAGGCCGCGAGATCACAACCCGTCAGCCTGCGGTCGATCTCGTCATCGGCCCGCAAAGCTATCATCGTTTGCCCGAACTGATCGAACGCACCGCGAATACCCGCGAGCACATCGTCGAAACAGAATTTCCCGGCGACGAAAAGTTCGAGCGCATGAAAGCGCCGCGCCGCGTGTCGTCGCCGTCCGCATTTCTGACCGTGCAGGAAGGCTGCGATAAGTTCTGCACCTTCTGCGTCGTGCCCTACACGCGCGGCGCTGAGTTTTCGCGCTCGCTCGTAAAGCTCGAAGCCGAAGCCCGCGAGCTGATCGCGGCAGGAGCCAAAGAGCTTGTGCTGCTTGGCCAGAACGTCAACGCCTATCACGGCGAAGGCCCTGACGGCCGCACGATCGGCCTCGCCGAATTGATCCGCAGGCTGGCGGATATCGAGGGCGTCGAGCGCATCCGCTACACGACGAGCCACCCGCGCGATATGGACGCCGACCTGATCGCCGCCCATGCCGAAGTTCCCCAGTTGATGCCGTTCCTGCACTTGCCGGTGCAGTCTGGCTCCGACCGTATGCTGGCTGCCATGAACCGCAAGCATCGCGCCGAGGAATATTTGGACCTCATCGGCCGCCTGCGCTCCGCCCGCCCCGACCTTGCCCTGTCGAGCGATTTCATCGTCGGCTTTCCCGGCGAAACCGACCAGGATGCCGAGGACACCCTTTCGCTCATCAGGGCAGTCGGTTTTGCTCAGGCCTTTTCTTTCAAATACAGCCCCCGCCCCGGAACCCCGGCTTCAACCCACGAGGGTCAGGTCCCCGAAGAGGTCAAATCCGAACGTCTCCAGCGCCTTCAGGCGCTGCTAGACGACCAGCAGGCAGACTTTAACACCCAGGCCCTCGGCATGACCGTTCCGGTGCTGTTTGAACGCCGCGGCCGCCAGCCGGGTGAATTTGTCGGCCGGACACCCTATCTACAGCTCGTTCACGTGGCCGCCGAGGGCGACCTCGTAGGGCGCACAGCAAACGTGGCCGTGACCGATGCCCGCCGCGTCAGCCTGTCGGGTGTCATCGCGGCAGCATAATCGGACGATAGGGGTGGGGCCGCACTTGTTGTGCGTTAACCACACCTCGCTGTGCCGAAGGCATATTCCGCATGCTAACGTTGCTTCTACGGTCGATTCGATTTTGACTTCTGCGCGTAGAAAAATCGCAACCAAAGGAGAGTCAGGATTGGCAGCATTCCGCGGGTCCTCCGCGTCAGCCTCGAGACGGCCCAGCCCCGCCGGCAAGGCCGAACTTGAAACTGCTCGCGTCGTTGTACCCTTTGAAGACAACCGGCTGCTCACCCAGCTGCTTGGGGAATACGATAGCCACCTGGCCCTGATTGAAGATCGATTAGGCATTGATGCCCACGCTCACGGCAACGTCGTCATCCTGACTGGCCCGGCCGCCGCCTGTGATATCGCCCGAAACGTTCTGGAACGCCTTTACGCCCGCATCCGCAAAGGCGAGACGGTCGGCGCCGGCGATATTGACGGACTGATCCGCCACGCCCGGACCGAAGGCTCTGAAACCGACGGGCAGGCCCAGATCGCGACGCGCCGCAAGGTCGTTAAAGCCCGCACCCCGACGCAAAGCGAATACATGCGCGCGATCCAGAAGAAGGATCTCGTGTTCGGCGTCGGCCCCGCCGGTACCGGCAAAACCTATATCGCCGTAGCTTTCGCCGCCCATTGCCTTGAGCGCGGCCTCGTCGAACGCATCATCCTATCGCGGCCCGCCGTTGAAGCCGGCGAACGCTTAGGCTTCCTGCCCGGCGACATGCGCGACAAGGTCGACCCGTATCTTCGGCCGCTTTACGACGCCCTGTACGACGTCCTGCCGCCTGAAAAGGTCGAGCGCGATATCGAAACCGGCGTCATCGAAGTGGCGCCCCTCGCCTTCATGCGCGGCCGCACGCTGTCGAATGCCTTCGTCATCCTCGATGAAGCGCAGAACACGACCAGCATGCAGATGAAGATGTTCCTGACCCGTATCGGCGAGGGCTCGAAAATGATCGTGACGGGCGACCCGTCCCAGGTCGACCTGCCGTTCGGGACCAAGTCCGGCCTCGTCGAAGCTGTCGAGCTGCTCGCGGGAGTTGACGATATCTCGATCATCAACTTCATGGCCGGCGATATCGTCCGCCGCGACCTTGTCGCCAAGATCGTCGACGCCTACGAAAAGCCGAAGTGAACCAATGCCTGCGTCACCAAATGCGGCTAAGCCTGTCTTCGAGGTTGAGATCGTCGAAGATGACGGGGACTGGTCGCAGATTTCTGATCTCGATCATTTGATCGAGACCGCTGCCCAGGCTGCCGTTGCGGCAGCCGAGGGACAAATACCGGGTTTCGTTTCCGTCGCCCTGTCTTCGGACGCGATCGTCGCCGACCTCAACGGCCGCTTTCGCGGCAAGCCTAAGCCCACGAATGTCTTATCTTTTCCGGCTGGGGACGGAGCCCCCGACGGTCAGATTGGCGACATAATCCTCGGGCTTGAAACGGTCGAGCGAGAAGCCGCCGAGCAAGGCGTCCCGATCGCGCATCATCTGCAGCATTTGGTCGTCCATGGCGTGCTGCATCTTTTAGGCTATGATCACGAAACCACGGCAGATGCGGAACGCATGGAAGCCATTGAAATAAATATACTTTCTAAATTAGGCATAGCAAATCCCTACACGGGCGAGCTGGAAACCGGTACAAGTGAGTGACCGGGTTTCAACCCATGACCATGACTGACAACACACAAGATAAGCCTCTGTCCGACAGTTTAGCCGACGAGGCTCGGGCATTCGGTTCCCTGGGCTGGCTTCACCTGCTGCGGTCGAAGCTGGGCTTGGTGGTCCCGCAGAACGTTCGCGACGCGCTCGAAGGCGCGTTGAAGACCGGCGGCACCGACAATTTCACGGAAGCCGAGCGCAAGATGCTGGAGCGGCTGCTCCAGTTCGGCTCAAGCCGTGTTGCTTCGCTGATGGTCCCGCGCGCCGACATCACGGCGCTCGATGAGAACGAGCCGATCTCGGAGCTGCTGCAGACCTTCAACGAGGCAGGTGTCTCGCGCATCCCGCTGTTCCGCGAGACGCTCGACGATCCGCGCGGCAT
Organism: Hyphomicrobium sp. MC1; assembly: GCF_000253295.1. Taxonomy (NCBI): domain Bacteria; kingdom Pseudomonadati; phylum Pseudomonadota; class Alphaproteobacteria; order Hyphomicrobiales; family Hyphomicrobiaceae; genus Hyphomicrobium; species Hyphomicrobium sp. MC1. The sequence goes on along the minus strand of NC_015717.1, from coordinate 4,577,090 downwards.
GATCCACATCAAAGATGTGCTGCGCTGGCTGATGGCCGAAGCGACCGGCCAGTCGTCGAAAAACGGCAAAGTCGATCCCGACGCTCCGGTGCCGATGAACCTGTTCGACCTGCGCGCCATCGACCTCAACAAGCCGATCACGACTGTGAAGATCCGCCGGCAGATCCTCTACGTTCCGCCGTCGATGCCGGCCGTCGATCTTCTCATCCGCATGCAATCGACGCGCATCCATATGGCTCTCGTCGTCGATGAATATGGCGGCACCGACGGCCTCGTCACCATCGAGGACTTGGTCGAGCAGGTCGTCGGCAATATCGAAGATGAACATGACGACGACGACGAAACCAACATCGTCGTCGATCCGAAACTCGGCATCGTCGCCGTCGCCCGCACGCCCATCGAAGAGCTTGAGAAGCATCTCGGCGTGAAGCTTGTGCCGGACGACGAAGAAACCGACGTCGATACGATTGGCGGCCTCATCTTCTCGATGCTCGGCCGCGTGCCGGCGCGCGGTGAGCTGATCCGCCACCCGACCGGCGTCGAGTTCGAAGTTCTAGACGCCGACCCGCGTCGCGTCAAAAAACTGAAAATCCATCCGCCGCGTCCGCCTCTGACCAACACCAAGTCGTTGCCCGAAGCGCCGAAGGCGTGATGGACGCTGTCCCAGCCATCGCGCCGGAACAACCGCCGCTGATCGCGCGTATGCGCGAGAAAATCATGGCGCTCCGCGGCTGGCGGCGCGCGCTACTTGCAATAGCGGCAGGCGGCCTTTCGGCCTTGGCGTTCGCGCCGATGTTCGTGACGCCGATTCTATTTCTGACGCTTCCCGTCTTCATCTGGCTGATCGACGGCAGCTCGAATTGGCGACGTGCCTTTAGCGCCGGCTGGCTGTTCGGCTTCGGATATTTCTTCTGCAATCTCTTTTGGATTGGAGAAGCGTTCCTCGTCGAAGCCGATAAGTTTGCGTGGCTTTTGCCCTTCGCGATTACACTCCTCCCGGCCGGACTTGCGCTGTTCTGGGGCATCGGCGGTGCAGCGGCGCGACTGTTTTGGAGCGACGGCCTTTCGCGTGTTTTCGTCTTTGCCATCGCACTCTCGATCGTCGAATGGCTGCGCGGACATATTCTGACGGGCTTCCCCTGGGACCTGCCGGGCTATGCGCTGACCTATCCGTTGCCACTGATGCAGAGCGCGGCACTGTTTGGCGCCTATGGATTGACGGCGATTGCGCTGTTTGTCTTTCCCGCTCCGCTCGTCGCCCTGAGCGACAAGCGCAAACACTCGACCCTGCGTACCGTCTCGACCGCGTTGCTTCTCGCCATCGCGCCGATCGGCCTGCTGTGGGCTTACGGTGTCTGGCGTCTGCAATCGCCGCAAGAGTTCGTGCCGAATGTAAAAATGCGCATCGTGCAGCCGAGCGTTCCCCAGCGCGAAAAATGGATGGCGGAGTACCAGCGCCGCATTTTCGATGATCACGTCGCGCTGTCGCTGACGGACCCATCCGGCAAAATGGATTCGCTTCAGGGCATCACGCACGTCATTTGGCCCGAAGCGGCGATGCCCTTCTTCCCGCTTGAAGCCCCTGTCGCGCTCGACATTCTGGCGAATATCCTGCCGCCCGGCACGACGCTGATCACCGGTGCGCTCCGTCACGATCCGACGCTGCCGCCCGGTTCGCAGATCACGCGCGAGACCCGCACGCTCAACAGCATTCTGGTGCTGAACGAGAAGGCCCAGCCGATTGCGACCTACGACAAAACCCATCTGGTGCCGTTCGGCGAGTACCTGCCCTATGAGAAAACGCTCTCCGCCATCGGCATCGAAAAACTGACGCAGGGCCGCGGCTCCTTCGCCACCGGCCCCGAGCCGCGACCGCTGATGCACATTCCCGGCCTGCCCCCGGTTCTAGGCCTCGTTTGCTATGAAGCGCTCTTTCCCGGGAATGTCGTTCAGGGCCACGAGCATCCCGGCGTCATGATCAATGTGACCAACGACGGCTGGTTCGGCGAGACGACGGGACCGTATCAGCATTTCCATCAGGCCCGCGTCCGAGCCGTCGAAGAAGGCGCTCCGCTCGTTAGGGCCGCCAATAATGGGATATCGGGCGTCGTCGATCCCTTCGGCCGTGTCCTGGTGTCCCTTGGCCTCGATGTCCGTGGCCAGATCGACAGCACCCTGCCGAAAGCCGTGCCGCTACCCCCCTATGCGCGCCTCGGTGACTGGCTCCTTGCCGCTATTCTCGCGCTTTTTGCCGTCTTGGCTGCCGGGCTCAGGAAAAAAGGCCGTTAATCAAAGTCTTGAAGTCAACTTGTCGCGGAAGCGCTCGGTCATTGACGCCTTGCGCCCGTGCACCTACGAAGTGCAAAGCCTTTGCCTTTGGAACTGCTGGCTGTACGAGTGATGGTGGATCAAATCTCTATCGAAGACGATTCGAGCGAAGAGGCCCCGAAGGGATCTCGCCGCGCTAACCCCATGGATGTCCATGTTGGATCACGCGTCAGGTTACGGCGCATGCTTCTCGGCATGAGCCAGGAAAAGCTTGGCGAGCATCTGGGACTGACGTTCCAGCAGGTCCAGAAATACGAAAAAGGCGTCAATCGTATCGGCGCCAGCCGCCTCTTCGACCTCGCCAAGGTCTTGGGCGTCCCGGTTCAATTCTTCTACGACGAAGCCCCTTCCGGCGCCCAAAGCGCCGGCGCTGCGACGCCGGGCTTCGCCGAACAACCCGACGAAAGCTATGTCGTCGATTTTCTCGGCACCCGCGAAGGCCTCGAGTTGAACAAGGCTTTTGCCCGTGTCACCGATCCGAAAGTTCGCCGTTCGATTGTCGAACTCGTTCGCGCGCTTGCTGGCGAGGAAAGCTGAAGCCTTGCTGTTTTATGACGGATTGGCTCGCCTCCGATAAAACGGAAGGGCGCTAGGTCGCGGCCCATTTCGCGTCTCTCGGCGCACCTCGGCTTGACCGGGCGCAACAAGATTGCGACAACCCGGCGCCTTTCGTCGGTTTGAAATCCGCACAGTGTTGCGGCGTTCGTCCCGCAAATCTTCAAAACATGGGGGCCAAAGTGGCGCGCAAGTCCTTCCTTTTCACAAGCGAATCCGTCTCCGAAGGCCATCCCGATAAAGTCTGCGATCGTATTTCCGATGAGGTCGTCGATGCGTTCTATCGCGAAGGCGCGAAGGAAGGGCTCGATCCCTGGACGATCCGCGCCGCCTGCGAAACACTCGCCACGACCAACCGCGTCGTGATCGCCGGTGAATCGCGCGGCCCCAAGGGCATCACTGTCGCAGCCATCGAAGACCTGACCCGCAACGCTATCAAGGATATCGGCTACGAGCAGGACGGCTTCCACTGGGCCAACTGTAACATCGAAGTTCTGCTGCACTCGCAGTCGGCCGATATCGCAGCCGGCGTCGATGCTCAGCAGCCGACGAACCAGGAAGAAGGTGCGGGCGACCAGGGCATCATGTTCGGTTATGCCTGTAACGAGACGCCGGAACTGATGCCGGCGCCGATCTACTACGCGCACAAGATCCTGTTCGATCTTGCGGCCGCACGTAAAGGCAAGGTCGGCGACGCCGCAAAGCTCGGCCCCGACGCCAAGAGCCAGGTCACCGTCCGCTACGAAAACGGTAAGCCGGTCGGCGTGACGCAGATCGTCGTCTCACACCAGCACATCGTCGAAGACCTGAGCTCGCGCCAGGTTCGCGAGATCATCGAGCCCTACGTCCGCAAGGCACTTCCTGAGGGCTGGATCGGCAAAGACTGCATCTGGCACATCAACCCGACGGGTAAGTTCTTCATCGGCGGCCCCGATGGCGACACCGGTCTCACCGGCCGCAAGATCATCGTCGACACCTACGGCGGCGCGGCTCCCCACGGCGGCGGCGCGTTCTCCGGCAAGGACCCGACCAAGGTTGACCGCTCGGCAGCTTACGCAGCCCGCTATCTCGCCAAAAACGTTGTGGCGTCCGGCATTGCCGATCGCTGCACGATCCAGCTCTCTTACGCCATTGGCGTCGCCAAGCCCTTGTCGATCTACGTCGACACCTACGGCACCGGCAAAGTCGATGAAGCCGTCATCGAGAAGGCTCTCGGCGAGGTCATGGATCTGACGCCGCGCGGCATTCGCAACCAGCTCGACCTCAACAGGCCGATCTACGCGCGCACCGCGGCTTACGGTCATTTCGGCCGCCACGCCGAAGCTGACGGCGGCTTCTCGTGGGAGCGCACCGACCTCGCCGATAAGATCGCGAAGGCCGTCGGCTAAAGCCGCACGCACGAATTGAGTTTCGGAAAACGGCTGCGAAAGCGGCCGTTTTCTTTTACCGGATTTTGTTTCAACTAGCGCCGCATCGGCGCGCGGAATGCGTATCGCCAATGCCGACGCAAAAGCCTGCAAAAGCCGCTGTTTTCTTCTGGTAACGCATCATGTCTGACAGCGAACACGAGCTAAGATCGTTTGGACGGCGCCGCGGCCGCAAACCGAGCGCGCGTCAATCGGCACTGCTTCTCCATGATCTTCCGCGCCTCTCGTTCGATCCTGCCGCCCCGCCCGAAGGCTTTGAGCAGACATGGCTCGAAATCGGCTTCGGCGGCGGTGAGCACTTGCTCTGGCAGGCGCGGCACAATCCGGGTGTTGCGCTGATCGGCTGCGAGCCGTTCGAAGACGGCATGATCAAGGTCCTGACGGCCGTCACCGAAGAGAATTTGAAAAATATTCGCCTGCACATGGACGACGTGCGCGACATCCTGCGCGCCGCTCAGTCAAACAGCATAGATCGCGCCTTTATCCTGTTTCCGGACCCCTGGCCGAAACGAAAGCACCGAAAGCGCCGCTTGGTTAATACTTCGTTACTGGCGCTGCTCGCGAACGTGATGCGCCCCGGCGCGGAGCTGCGTATCGGCACCGATATCGGCGACTATGCCCGCACGATGCTTGAAGCTTTCGCCCACGAACCGCGCTTTCTCTGGCAGGCCACGAGCCCCGAAGACTGGCGCATTCGCCCCGCCGATTGGCCCGAGACGCGTTACGAAGCAAAGGCCGTTCGAGAAGGCCGCAAACGCTATTATTTCCGATTTCTGCGGGCCTGACGCCGCCGAAGCCTTGCGCAAAAGGCCAAAGTCGCCTATTTAGCTGCTATTCCAATAACACGACGCACTGATTGGAGAGTGGACCGCAGGGCCCGCTCCGAACGGACTTTAAACTCAGGAACGCCATTGCAAGACACGGTTGCCAACGATCAGGATCAGGCTTCGCCTGCAGAAAACGCCGATACGACGCGTTTTTTGCGCGAGACCGGCATTGCGGCTGAAATTGCTGCCATTGTCGAGCCGGTGCTTGCCGATCTCGGCTTCCGCTTGGTGCGCGTGAAAATTCAGGGCGACGGCCGCGACCGCATCGTGCAGTTGATGGCGGAACGGCCAGACGGCTCGATCACGGTCGATGATTGCGAGGCGATCTCCAAGGGCGTTTCTCCGGTCCTCGACGTCGCCGACCCAATCTCCGGCGCCTATCGGCTCGAAGTCTCCTCGCCTGGCATCGACCGTCCGCTGGTCCGCCCGAGCGATTTCGAAGACTGGTCCGGCCACGAAGCCAAGATCGAGCTGAAAGAAGCCGTTGACGGCCGCAAGCGTTTCAAGGGCATCCTTGAAGGCTTCGAAGACGGTGAGGTCCGCATCAAAGCCGATACCGGCGAGCAGGGCATTCAGCACTTAGGGCTGCCCGTTCATCTCATTTCGGATGCCAAGCTCGTTTTAACCGACGAATTGATCCGCGAAGCGCTGCAACGCGCCAAAGAGCGCCATTCAACCCGGCCCGGCGACGGCGCCGAACTCGACGAAGACGATCTGGAGGATTGATCCCATGGCCATGGCAGGCATCAGTGCCAACCGCCTTGAGCTTCTGCAAATTGCAGACGCCGTCGCCCGCGAAAAAACGATCGACAAGAAGATCGTCATCGAGGCGATGGAAGACGCCATCCAGAAAGCCGCGAAGTCGCGTTATGGCGCGGAAAACGACATCCGCTGCGAAATCGATCCGAAGACCGGCGAAGCCAAGCTGACGCGCGTACTCGCCGTCGTCGATGAAGTCGAGAACGACGCCACACAGATTACCGTCGAAGACGCCAAGAAGCGCAACCCCGATGCCAAAGCCGGCGACATGATCGCCGAAACGCTGCCGCCTCTCGAATTCGGCCGCGTTGCCGCTCAGAACGCCAAGCAGGTTATTGTCCAGAAGGTGCGTGAAGCCGAGCGCGACCGCCAGTTCTCCGAATTCAAGGACCGCACCGGCGACGTCATCAACGGCACCGTGAAGCGCGTCGAATACGGCAACGTCATCGTCGATCTGGGCCGCGCCGAGGGCATCATCCGCCGCGATGAGATGATCCCGCGCGAAAACGTCCGCCTCGGCGATCGCATCCGCGCCTACATCTATGAAGTCCGCCGCGAACAGCGCGGACCGCAGATTTTCTTAACGCGCGCCCGCCCCGAATTCATGTCGATGCTGTTCCGCGCCGAAGTGCCGGAAATCTACGATGGCGTGGTCGAGATCAAATCGGTTGCCCGCGATCCTGGCTCCAGAGCGAAAATCGCCGTCATCTCGAAGGATTCCTCGATTGATCCGGTCGGCGCCTGCGTCGGTATGCGCGGCGCTCGCGTCCAGGCTGTCGTCAACGAATTGCAGGGCGAGAAGGTCGACATCATCCAGTGGAACCCGGATGCTGCGAGCTTCATCGTCAACGCGCTTGCACCGGCCGAAGTCACCAAGGTCGTGCTCGACGAAGATTCAAACCGCATTGAAGTCGTCGTTCCCGAAGCCCAGCTTTCGCTCGCGATCGGCCGTCGCGGCCAGAACGTGCGGCTGGCCTCGCAGCTCACCGGCTGGGACATCGACATCCTGACCGAGCAGGAAGAAAGCGAACGCCGCCAGAAGGAATTCGCCGAGCGCACGCAGCTTCTCATGGATTCGCTCGACGTCGACGAGGTCATCGCACAGCTTCTCGTCACCGAAGGCTTCGCGACGATCGAAGAAGTCGCCTACGTCGACATCGCGGAAATCGCGCACATCGAAGGCTTCGACGAGAACACCGCCGAGCAGATCCAGAGCCGCGCCCGCGAATACCTCGAACAGCAGGAAGCCGAACGCGATGCCAAGCGCCGCGAGTTGGGCGTTGCCGACGACATGGCCGAAATCCCCGGCATCACGACCGCGATGATGGTCGCGCTCGGCGAGAACGGCGTCAAAACCGTCGAAGACTTCGCCGATTGCGCGACCGACGAACTGATCGGCTGGACCGAGCGTAAGAAGGAAAAAGACACCGAGCCAGTTCGCCACAAGGGTTATCTCGACGGCTTCGAGCTGTCGCGGACCGACGTTGAAAACATGATCATGGCGGCGCGCGTGCACGCCGGCTGGATCAAGGCCGAAGATCTCGAACAGCCCGCCGAGGGCGAAACCGAACCCGACGCTGCTGATGCCTCCGGCGTCAGCGCCGAAGGCTAACAGGAATGACCGGAAGGACGACAAACGCGCGTGATGGCGAAGCGGCAACAACGGTTGATGCTGGACGACACGGAGCTAGATTCCGGCGTCGGACCAGAGCGCCTGTGCGCCGTCACGCGGGAAAGCCGTGACGCGAGCGGACTGATCCGCTTCGTCCTGTCGCCCGACGGCATTGTCGTTCCCGATCTCGATCGCCGCTTGCCAGGACGGGGTGTCTGGGTTGGTTGCGACAGAAAGCTGGTGGAAAAGGCCATCTCGACGCAGGCCTTTTCAAAAAGCCTTAAAACGAAGGCCGAAGCACCCAGGGACCTTGCAGATCTCGTTGACGCTCTTATCCTTAAGCGCGTAACCGGAACGCTGTCGCTGGCCAATAAGGCTGGGCTCGCAATCGCCGGTTTCGAAAAGGTTTTTGCGGCTCTTGAGAAGGGGCCGGTCCGCGCCATCCTGCATGGCGCCGATGCTGCCGCCGACGGCTGCTCGAAAATTGATCGAAAATACAAGGCTATTCAGGCAGATCGTGGCCAACCGGCTGCCATCGTCAATGTTCTGACGATAGCGCAAATGAGCTTGGCCATTGGGCGCGGAAGTGTGGTACATGCTGCGCTCATACCCGGAGGACTGTCGGATCGGTTTCTGGAGGAAGCGGAGCGGGTTACCCGCTACCGGCGCTCCACGATTGAAGCCGCCCCCGAAACCGCCCCTGGGGCGGCCGACGATATTTCTGAACTTTCTAGTGAAGGCTGAACGGATAACGCATGACGGATTCGAACGACCAGACCGATAAGACCATCCGGGTCGGAGCGCGAAAGCCGCTATCGCTGCAGCGAACGGTCGAGTCTGGCCACGTGCGGCAGAACTTCAGCCACGGGCGATCGAAATCCGTTGTCGTCGAGAAAAAGAAGACTCGGCGATTGGGATCCGAGGGCGAGGGCACTGCGCCTCCTGCTCCCAGCGCTGTGACGATCGAAAAATCGCAGGCACCGCATCGCGTGCCCCCAGCACCGCCGAGCCAATCATCTGGTGACCGTTCCGCTGGCCGCGTCCTTTCGAATGAGGAACGCGCCGCACGCGAGCGCGCACTGGCCGCTGCACGCGCCGAAGATACGAGCCGTGTGCCGGAAGCTGAGCCGGTCCGCTTCGAACCCGTCGTTCGTCCGCCCGAGCCACAGCCGCGCGCCGAGGAACGGCCGCAGACGGCGCCGAGCGAACAGCCCACAGTGGCCTCCAGCGTCGCTCCCGCCGCACAGGCGCCCGAACAAGCTGCAGCACAGGCATCAGCTCCGGCCGCAGCTGCCGCTCAGCCCGCTTCCGCACCGACACCGCCGCCTGCCGGACGCGGAAACGCGCCGCAGCGCGAGCCGCGCCATGAAGGCCGCCGCGATGGTGGTGGACGTGAGGGTGGTCGCGACGCTGGTCATGCGCCGCGCGGCGATGGCGGCCGTCCGCAATTCAACCGCGGCCCACGTCCGTCGGGCAACACCGCATTCATGCCGCGTGAAGCCGGCCGCCCGCGCGAGATCGAGCTGCCGATCCCGGCCCGCCGTGGCGCGTCCGCAGGACCGGCTGATGCGACGACGATTGAAAAGCCGTCCCGCCCGGTGCGTCCCCCGGTCGTTCGCGAGCAGGTCGAAGACGATGATGCTCGTAAGCGCGGCCCCGGCGGCGTCAAGGTTCCGCGCCCGGCCGTCAAAACCAACGATGATGGCCGCCAACGCCAGAAGCTGACGATCACGAACTTCGATCGCGAAGCTCAGGTCCGCTCGCTCGCATCCTTGAAGCGCAAGCGCGAGAAGGAAAAGCTGAAAGCCATGGGCATTCAGCAGACGCGCGAAAAGATCGCTCGCGAGGTCGTCATTCCTGAAGCCATCACGATTCAGGAACTCTCCAACCGTATGGCCGAGCGCGCCGTCGACCTCATCAAGTACCTGATGCAGCAAGGCGCGATGCATAAGATCACCGACGTGCTCGATGCCGACACGGCTGAGCTGATCGTCCAGGAATTCGGCCACACATCGAAGCGCGTTTCTGAATCGGACGTCGAAATCGGTTTCGTCGGCGAGAAAGACGTTGACGATTCCTCGCTCGAATCGCGCGCGCCGGTCGTCACGATCATGGGTCACGTCGACCACGGCAAAACGTCGTTGCTCGACGCCATCCGTCAGGCCAACGTCGTCTCGGGCGAAGCTGGCGGCATCACCCAGCATATCGGCGCCTACCAGGTGACGGCGCCCGACGGCGACAAGATCACGTTCATCGATACGCCAGGCCACGAGGCCTTCACCGCCATGCGTGCACGCGGTGCCAAGGTGACGGATATCGTCGTGTTGGTCGTTGCAGCTGACGACGGCGTCATGCCGCAGACGGTTGAAGCCATCAATCACGCCAAGGCTGCAAACGTGCCGATCATTGTTGCCATCAACAAGATCGACAAGCCGCAGGCTGATCCTAACCGCGTCCGCACCGAGCTTTTGTCCTACGAGATCGTGGTCGAAAGCATGGGCGGTGAAACGCTCGAAGTGCCGGTCTCGGCGCTCAAGCACACCAACCTCGATAAGCTGCTCGAAGCGATCCGCCTTCAGGCCGAAATTCTCGACCTCAAGGCCAACCCGAACCGCACGGCCGATGGCGTCGTCATCGAAGCCAAGCTCGAGCGCGGCCGTGGTCCGGTCGGCACTGTCCTTGTTCAGCGCGGCACGCTGCACGTCGGCGATATCATCGTCGCCGGTACGGCCTGGGGTCGCGTCCGTGCACTCCTCAACGATCACGGCGCCAATATCCAGTCGGCTGGTCCCTCGGTTCCCGCAGAGGTCCTGGGCTTTGACTCGGCACCGGAAGCCGGCGACCAGTTCGCGGTCGTCGAAAACGAAGCCCGCGCACGTGAGCTGACGGATTACCGCGTCCGCAAGCGCCGCGAGACGCTTGGCTCTGCTGGCACCAAGAGCACGCTTGAGCAGATGATGCAGCAGCTCAAGGACGCTGGCCGAAAGGAATTCCCGCTCGTCGTCAAAGGCGACGTGCAGGGTTCTGTCGAAGCCATCGCTGGTGCGCTGAAAAAGGTTGGCAACGAGGAAGTCGAAGCCCGTCTGGTGCACTCCGGCGTCGGTGGCATCACCGAGTCCGATATCGCGCTCGCGGCTGCCGCCAAGGCCGTCGTCATCGGCTTCAACGTCCGCGCCAACGCGCAGGCGAAGCAAGCCGCCGACGCAGCCGGCGTCGAAATCCGCTATTACAACATCATCTACGATCTCGTGGATGAAGTGAAAGCGGCGATGTCGGGCCTTCTTGCTCCGACCCGGCGCGAGGTCTTCCTCGGCTACGCCACGATCAAGCAGGTCTTCAACATTTCGAAGGCAGGCAAGGTCGCCGGTTGTATCGTTACCGAAGGCAAGGTCGAGCGCGGCGCCAAGGTCCGTCTGCTGCGCGACAACGTCGTCATTCACGAAGGCACGCTTGCGATCCTCAAGCGCTTCAAGGATGACGTCAAAGAAGTTGTCTCCGGTCAGGAATGCGGCATGTCCTTCGCCAACTATCAGGACATTCGCGAAGGCGACCAGATCGAGTGCTTCCAGGTCGAGACGATTGCTCGATCGCTCTAAGCATTTAACCCAAGCGATCCCGCGCGATTATTCATCGCGCGGGCTTGCGCGGATGTAACACGATCCGCTACTCCCTCGACCCAGTAACCTATTTCTATCAAGAGGCCGCGCGCGGTCCCATCCCGCGGCGGATAACAAATGGCAAAGAAACCAGCCCCATCGGGCGCCAAAGGCCCGTCGCAGCGCATGTTGCGCGTCGGCGAACTGATCCGTCACAAGCTTTCCGAACTGCTCTCTCGCGGAGAAATCCACGACGACGTGCTGGCTTCTCACGTCATCACCATTCCGGAAGTGCGTCTCTCGCCGGACCTGAAGCTCGCAACCGTCTACGTCATGCCGCTCGGCGGCAACGACGTGAAGCCTGTCATCGAAGCCCTCACGCGGAACAAAAAATACATCCGCGCCGAAGTCGCGCATACGCTGAACCTCCGTTATGCGCCCGACCTTCGCTTTCGCGAGGACGAAACCTTCGAAGAAGCAACCCGCATTGACCGCCTTCTCGATAGCGAGCGCGTTCAGCGCGACATCAAGAAATAACGAACATGGCACGACGCAAAAAAGGCAACGCCGTTCACGGCTGGCTCATTCTCGACAAGCCGATCAACATGACCTCGACGCAGGCTGTTGGTGCGGTTCGCCGCGCCTTCAACGCGCAAAAGGCCGGACACTCCGGCACGCTCGATCCGCTCGCAACAGGCATCCTCCCGATCGCGCTCGGCGAAGCCACGAAAACTGTATCGTTCGCAGTCGATGGCGAAAAAGCCTATCGCTTCACCGTGCGTTGGGGCGCTGAAACTGAGACAGACGATACCGAAGGCGCCGTCTCGAAAACGAGCGACAAGCGCCCCGAGCGCGCGGAGATCGAAGCTCTGCTGCCGCGCTTTCACGGCGAGATCATGCAGGTGCCGCCCGCCTATTCGGCGATCAAGATTGATGGCAATCGCGCCTACGATCTGGCGCGCGACGGCGAAACGGTCGTCCTTGAACCGCGCCCGGTCGTGATCGAGAGCCTGAAGCTCGTCGACATGCCGGATGACGCAACAAGCGTATTCGAAGCCCGCTGCGGCAAGGGCACCTATGTCCGCGCCCTGGCCCGTGATCTCGGACGACTGATGGGCTGCTATGGCCACGTCATCGCGCTCCGGCGTACCGAAGTCGGCCCCTTCGACGAAGCTCGCGCCATCAGCATGGACACGCTCCTCGCGGCCGCGCAGTCGGAAGATCCGGGAGAGATCGCCAAGTTGCTGCTGCCCGTTGAGGCGGCCCTCGCCGATCTCCCCGAGCTGCTCGTCTCTCAAAGCGACGCCGCCACGCTCGCGCGCGGCCAAACAGTCATCATTCGCGGCCGTGACGCGCCGATCATGACCGGCCCCGCCTACGCGACCTCGAAGGGTCGCCTGATCGCGCTCGGCGAGCTTGCCAAGGGCGCGCTGCACCCGACACGGGTCTTCAATCTCGGCTAATTTTCGTTAATTCCTTGAAAAAAATCACGAAATTTCCCACGAAATCCGCCTCGCCTTTGGCTGAGGTTCGTGTATAAGTAGCGCACCCGCGCGGGCCTCGTTCCCGCGCGGCTTTCGTTTGCGACCCCGCTGGACGACATCCCGGCCGTGGCCGCTGATCTCAAACTCCCAATTTCGAAAGGAGCATTCGATGTCGCAGATCGCACCTCACCGCCGTGAGGCCAAGACGGCTGTCATCAAAGACAATGCCACGAAGTCCAACGACACCGGCTCGCCGGAAGTCCAGATCGCCGTCCTGACGCATCGCATCAACGAGCTGACCGAGCACTTCAAGGCGCACAAGAAAGACAACCATTCGCGCCGTGGCCTGCTCAAGATGGTCAGCCAGCGCCGCCAGCTCCTTGACTACGTCAAGGCCAAGGACAACGCCCGCTATCAGAAGATCATCGAGAAAAACGGCATCCGCCGCTAATTGCGCGCTCGCAAGAGCGTCCAAGACAGGACGGGCCCCGATGGCCAGTCACGCGATCTACTGAACAAGAAGAACGTCGGCGCCTCGATCGGTGCCGGCGCGATACGCGCTCTCCCGGCATGAGGCCGTTTGAGCTGACCGACCGAACAGAAAAAGCGAAAACGAAAGATCAAACATGTTTGACATCCATCGCGTCGAAATCGACTGGGGTGGCCGCAAGCTGAAGCTTGAAACTGGCCATTACGCCCGCCAGGCAGACGCCGCCGTCATGGCGCAATATGGCGACACCACGGTGCTCGCAACCGTCGTCGGCGCCCGTTCCGCCAAGCCCGGCATCGACTTCTTCCCGCTGACCGTGAACTATCAGGAACGCACCTACGCAGCCGGCAAGATCCCTGGCGGCTACTTCAAGCGCGAAGGCCGTCCGAGCGAAAAGGAAACGCTGGTTTCCCGCCTGATCGACCGTCCGATCCGTCCACTCTTCGTCGACGGCTTCAAGAACGAAACCCAGGTCGTCGTGACGGTCATGTCGCACGACCTCGAAAACGATCCCGATATTCTGGGCATGGTTGCAGCCTCCGCTGCGCTGACGCTCTCGGGCTTGCCGTTCCTCGGCCCGATCGGCGCTGCGCGCGTCGGCCTCATCGGCGGCGAGTTCGTGCTGAACCCGATGATCGACGAGATGGCGGAAACCGCTCTCGACCTCGTCGTCGCCGGCACGACCGACGCCGTGATGATGGTTGAATCGGAAGCCAAGGAACTTCCGGAATCCCAGATGCTCGAAGCCGTCATGTTCGGCCACAAGCACATGCAGCCGGTCATCCAGGCGATCATCAAGCTCGCCGAAAAAGCCGCTAAAGAGCCGTGGGATATCAAGATCGCCGACAAGGCGAAATACGCCGCCGACGTCAAGAAGATCGCCGAAGCGAAGCTGAAGGAAGCCTTCTCCACCAAGGAAAAGGGCAAGCGTCAGGACCTCGTTTCGGAAGCCAAGAAGGCGATCACCGAAGGCATCGCCATTCCGGCTGACGACCCGAACGAGAAAGTCCTGCTCGGGGACGCGTTCAAGTCGCTCGAAATGGACATCATGCGTGGTGACGTCCTGAAGACGAAGCGGCGCATCGACGGCCGCGATCTCAAGACGGTTCGTCCGATCCTCTCGGAAGTCCACGTTCTGCCGCGCACGCACGGTTCGGCGCTCTTCACGCGCGGTGAGACGCAGGCGCTCGTCGTCGCAACCCTCGGCACGGGGGAAGACGAGCAATTCATCGACAGCCTCGAAGGCACGAAGAAAGAGCGCTTCCTGCTTCACTATAACTTCCCGCCCTACTCGGTCGGCGAAGTCGGCCGCATGGGTTCTCCGGGCCGCCGCGAAATCGGCCACGGCAAGCTCGCTTGGCGCGCCATCCACCCGATGCTGCCGAGCCAGGAAGAGTTCCCCTATACGCTCCGCGTCGTCTCCGAAATCACCGAGTCGAACGGCTCCTCGTCGATGGCGACGGTCTGCGGTTCGTCTCTCGCGCTGATGGACGCCGGCGTGCCGCTGAAGTCTCCGGTGGCTGGTATCGCGATGGGCCTGATCAAGGAAGGCGATGACTTCGTCGTCCTCTCCGACATCCTTGGCGACGAAGATCACCTCGGCGACATGGACTTCAAGGTGGCCGGCACCGATAAGGGTGTTACGTCACTGCAGATGGACATCAAGATCACCGGCATCACTGAGGAAATCATGCGCGTCGCTCTCGAGCAGGCGCATGAGGGCCGTATCCACATCCTCGGCGAAATGTCGAAGGCGATCACGGGTGCGCGTTCCGAACTCGGTGAGTTCGCCCCGCGCATCGAGACGATCAAGATCCCAGTCGACAAGATCCGCGAAGTCATCGGCTCGGGCGGTTCGGTCATCCGTGAAATCGTCGCGGAATCGGGCGCTAAGATCGACATCGAAGACGATGGCACCGTGAAAATCGCTTCCGCCAACCGTGAATCGATCGAGAAAGCCCTCGACCGCATCCGCGGCATCACTTCCGAACCCGAGGTCGGCCACATCTACAAGGGCAAGGTCGTGAAGGTCATGGAGTTCGGCGCGTTCGTGAACTTCTTCGGCGCGAAGGACGGCCTGGTCCACATCTCGCAGCTCGCGCAGGGCCGTCCCGAGACGGTCGGCGAAGTCGTGAAGGAAGGCCAGGAAGTCTACGTGAAGCTTCTTGGCTTCGACGATCGCGGCAAGACGCGTCTGTCGATGAAGATCGTCGATCAGGCGACCGGCCAGGAAATCCCGCGCGCTGAAGGCGAGCCGGAAGAAGTCTTCGAGAGCCGTCCGCCGCGCCGCGAAGGTGGCCGTGGCGGTCGCGGTCCGCGCCGTGAGCGCGGCTAAGCCCTCGCCTCATTGCTGAAATGACGAAAGCCGCCGGAACCCGCAGTCCGGCGGCTTTTTTTACCCCGCCTGATCTCTCGAACGGCCATCCTAGGTGATGCCGCTTGCGGGCCTAGAACTCGGAGGAGAAGCCACTTCCCCGCTGTATCGAGCTCCCGCTCGCGACACCTCGTCCGGGATGACAACTGCGCCGGATCAATACCAGCGGCAGCGGCGAATACCCCAGCTATTGCGCCAGCATTTGCGCGCAGTGCACTGCACACGGCCGACGCCCGGCACCCACTTGTGATAGCCGCCGATGCCCCATCGGCAGCGATTCCAGTAGCCCACTTTTTGAACCGTAGCCCCCTGAGCAGCAGCCACGGCCTTCAGGCTGCCGACGGCTACGCTCGTATTCGCGATGCTTGGTCCGCTTGCAAACATCAGCCCCGCAGCGATCACCATGGCAGCGAACGGAAACTTTGTTGTCATCGGGCCTATCCCTCTCCCCTATGCCTTCGGCACCCCGCCGGAGTTGTAGACACCATGACGTCTACCAGCGGGGAACTATTCCGCCAACGGATCAATGACAAATAACCCGCGAAAATGTCGCAGCGTTGCACGGACGCTTCAGGCCTTGGCGAAGGCAGGGACGTCGGGCCAGAAAACCCGGGCTTTCTCGCTGACGTCCTGAGGGTCACCTGTTGTCAACAGCGTGAGCTTTCCCCGTTCATCGCCGTTGAGGTAATTCGACCGCCGCGCCAGATAATCCTCGAAACTGTCGGCCACGACTTCAGGCTGGGAAAGAATGCGCGTAAACGGCGGCAGATATTTCCGGAACAGATGCTCAACGAGCGGGAAATGCGTGCAGCCGAGAATAGCGCGATGCGGCGGCATGTTGCCGTTGCTGGCAAGCATCGCCTCGACGCCCTCGCGAACGAGCGCATCAAGCTCCGCTTCCGGCCGTTTCTGCTCGATGGCGCCCGCAAGCTCCGAGCAGATCTGCTGCACGACCGTGACCTTCGGACAGCGCTTGCGGATCTCTTCCGGATAGACGCCCGACGTGATCGTCCGCGTCGTGCCGAAAACGGCAATCGTGTCGGTGTTGTACTTCTGCGGATATTGCGGCGACGTCACCGCCCACGGCGTCTGTGTTGCGCCTTCGACTGTCGGCGCGACGATGCCGAGCACATTGTGTCCGCCTGCCCAGCGACTGTCCGGTAGCCACTCCTGCTGCAATCGTCGAAGCGCCACCGCCGTCGCCGTGTTGCAGCCCAGAAGCGCGAGCTTGGCGCCGCGCGCAAACAGCTCTTCGACACAGTCGCGCGTATAGCCGACGATGGCTTCCGACGCCTGATTGCCATAGGGGACGTGGGCGTGATCGGCGAGATAGACGAAATCGACCGTGTCGAAACGCGCAACGAGCGCGCGAAGCACCGTCAGTCCACCCAGCCCTGAATCAAACACCCCGATCATGGCCGGAGTGTTTGCGACGGCGAATTGTGAACGTCAACCGGGCCGACGATCGCCCGATGCCAGACGTGCGGATTTTACTCCGCCGCAGCCGACGGCGATGCGCTGGCGGGCTTGGCCTCAGCGTCCTGTTCTTTCAGGCTCTGCAGCGACGGCATCGACACGGTGTTATAGCCGCAATCGACGAAGTGAACTTCGCCCGTCACGGCGCCCGACAGCGGCGACAGCAGATAAAGCGCCGAACCCGCCACTTCATCGAGCGTCGGCGTGCGCTGCAGAGGCGAGTTATCGCGCTGGAAATTGAAGATCACGCGCGCATCCGAAACGCCAGCGCCCGAGAGCGTGCGCATCGGACCGGCCGAGAGCGCATTGACGCGAACGCCCTGCGGTCCGAAATCCGCTGCGAGATAGCGCACCGAAGCCTCAAGCGCGGCTTTCGCGACGCCCATGACGTTGTAAGACGGCACCCAGCGCGTCGCACCGCCATAAGACAGCGTGATCAGCGAGCCACCGTTCGGCATCAGCGCCGAAGCGCGCTTCGCGATCTCAGTGAACGAGAAGCACGAGATCACCATCGAGTTGATGAAGTTTTCGCGCGTCGTGTCGGCGTAGCGGCCAGCAAGCTCTTTGGGATCGGAATAGGCCAGCGCGTGCACGACAAAGTCGATGCTGCCCCACTCGTCCTTGATGCGATTGAAAACGCGATCGACGCTTTCGAGATCGAGAACGTTGCATTCCTCGATGATCTTCGAGCCGATCGACTGCGCCAGCGGCACAGCGCGGCGCCCGAATGCGCCACCTTGATAGGTGAATGCCAGCTCGGCGCCTTGACCGTGAAGGACGCGGGCAATGCCCCACGCGATCGAACGGTCGTTGGCAACACCCATGATGAGGCCACGCTTGCCGGCCATGATCGGGCCGGGCTTAGCGATATCGATGTCGGTCATAGGAAGCCTCGTTTTGTCACCAAAGGTACGCCCGCGTACGTCAAACCAGCCTGAACCACGCTTATATACTCTCATCGCTCTCAACCGTTCGCCGCTGAGCAGTCCTAGCGGCGACCAGGAAAGCATCGGTTAATCAGGCATCATGCCGGCAGAAAATGAGAGTGGCATTGGTGCCGCCAAAACCGAAGCTGTTCGACATCACACAGTTAAGGCTGGCGTTGTCGATACGACTGCGAGCGATTGGCACATCAGCGAACGCCGGGTCAAGCTCGTCGATATTTGCACTTTCGGCGATGAAGCCATTGTTCATCATCAGCAGTGAGAAAATCGCCTCTTGCACACCAATAGCGCCGAGCGAGTGCCCTGTTAACGATTTGGTAGCCGAGATAGGCGGGATTTTATCGCCGAAGACGGCCCGGATGGCGTCGATTTCCTTGGCGTCGCCGACCGGTGTGCCGGTTCCGTGCGGATTAATATAATCGATCGTGGGCAAGCCCTTACCGTCGAACCCTTTCATGGCGAGGCGCATGCAGCGCTCCGCACCTTCGCCGGACGGTGCGACCATGTCATAGCCGTCGGATGTCGCGGCGTAGCCCTTGAGTTCGCCGTAAATCTTGGCTCCGCGAGCCTTGGCCCGTTCCAGCTCTTCAAGCACCACGACGCCCGCGCCGCCCGCGATCACGAAGCCGTCCCTGTTCTTGTCGAACGGCCGGCTGGCCCGCTCCGGCGTGGCGTTGAAGCCCGTCGACATCGCACCCATGGCGTCGAATAGGTCCGACAGCGTCCAATCGAGTTCCTCGCAGCCGCCTGCGAACATGATGTCCTGCTTGCCCCACTGGATCATTTCGGCAGCATTGCCGATGCAGTGCGAGCTGGTCGCGCAGGCCGACGCGATCGAATAGTTAACGCCCTTGATCTGGAAAGCGGTCGCAAGCGCGGCCGACGGCCCCGAGCACATGCCTTTAGGCACCTCGAACGGGCCGATCTTCTTCGGACTGCCGGTCCGGAGCGTCGTCTCCGCCGCCTCGACGATGGCCTTCGTAGAAGGTCCGCCCGAGCCCAGAATGACGCCCGTGCGCTCATTCACCACATCCGACGGCTCAAGGCCCGCATCGCGAATGGCCTGATCCATCGCGATCCAGTTCCAGCCGACGCCCGCGCCCATGAAACGCTTCGGCTTGCGCGGCACCATGCTTTCCCAGTCGATATGGGGCGCGCCATGGACCTGACACTTGAAGCCAAGCTCAGCGTATTTCTCGGCGCGAGAAATGCCGGACTTCGCCTCTCTCAGCGAAGCAAGAACTTCCTGAGTGTTGTTCCCAATCGAGGACACAACACCCATCCCAGTCACAACTACGCGCCGCATGCGCTCCTTCACTCCTGCGGTTCCTGCTGCCGCCCACCCTGGCAACCGGGCCCTAGGGCCACGCTTAAGGGCCTTCGCTCGACTTGAGTAGGACCCTCAAGTCCTTGGCTGTGTATATCACTTCGCCGTCGGCTTTCAGGACCCCGTCAGCCTCGGCGAGCTTCAGCTTTCGAGCAATAACCCGCTTGATGTCTATGATATATTCAAGCTGCTTCACGTCCGGCGTCACTTCGCGCGTGAATTTCACCTCGCCGACGCCTGACGCCCGGCCCTGCCCCGTAAGTCCGAGCCAGCCCAGAAAAAATCCGGTCAATTGCCACAGCGCATCGAGACCGAGACAGCCGGGCATGACCGGATCGCCCTTGAAGTGGCAGGCAAATAACCAATCCAGGCGCTCGTTTCCGGCGACTTTGAGTTCGGCAACGATCTGACCCTTGCCGTGTGCGCCGCCCGTCTCCGAAATCGACGCGATCCGGTCGACCATCAGCATCGGCGGCAGCGGCAATTGGGCATTTCCCGGCCCGAACAGCTCCCCACGGCCGCAAGCGAGCAGATCATCGAATTCGTAACTAGAACGGCGTTCTGCCATGTATCCCCTCGTTTCATGGCCGATAGTGTCGTGTACGTGCACAATATGCTCCGGCCGTTCAAGATCAGCGGGTCCTAACACACGCTTGGCCGAGCGCCTAGCATGACCAGCCGGTGCGTGTAACAGGCCAAATCCCCGCCTCAAAGCCGTTTTGACCGCAAGTTGCGGGTTTTCCGGCAAGTGACTATACTCAGATCTTCGAAGCACGTTGCATCACGGGCGATTCTTGCGATCGAACGTGGTGACGCCAACACGGTTCTGCAAACGGAAATGTCCGAGAAATCTCCGCTCGATATGGAAACCGGGATGCCGGCAAACACCTCCGACCTCCTCCGAAAGGCGGGTCTGCGGCCAACGCGCCAGCGCATGACGCTCGGCCGTTTGCTGTTCGAGGGCGGTGACCGTCACGTGACGGCAGAGCAGCTTCATGCCGAGGTTGCAGGTCTCGGAGAGCACGTCTCGCTCGCGACCGTGTATAATACCCTGCACCAGTTCAAGCGCGCGGGTCTCCTGCGCGAGTTGGCAATCGAGGGGTCGAAGGCCTACTTCGACACCAACACCTCCAACCACAATCATTTCCTGCTCGAACCCAACGGCGAGCTGATGGATATCGCCGGCGACGCGATTTCAGTCGAAGGCCTGCCCGAGCCGCCCGAAGGCATGAAGATCACGCACGTCGACGTCGTCGTGCGCCTCGCGAAAATCTAACCGCGGCGAATAGTCGGCAAAGCCCAACAGCGCTGGCGGCGCTTGGGCTTTTGCATCAGCGCGTCCTTTATTTGAAGGTCTCGCCCTCGTAGACGCCCCAGAGCTTCTTCTGCTCTATGTAGCCGCTGTACTGATCGACGGTCACGCGGCACCAGCGGCCGTCGCAGGAATGCAAATCGGCGATTACGCCGGCTTCCACCTTGGCGACGACGCCCGACCGTGAGCTGTCGCTGGCCATGATCGGCACCAGCGGCGACGATCCGGATTTTCGCTCCCAAGGCAGCACGAGCCCGGTTCTCCGGCCCGACAGCAGCGACTGCAGCACCCAGCCCGTGACCCCGTCCGAATCGCGAACTTCGCGCCACGTCTCGAATTCCTTGATCACTTCGACCGGCAGCCCGGCCCGGCGATAGACCCAGCCAGTGGGATAGTCCGTCCCTGGGCCGTTCCTGAGGTTTACGCGATCCGATTTCAAACTGACGAAACGCGGAACCGGCAGGCCGCTGCCGGTCACAGGCGGCGAATCGTCGGCCTTTGCCGGTACGACGGCCGACATTGCCGCAATCGCCACGGATATGGCCGCAACGGCAAGCCTAACCCGCGAGACCGCAAGCGGAATTCGTCCGCGCTTGGGATTTGTGATGGCGAATTCAGTCATTTGGAATAGCTCGTAGCCCCCGCGTTCGAGCATGGATCGATGCATGCCCGGCAGTGGGGCGTCTGCTATTTGATTTCAGGACTTTGTCTTAGCAAAGGCCATCTGATAGACACGGGGCCGCACTTTCTCAAGCGGCCCAGTCATCTCGTCCAAAGCCGCATTTTTCAAGCCATGGGAAACGAATGCCGACGTCCCCCAAGAAACCTGTTGTTGTTGTTACGCGGAAACTCCCCGATGTCGTCGAGACGCGGATGTGCGAGCTGTTCGACACGCGTTTGAATGTCGACGACAAGCCGATGAGCCACGCTCAGCTCGTAGAAGCCGTGAAGACCGCCGACGTCCTCGTTCCGACCGTCACCGACCGCATCGACCGCTCGGTCCTGACCCAGGCCGGACCGCGGCTGCGCCTGATCGCGAACTTCGGCACTGGCGTCGATAACGTCGATCTCGATACTGCGCGTAACCGCGGCATCCTTGT
The DNA here is from genome assembly GCF_000253295.1 of Hyphomicrobium sp. MC1. NCBI lineage: Bacteria > Pseudomonadati > Pseudomonadota > Alphaproteobacteria > Hyphomicrobiales > Hyphomicrobiaceae > Hyphomicrobium > Hyphomicrobium sp. MC1. Next base: position 4,555,479 of record NC_015717.1, on the reverse strand, counting down.
CACCAATACCCCAGGCGTACTGACCGAAGACACCGCCGACATGACGATGGCGCTGATCCTCGCGGTTCCGCGCCGTCTCGCGGAAGGCGCCGCCTACATGCGCGATCCCGCAACGACGTGGACGGGCTGGTCGCCGACCTGGATGCTCGGACACCGCATTTACGGCAAGCGCCTCGGCATCATCGGCATGGGCCGCATTGGTCAGGCGGTCGCCCGCCGAGCCAAGGCGTTCGGCTTGCAGATCCACTATCACAACCGCCGCCGTGTCATGGAAGAGGTCGAGGAAGAACTCGAGGCCACGTATTGGGAAAGCCTCGATCAGATGCTGACGCGAATGGACATCATCTCGATCAATTGCCCTCACACGCCAGCGACGTACCATCTGCTTTCGGCGCGCCGTCTGAAGTTGATGAAACCATCGGCTTATCTCGTGAACACCGCGCGCGGCGAAGTCGTGGATGAAAACGAGTTGGTCCGCCTGCTGGAATCGGGCGCCATCGCCGGCGCCGGTCTCGACGTGTTCGAGCACGAACCGGCCGTCAATCCACGCCTGCTCGCATCGAACCGCGTCGTCGCGCTTCCGCATATGAGTTCGGCCACGATCGAGGGCCGCATCGACATGGGTGAAAAGGTGATCATCAACATCAAGGCCTACTCCGACGGCCACGCGCCGCCCGACCGCGTCCATCCGGCGATGCTCTGACGCAATCTCTCTCGCGCGGGCGGCCTCAAGAACCGCCCGCGACGAGCGCCGTAGTCCAGATGCGCTCCGCCACGCCGATATAGAAAAGCAATGTCGCGCCGTAGCCGCAGACGAGCCACGCCATCTCCCGGCGTGTCAGTGGCATCACCTGGTTGAGTGCATACGTCTGCTTCGATAAAATGCCAGGCGCAATCAGCAGAATGAGCGCCATCAAAAGGTAGTCGCCGAACCAGGCGGCGAGTCCGACACCGACAAGCAGCAGTGCGCCATGGATCGAACGTGCCCCACGCGGCGACAGGCGCGACGTCAACGCCTGCAATATCCGGCCGCCGTCGAGAGGCAGGATCGGCAGCAGGTTCAAGCCGTTCACCACCGCACTCAGCAACACGAGGTCTGCAAGAAACGGATCGTCGTTTTGCAACGACAGCCAGAGGAAAAGCCCCGTCGTCAGCATGCTGCCCGCCGGTCCCATCAGCGCCACGAAACCACGCACCGCTTCGCTTTTGCCGAAACCCTCGCCGACCGCCACACCACCGAAAAACGGAATGAAATAAATTCCGCGTACGGGAATGTCGACCCAGCGCATTGCCAGCACATGCCCAAGCTCATGCAGTAACACCACGAGCAGCAAAATCACGGCGGTCGACATATCGAAAAGCGCTGAGAAGCTCGCAAACGTCAGCGCCCCGGTAATAACCGCGCTCGTCAGTTGATCGCCAAAATTGCGCCCGCGCCGTCCCGCGCGAGCCTCCGCAGTTCGCTTCAGGCTGTAGAGACTGCGCAAGACTGTCAGCGGCATTAACAGCCGCGTCGAAATCTTGGTGTGCGTCAGCTCGCAACATTCCGTGATGACCGATTGCCGGTCGTCGCCCGCAACGGCAACAGCGCCGATGTAATCGTCGCCGACCCGATAGATCGGATCGCATTCATCCGTCAGCAGACGCAACGTCATCGCTTCGCCCGGTGTCTCCGCCAGGATCTGGTAAGCGAATTTGAGCCGCTTGTCGTTGTACTGACAGGTTCCCGTAAACACGCCCGGACGCGCTGGATCGGGCTCGGTATCGAGCTCCATCGGCGGCGGCCCTTCGAGCTTGATCTTGTGCGCCGAGACGACATTCCACGCCACTGTCTTCGGCGCATCGACGAAGCGCGAAACCTCATAGATCCGCCGCTTCGTGCCAACGACAAGATCGAATGGCACCCTGAGCAGTTCTATGATCAGAAAGAGAAGATTCTGCAGAAGAGGTAACACGCTGCGACCTCGCAATTGACGCTGGCTCTTTTATCGCGAGCCACGCCAGGTACGCAAACGATTGGAAGGAACGGGCCTTTAATTGCGCGCGACAGTGGTCAGCACGGAGACGGGGTCACTCGGCGGCGCAGGCCGAATTCTGCGACGCCCGGTGCGAAGACAGATCGACAATCGTCGGCTGCTTGCCTGACAGCGGATTGTCCGGATCCCAGGCGATGGCGACGACCTCGAAGCGCGCCGCGAGCGCGTCATAGATCAGCAATCGCCCCGCCAGACTTTCACCGAGACCAAGAATTTCCTTCACCACTTCCGTCGCCTGCAGCGTGCCGACGACGCCGGCAACCGGACCGAGTACGCCCACCTCTTCGCAGTTGGCGACAAGCCCTTGCGGCGGTGCCTCGGGAAAGAGACAGCGCAGTGTCGGATATGGCTCTCCCTCGGCGTTTCGCTCGTAAGGCTTGAACGTCGAGACATAACCGTCGAACGATCCGAGCGTCGCATAGACGAGTGGCCGCTTGGCGAAATAACACGCGTCCGCCACGAGGTAGCGTGTCGCGAAGTTGTCCGAGCCGTCAGCAATGATGTCGTAGTTGGAAATCAGCGCAATCGCGTTATCGGCATTCATGCGCTCCGCATGCGTCTCGACCGTGACGAGTGGATTAAGACGCAGCATCGTATCGCGTGCGCTCTCGACTTTCAGTCGCCCGGCGTCCTCGGTGCGATGCGCGATCTGACGCTGCAGGTTGTCGATTGAAACGGTGTCGTCGTCGACGATGCCGATGGTGCCGATACCCGCCGCCGCAAGATAGGTGACGACCGGCGAACCAAGTCCGCCGGCACCAATAACGAGAACACGCGCGCCCTTCAGCTTCTGCTGTCCAGGCGCACCGACATCACGCAGCACAAGGTGACGCTTGTAACGCTGCACCTCTTCGGACGTGAGTGTCGCCATAAGAACCTCTTGCGCGTTTAGCTCCGCGGCTGCGGATCGACGAACAGCTCGCTGGAATAATACCGCTCCGCCGACGACGGCGCGAATGTCACGATCGTTTTGCCTGCGAATTCCGGCCGCTCGGCAACCGTGATCGCGGCGGCAACGTTGGCACCCGTCGAGATGCCGCCCGGAATGCCTTCCACCTTCGCGACCATGCGCGACACATCGAATGCCGTCTCGCTCGACACCGTCACGACTTCATCGATCAGGCCTTTATCGAGAATGCTCGGAATGAAACCGGCGCCGATGCCCTGGATCTTGTGCGGACCGCGCGGCTGCCCGGACAGTATCGCACTCGTCGACGGCTCGACGGCGATGACCTTGAGGCCTGGAATGCGCTTCTTCAGCGCCCGACCGACACCGGTCAGCGTGCCGCCTGTGCCGACGCCAACCACGAGCGCGTCGACCTTGCCGTTGGTGTCGTTGTAGATTTCTTCCGCCGTCGTCTTTTCGTGAACGAGCGGGTTCGCCGGGTTATCGAATTGACCCGGAATGACCGCGTCCGGCAGCGTCTTCGCAAGCTCTTCCGCGCGCGTGACCGCCGCCGGCATGCCGCCCGGTCCAGGCGTCAATTCAAGCTCAGCGCCGAGATGCGCCAGAATTTTTCTGCGCTCGATCGACATCGTCTCTGGCATGACGAGGATGAGGCGATATCCGCGCGCCGCTGCAACGAACGCGAGACCTATACCCGTGTTGCCCGATGTCGGCTCGATCAGAACGGTCTTACCCGGCTTGATGCGGCCTTCCGCTTCGAGCACGTCGATCATCGCCACGCCAATACGATCCTTGACCGACGACAGCGGATTGAAAAATTCGAGCTTCAGCAGAATGTCTGCCTTGAGCTTCGCAGCCTCTTGGATTTTCGAAAGACGCACGAGCGGCGTATGACCGATGGTCTCGGTGATGCTGTCATAGACGCGGCCGCGCCCCCAGCTCTTTGTGGCGTCCAGTGTCTTGATCTCAAGCGTCTCTGTCATGGCCTGTCTCGGTTTGAGAAGTCTCGGGTTGCGTTGGCGCGTGTCTGCACCGACTACATCTGAATGTAGGGTCGTTTCTCGCAGGTTCGAGCACCGCTCTCAAGAGGCGATGCATAGTCGTAGGCGCCGATAAGCATTGCATTTTTTATGCTTACGACGAGCGTCCCCGCTTTTGAGAGCCGGATTTTGTTTGCGCCGCCTCCCCGTCGTCGGAAACGGATTTCTCCTTGCGGGACTTCGGTTGGGATGCCGCCTCACCTACGCCCGTCGAGCCGAAACCGCCGGCACCTCTTTTCGTCTTCGAAAGCTTTTTGACCTCACGCAATTTTACGCGGGCAACGGGCGCGATAACCATTTGCGCGATGCGCTCGCCCCTAGTCACGACGAACGGCTCTTTGCCGAGATTGATCAAAATGACTGCGACTTCGCCGCGATAGTCGGCGTCGATCGTACCGGGACTATTGAGAACCGTCACGCCATGCTTGATGGCAAGACCGGAACGCGGTCTCACCTGAGCTTCCATCTTCTTCGGAATCTCGAAGATCAATCCCGTCGGAATGAGCACGCGTGCGCCCGGCAGGATCGTTACCGTCGTATCGGGAGCGACCGCCGCCACAAGATCGAAACCGGCCGCGTCGGGTGTTTGATAATCGGGAAGCGGAAGACCGTCGGCGTGCGGCAGCCGCTTGATTTTCACTTTCATTCTGCAGCCGTCCGCTTGCTGTGAAGCTCTCCGGCCGCACGCTCCATGAGCTTTCGCGCCACCTTGGCTTTGCTCATCTCCGGCCAACTCTCGACGCCGCTCGCCGTTATCACATGCACGGTATTGTTCTCTCCTCCCATCACGCCGGACGACGGCGAAACATCATTTGCAACGATCCAGTCCGCACGCTTTGTCTTCAGTTTTTTTTGCCCGTGCGCCAGCACGTCCTGCGTCTCGGCCGCAAAGCCAATGACGAGCGATGGCCGCATCTGACCGGATTGAGCAATCGTTTTCAGAATGTCGGGGTTTTCCGACAGCGTCAGCATCGGCGCGCTTTTGCCTTCGGCCTTTTTGATCTTTTCCGTTTGCGGCCGGTCGACACGCCAATCGGCAACGGCTGCTGCAAACACGGCGATATCGGCAGGAAGCGCCGCGCGCACCGCCGCAAGCATTTCATCAGCCGTCTTGATTCGCACGACCGTGACATCGCGCGGCTCAGGCAAGGACACGGGCCCGGTAATCAGCGTTACGCGGGCGCCAAGTTCGCGCGCGGCCGCCGCGAGTTCAAAACCCTGCTTGCCGGATGACCGGTTCGCCAGATAGCGGATCGGATCGATAGGCTCGTGCGTCGGCCCACTTGTAATAACGACGTGCCGCCCTGCGAGCGGACCAACGGTATCCGTGTGCGATTCAAGCACACTCTCGATGGCTTCAATGAGCTGCGGAACCTCGACGAGACGGCCAGGGCCAGCTTCGCCGCTCTCCGCCATCTCGCCAACAGCCGGTCCGACGAAGCGAATGCCGTCTTCTTTGAGTTGCGCCACGTTTCGTCGCGTCGCCAGATTGAGCCACATCGCTGGGTTCATCGCTGGCGCGACCAGCACCGGCTTGTCGGCTGCCAGCAGCACCGCCGTCGCGAGGTCGTCCGCATGCCCACCTGCCATCCGCGCCATCAGATCCGCTGTTGCGGGCGCGACGACGATCACATCACTATCGCGTGCCAGCCGGATGTGGCCGATCTCGCGCTCCTCATCGAGATCAAAGAGATCCGTCAGCACGCGCTCATTCGTCAGCGCTCCGACCGATAGCGGCGTCACGAAGTGATGCGCGGCCTTGGTCATCACCGCCCGGACGCTGTGGCCGTGCTCCTTGAGCCGGCGGATCAGCTCCAGGCATTTGTAGGCCGCGATCCCGCCGCCGATGATCAGTAGAATGCGTTTGGCCGATGCCACAGCGTTCAATCCATTTCCTGGCCCGTTGTTGGCCGATCAAAACCGAGCTTAGCACGTCCTGGCGTGCGGGGCGTTAAACGGCTCTGAATACCGGTCAGACAGACATTCCTGGACGTCCCAGGAAGCCAGGGGCGGCATAAGTTGCACAGGCTCGACGCCCCCCCTCGACGGCGCCTCACGATGGCGATTTCCACGCTCTGGGAGCAGGCGAAACCCGCCTGTTGCTGCGGCACTCATTTCCTCCCGCTATTTTGCCATAATCGACCAATAACCGAGCGCGGTGCACCCCTCCGAGGCAACAAAATTGACCATCGATTAGGCAGTCACAAAATCGAAATTATTTATGTCGCGCGGTGACTTGACGCAGAAGACACAATGGTACATGGTGCGCCCACTCCGCGATGGTTGGGACCGGTCGCAGGGATAAAAACGAATAAAGGTCCAAGTCTAGGGACGAAACTATTGGGGTGGTTCGCCAGTCGAGCCACCCCAATTCAATTCCGGCCTTCGAACGAACAAAACAAGGGTCGTTCTGGCCCATCATTCCGCCGCCACCGGCATTTTTCTGATCTTAGTTCAGAAGCTCTCATCGGTAATGTTCCCCGCCTTGATCGGAACGCCTTTCTGACGCCAATAGCGCGCGTTCGATGCTAAGCGGGGATGGGAAGAGGTTTTCAGAATGAGTTTGGGGGATATCGCAGGCGCCAGCCGGCCGTCGGGCCGCCTTTTGCTCGCAAGCTTGATGCTATGGCTGATCTTGGCCGTCGCTCTGCCGCTGTGCGCGCTGACGCTCAATCTCTTCCACTTCGCCGGCTTCCCGCTCGGCTTCTGGATCGCAGCCCAGGGCGCCATCATCGGTCTCGTTGCGCTCGTCGCGTTTTACGCTTGGCGCGCGGGCGGCACGTCGGCGCGCGAAGGCATCGGCCCGGCGCTCGTCTTTGCCGGTGAATGCGTCGGCGCAGTCGCGCTGTTGGGCTTCACCGGTTATATCGCGGCCATGGGATATGACGGCTTGGCGCTGCCGCTTGGCATGGTCGCCGGCATCGCGCTTCTCGCCATTCTCGTCGCGCCGCGCTTCGTGCTCTATCCGGTACAATCGATCAGCGGCTTTTTCGCCATCCGCTACGGCAGCAATGTCGTGCGCCGCCTCGCATTCCTGATTGCCTTCGTCGGCTGCGTGCTTTTGCTGGCGGCCGATATCCGCGCCGGATCGCTGGCCTTTCAAAGCTTATCGAACCTGCCGCTGCCGCAGGCGATCCTCGTTCTTACCCTCGCGATCACCGCCATCTGGTTGGCCGGCTCTCTGCTGCCCGGCAAGAAGATCAACGGCATCGGCTTTATCATCATCTGCGGCGGCTTGCTCGCAACGCTGATTGGCCTTGCGCTTTACGCCGACGGCTCGGCCATGCCGCATCTGACGCTCGGGGCCGCCCTGCAAAGTCATGCCAGCATCAGCCAGAAACTGATCATCAATCGCCTCTCGGACTTCCAATCGCTGAAGCCGATGGCGTCGCCATTCCTGCAGCTGTCGATGAAAAACTTCGCCGGGCTGCTGCTGGCAGTCGCGTTCGGCATTGTCGTCGCGCCGCATCTTCTCGGCCGCCACGTCTCGCAATCCTCCGTCGCACCAGGCTCTGCCGTAAAGCGCACCGCCGCTGCACTTTTCGCGGTTGCCATCATCATCGCGAGCTTGCCGCCGCTCGCCATCTATAGCCGCCTCGGCTTCGAACAGGCGATGTCGAAGGGCATCGAGATTGCCGCCATTCCGCAATCGCTGGCAGAAGCCAGCGCGCTCGGCTGGGTGAAGGTCTGCGACCGCAATTCCGAAGCGCCAACCGAACTGACAGCGGCCTGCCAGAAGGCCTCGGGCCAGCGCGGCTTCGTCCGGCTGCAAGACCTTGCGTTTACGACGGACGGCTTCGTCGTCGCCGCACCGAAGATCTCGGGCCTCGATCCTTGGCTACAATACCCACTGCTGATCGGCGCCGTGCTGGCCTCGATCCTTATGGGCAACGCGCTCATCTCCGGCATCGTCGTTGCGGATGGCGAAATCCGCGCGAACCGCGACGCCAACGATCTCGTGAACCTCGATTTCCGCGCCGTGACGGTCGGCGGCACAATGCTTGTGGCAGGTGCGCTCGGCGCACTTTATGCGGCGATGAGCACGGGCCTGCTCGCCGCTGAAGGATTTGCGATCCTCGCCGCAGGGCTCTTCCCCGCCCTCGTTTTAGGCTTACATTGGCGGCACATGAACAAGGTCGGCGCCATCGCTGCGATGCTGGTCGGTATCGCCATCACCGGCATCTACCTTTTCGGCGTCCACGTCTGGCCGGTGGAACTGTTCAGCCTGAGCGGCGGCCTGTCGAACGCCATGCCCGAAGCTGCCGACCGTTTCACAGAGTTGCAAACCGCACTTGCTGCAGCGACGACACCGGAAGCTCAAGCTGCCGCTCGCGCCACGCTCGTCGCCCATGTCACGACCATTGCCAACTGGGGCGGACTGCAACCGGCGGCCATCACGCTGGTTTCGGTACCCGCGGGCTTCATCGCCGGATTGCTCTTCAGCCTGCTGTTCCGCAGCCGCAAAGCCGGCGGCCCGACAGAAAGCTGATCCTTCGCGCTTCTGAGCGAGTCGCCTAGAATCCCGCAACGACCAACGTCGTGGAGCGGGTTCCCCATGGGTTTTGCATGACCGATGAAGTCTACGACTTGCTCGTGATCGGCGGCGGCATCAACGGTGCCGGGATCGCCGCCGACGCCGCGTCACGCGGCCTGTCGGTTCTGTTGGCCGAAGCCGAAGACCTGGCAGGCGCAACGTCGTCAGCAAGCTCCAAGCTGATCCACGGCGGCCTCCGCTACCTCGAACACTTCGAATTTCGCCTTGTCCGAGAAGCGCTCGCCGAACGGGAAGTCCTGCTGGCAAAAGCCCCGCACATCGTCCGTCCGCTGCGTTTCGTGCTGCCGCAAGTCGAAGGCATGCGACCGGCTCTGATGATGCGCGCCGGACTTTTCCTTTACGACCACCTCGCCACGCGCCAGTCGCTCGGCGCCTCGCACGCGATTGATCTGCGGCGCGAACCTGCGGGCAAACCGCTTCAGCCAGAGATCGTGTCTGGCTTCACGTATTGGGATTGCGCCGTCGACGATGCCCGCCTCGTCGTTCTGAATGCGCTCGCCGCCCGCAATGCCGGAGCCCGCATCCTGACGCGCACCGCCGTCACGGCGCTCACAACTGAAAATGATCTATGGATCGCTTCGTTCGGACGCGATGGCCAACGCTGCGCTGCCCGCGCCATCGTCAATGCGGCTGGTCCTTGGGTCGCTGATGTCGCGAAGCTGGCGACGACGACACAACCGCCGGCAAACGCGATTGCCATTCGCCTCGTCAAAGGCAGTCACATCGTCGTCCCGCGCATCACCGGTGCTGATGACGCTTACACGTTCCAAAACGAAGACGGCCGCGTCGTGTTTGCAATACCGTTCGAAGATGATTTCACGCTGATCGGCACGACGGAAGAAAAACTGTCGGGCGATCCACGCCATGCCACGCCGACCCGCGTTGAAGAAACATATCTGCTCGACGTCGCGCGCCGCTTTTTTCGGAATGCTCCAAAACATAGCGACATCGTCTGGAGTTTCGCAGGCGTGCGCCCGCTCGATGACGATGGCGCGCAAAGCGCATCCGCCGTCAGCCGCGATTACCGGCTCGACTTGGAAGCCAAGCAATCGCCGCCAATCCTTCACGTCATCGGCGGCAAGATCACCACCTATCGCAAGCTCGCCGAAGCCGCTCTTAGCGCGCTCCATCCCTACTTCCCGAACATGCCCCGCGGAACGACCGCGACGACGCCATTGCCGGGCGGCGACCTTGGTGGACAATCGTTCGAACAGTGGTTGGCAGACTTCGTCCGAGCGAACAGCGGTTTTGCGCCAACTCGTCTTCGCCGTCTCGCTCGCCGGTACGGCACGCGCGCACAAGACCTCATCGCCGGAGCGCGATCGGAACAAGACCTTGGCGAAGACTTAGGCGGCGGTCTGACAGCCCACGAAATCGCCTATCTCAAATCGGAGGAATGGGCCGTGACCGCGGACGATATTCTTTGGCGGCGCACGAAGGTAGGCCTGCACTTGGCGCTCGGCGAGCGCGCAATGGCCGCCGAACGCATTCAGAACGATCTCGCTAAAGCGTAGGCCGCTGTGCTTACATCAACCGCCGGCGCGACGCGCGAAGGCCGCACGTAGCAGGGCAGATCGAATCCGCATCGAGCATCTGGTTGGTCTTGCGCAACGCCGCTGCCAGCGCCTGCGCACCGTTAAGCGTATCGCCGATATCGCCCGAACCGATCAGCGCTTCAGCCGCAGCCGTCAGCGCCTGACGCTCATCATGCTGACACGCAGCGATAATCGAGATCGCGAGGCACTCGTCGCGGCAGAAGCTGCGGCAGCCCGCCGGCGAAATCTCGATGTCGCGCTGCGCGTTGGCTTTGACGGCGCGAACGAACTTCGAAAGGTCGAGCAACAGCGCCTTGGCATTGTCCGGGCCGAGCATGCCCGAAAACGTGTTCCACGCGTCTTCCCAGCATTTGATATCGCCGGTCGACAATCCGGCGAGCCAGCAGCGGAAGCCGACGGCAACCAGCCGCTCAGGTGCACGCGCCGGCAAGGGCACGACCTTCGCCGAACGCGCCGATTGTCCGAGAGAGGAATTGGATGCCGAATTAGCCATTGTGCGAACCCTCCGCCGAGAGGCTCACGAGCGCGGCGACGACGCCGGAGTCGAGACCTGATGAAACGAGTGCTGATGATTGAGAAAGTGCGCAATGAATAGCGCTGGAGAAAAAGTCCATTGTCCGCTCCAATAATCGAGGTTCAAGGCCCCGGTATCGGTTGACGCCAGCAACTGACGAGTGACTGACGCGCGATGTCGCCGATGACATCGTTATCTGAGCTAACGCGACGATAGCGACTCGGTCAACACTTACTAAGTCGCATCGCTCACATTAGAATTTTTATAATTTTCAACTAGCTATGGCGTGCTTCCGACGCCCTCACCGGATCACTTGAAACGGCGTGCGAAGTCGCCGAACAGGATCGTCGCCGCCGTCCCTTTCTGAGGTGCGCTGTCGATCTCGATCTCCGCCCCCATGTCGCGCACCAGCGATTCGACGAGCGGCAGTCCGATGCCGTTGCTGCGAGCCCACGCGGGCTTCAATTCGCTGGCCGATATCGATCCCGCCGCCACACCGACGCCGCTCATTCCGCCGCCGGTATCACGAACCGTGAGAAACACGCGCCCATCGTCCAGGTGTCCGGTCGCGACGCGGACATCTCCGCCCTGCGGGGTGAATTTGATCGCGTTGGTCAGCAGATTGAGCAGGATCTGCCGCAGCGCCGTCGGATTGGCGACGACATGCGGGGTACTTCCATCGGAATCGAATGAAAGGTTCAATCCACACGATTCCGCTAGCGCCTTCACGCTCGAAACCGTGCGGTCGACGATGGCATTGAGATCGATTGCAATGAGACGCGACGCGGCCGTCGCAGGCTTGGCGCGTTCTGCAAGCAGCGACGTGATGACGTCGAGGGCGTGCGTTGCGCTTTCGTGAATGTCCGCAGCGTAGCTCAAGTAGCGCTGGTTCTTCATCTCGCCGAGCCGTTCGTCGCGCATGATCTCGGCAGCCGCCGCGATCGCCGTCAGCGGCGTCTTGAGCTCGTGCGCGAGCTTGGCGATGGTATCGACGTCGAGCCCGGCGGCTATAGACGCCGCCACCGGCTGGGCCGCGACCGGCGCACTCGCCGGCGTGTCCGGCAGCTTTTCGACCGCGCCGGCCGAAGTGCCCGCACGGCGGGACGGCGGATAGCTATCGTCCGGAGCCTCCACCATCTCGATGTGAAGCAGCAAAACCTTCGAGCCCTTGCCGCCGCGTTGCGCTACCTTGCATTTCACGCGTTTCAGCCGGCCGCTGTTCCAGAACAGCAAGGTCTCCGGCGTCCCCTTGCCGAGGTTCGTTGCCGCCGCAATCTGCCGAAGGCGCGCGACGGCAGGCATCGCCGGATCAAGCGCCATCGGAAAGGTTGCATAAGGGAAAAGCCCGAGCGCAGACCGCCCGCGCGCGTTGGCGGCGAGAATTTCCGCAGCTTCAGTGTCGATGACGACAGTGGGTTGCGCGTCCTGCTCGGCATCGAGCGGCGCTGCATCGTCACGGCCATTCGGGAGTACGGGTTTAGCCGCGACAGCCATCGTGAAAGTTCGCCCGTTCCAAAGGCTTATTCGCAACGCACCACGTCAACGTACGTGATTTGCGGACACCTAGAATGGCGAAACGCACGATTTTCCACTGCCAACCGCGGGACGGGCACGATCGTCTCGCTGCACCGCGGGTGGAATCACATCAACCGATTGAACGAAAACGCAGAATGACAATCTAGGCGCGCACCAACCTCGTCGGTTTACGCAGCCTTGGTCAGAATGGCCTCGCGGAGCTTCTCCGGGTCGCGTTCGCCGCGATCGGCCAGGTCGTAGAGTTTCTCGATAATGTCCTCATCTGGAATATTGAGCGACATCTGGTGTGCTTCGTCGATGATGCTTTTCAGCAATTGCTGAAGCTCATCGAGCTCTTCCGAGCTGTAATGACAAAGGGTCATGATTTTCCGTTTTCCCCCGAAAACAGTCCCTACGGTTTCCCCACTAGCGCACTATACTCCCGTCAGGGGAGCGAGTTCCATGCGTTCATGCAAAGTTAATATTCAATCGTGTAGGCCCCCCGAAAATTCGGGGCGGACCGCACAAAGAGCGATAAGTCGCCCTTGACCCTCGCCCCAGCCTGTGATGGAACCAGCGCTCGCCGAGCGTACCTCCGGGCCGCTCGACAATCGGGGATCTCCGGCGCGACGGATGAGGCGTTTGCAGATGCACTGCGCCAGCCAACCGCGCTAAAGTTTACCCGGAAAACGGCTTGTGCCGCCTTAGCTCAGTTGGTTAGAGCGCTAGATTGTGGATCTAGAGGTCCCCGGTTCAACTCTGGGAGGCGGTACCATTTCCAAATCAACAGGCTAGCTCTTCCTGGCACCGTTGATTTCGCCGCGCTTCCCCCAATTCCAAGCACCTTCCAAGCATCTTTGCGGTGTTCGCGCTCCCGTCGACCTTCGGGCTCCTCGTCCTACGCTTAGCTCCGGACTACCCAACGGAGCTAAGGCGGCACAGGCCGAGAGACAGAAAGAAGAATGGCACCCACTATACAACCTAGCACTTTAAAATTCACAGGGCATGCACAACACCCCCACAAGGGGGGCCGGGGCAGGGCTACGGCATAGGGAGTGACCCCCAAAAAATTACGCTACAATTATCGGCATACTACCGACTCGCTTTATCAACTCGACTGCACCGCGGAGACTTTGAGATGACCCTTACAGAAGCATCGGAGTGGGCCGGTATTATTGCAGCTATTGCTGCCGTCATTGCACTGGTCGGAATCCCAGTGGTTAAGCGCATCCGTAGCTCTAGCCAAAACCAAACTGTAGGCAATAATTCGACAGCCGTTCAATCTGGCCGCGACAGCAATGTTGAGATCAATAATGACAAAGCAAAATCAGGAAGTTGGAAACGATAGTATTGCGGCTCAGGCCCAAGGCAATATTACGATCATCAAGAATGAGGCCTTAACCGTCGAAGAAATAGAAAAAATACTCGCGTCCTTTACTCCAATGTTCAGGGCTCTAGCGAAGGAGGAGGCACGAGCTTTGATGGAAGACCTATCACAAGGCATTTTCGAGAGACTGGCGAAACATCCGGATGCGGCTGCATCCGCCCTAAAAACTCCCGATTTCCAATACGTCCTCGGAGAAGCCGCCCACGCCTATGCGAGAAGTGGCGCCTCCAATGTCAAGGAGATACTTTTAGATCTTATTGAAAGCCGATGCCAACGAGACGACAGAACACGCGTAACGCTCTCTCTCAACGAGGCAATTAATAAAACCGCTGTCCTCACAAAAGAGGAGTTTGCTGTCCTCTCCATCGTTTTCTTGATTAGGTACACGCGACTCGGAGCGAAGAATTTTGTTGAGTTTGCGGGAAAGCTAAAAGAGTGCACTTCGCCTTTAATGGGAGATATAACAAGGGAAGAGAGCGTTGCAAATTATCTAAACGCTCAATCCTGCGGCCACGTCAGCATTGGCCAAGCCAAATTCATTGATATTTTGCGAAGCAACTATATCGGATTTTTTATGCGAGGCTGCGATTTGGCGGAGCTAGAGACAATATTCGCTCCAGACTTAAAATCTTACTCCTCTCAATTAATAATCCATAGCATGCACGACAATGATAAATTTCAAGTAGGGGTACGAAATGAGCAGGAATTATTCGAGCACTGCAACAAAATTGGGTTCCCAAAGCCTTCAGCGGACAAGTTATGGGCTGTCGCGAAATCTAAGGCCATGAACAACCAGCAAATACTGGACAAGCTTCAAGAGTGTTTTCCAGAGGCCTCCCAGCTTCAATCTCTTTGGGACGAGACATACCTGTGCCACTTGGAGTTGACTTCCATCGGCATCGCTATCGGTCACGCCAACATTCAACGAGTTGCGGAATTCGAAGGAGAACTCGCAATGTGGATAAGGTGAGAGATAGGAGTGTAGAGGGTGTAGGATAATTCCTTAAGTTTTTTACAGTCGATTTTCACGAGCTAGACGGACCACCAGCTCGAACAGGGTGGATCAGGGCGAAACCAGCATGACCTCCGACAACACGCCCGAGCCGAAACCCAAGCATGATCTGACCTCGCGCCGCGCGTGGCTGCTCGCCATCTATATTTTCGTACTCGTCGTCCTTGTGCGGCTCTACTGGCCGGGCTGGCCATTTCCCGACAAGCCGCATCCCGCACCCCAGGCTCCCGTCTCCGGCCCGCAAATCCCGCAGAACTAACGCCTGCTATGAAGCCTCGCTTCAGTCCTGGCTCGGCACTTCGCTAGGCAGCGGAAGATTGGAGTCCGGATCGGCACTCGGCCCGGTGAGCACATTGACGTTATCGTCAACCCTCATGCCGTCGGCCTGATCCTGTTCGTCATCGGATTGCTGATCGCTCTGTGCGTCGTCCGCCGGGAGTGCCATCGGATCTTCATGCTTCGTCGCATAGGCCTGACAGCCCGCAATGAAGTCCGCGGAATTTCCTCCGCATTCCGAGGGATCGTCGATGCCGAGTTCCTTGCCCCAGGCATAACCGGCGTCCCGGCTCACACAATCGACATCGCACGGCGGCGTCCGATGCGCTTCTTTCGTTTCTGCAAAGCCGACAGCGATAAGCAGCGTTAATCCCATCACTCCGACAAACGTCGTCGACTGATGAATAAAAATCGAACCGCTGCGCATGATGCAAAACCCCTCCGCTTGCTGATGTTAAGCTAGCAGAACAGGATCGCTGCGACAGCTATTTTACGCGCCGCTTTTCAAGCTTCCGCGCCAGCGTCCGGCGGTGCATGCCAAGCCTCCGCGCCGCCTCGGAAATATTGAAATTCGTCTCAACCAGGATCTGGTGAATGTGCTCCCACTCGACGGTCTTGATCGACGTCGGGCGTTCCGTAAGTGCAACGCCGGGATCGCCTTGGGCGCGCTCGAACGCATCCTCGATATCGTCCGTGCTCGACGGTTTCACGAGGTAATGCCGCGCGCCGAGCTTGATCGCTTCAACCGCGGTGGCGATGCTCGCAAAGCCCGTTAGCACGACGATAACGGTCGAGGGATCATGCGCATGCAGGGCTTCGACGCATGTCAAACCGGAAGCGCCAGCAAGCTTCAGATCGACGACGGCAAAGCCCGGCGTGCGGACCTGCAGGATGTCGTGAAGTTGCTCGGGGCCTTCGGCGTGATCAACCTTGTACCCGCGCCGCTCGAACGAACGCTTGAGCGTCGCGGCGAAAGACGCATCGTCTTCGACGATCACCAGCGTTGGGTTGGCATCATCCATGTCTAGCGGGCTCCAAGGGCAAGGGCCGAAAGCGGCAGCTTGAGCGTCACGGAGGCACCGCCTTCGGGACGGTTGGCCGCTATGACGCTGCCGCCGAGTTTGCGGACCACATTCACAACCAAAAACAATCCAAGCCCGCCGCCCGGCTTCCCCTTGCTCGATTGATAGGGCTTTCCGAATTGCGCGAGCATTTGCGGCGCAAATCCCGGACCGCGATCCAGTACGCGCAGAATAAGCATGTCGCCATCACGCGAAATCGAAACGCCGACCCAGTCGGGCGATGAATCGTAAGCGTTGTCCAGCACGTTGAAGATGATCTGCTTCAGCGTCGAATCGGAAACGATCGACAGATCGGCACCGAACGCGTTGTTATAATCGAGATAGTTTGGAGTTCGCGCTTCCCGCCACTCGTTGATCAGAGCATTAAAGAAGGTCGTCACCGTGGTCACGCTCGGGGCTTCGCCGCGTGCCTCTCCGGCCGACAGCAGCACGCCCGTCAGGATCGATTTGCAGCGCTTCACGGCGGCTTGCATTTCATCGACTTCCTGCAACAGCTCGGGATTGCCCGTGATGACCGGCATCCGACGCCAATCGCCGAGAATGACCGACAGCGATGCCAACGGCGTACCAAGTTCATGCGCAGCACCCGACGCCAAAAGCCCCATACGCACGATATGATCCTCTTCGGCGGCATGCTGCTTCAGCGCTGCAAGGCGCGCATCGCGCTCCCTGAGATTGCGCGTAATGCGCGTGACAAACACGAACAGCAACGCCGCATCGACCGCGAAACAGACCAGCATGCCGATAACATGTAGCGTGAAGAGGTTGATCTCTCCGGCCGGAATTTCAAGCGGACGATAAAACCGCGTAAGCAAAAGGAAGCTCGCGCACGTCGCGGCCAGCACCACCGACGTCAGCCGCACATTGAGCAGCACCGCTGCCAGCGTAACCTGAAGAAGATAAAGGAAGGCAAACGGGTTCATCGCCCCGCCGCTGAGATAGAGCTGTGCCGTCAGACCGGCGACGTCGAGTAGCAGCGCAACGAGCAAACCCATGGCGCCGACGTCACGCCCGCGCCGCAGCCACCAGAGGCTTGCAAGATTGAGAACCACCAACGACGATGCAACGAGGCCCATCGGCACGAGCGGAAGATTGACCCCAAGGACGGTCCAGACGAACACAATCGTCGCCACCTGGCCCGCAACCGCGATCCAGCGAAGCTGGACCAGCAGCAGCATGTTTTCCACGCCAATGGCATCGGCTCCATTGGCAGGCGATGCCGCGAGTTCGTCGCTCTGAAAAGGGAACTGGAGGTCACTGAACTTCGACATACCGGGCGCACAGACTAGGGATCAGAGGACCTCAATCCGGAGCCGCACCGCCGGCCCCCTGCGGCGTTTGCCGGATGCGAATCTCTTCGCGCAGGAACCGGACGAAGGCAGCCGCGAGCATCAGCGCCAGCGCAAACCACGTCAACGCGTAAACGAGGTGATTGTTCGGGAATTTGATCACCGTCAGACCACCGACCGGATAGCCGCCCGGATTGGGTGTTGCATCGGCGTCGATGAAGTAAGGCGCATAATTGTCGAGACCGCGCTTGATCGCGATGGCGTCAACGTCGCGGGAATACCAGCGATCGGCCGAGATATCGTTGCCGCGCAGAAATGCGCCCTTCGGCTCCGTCATGCGCAGTAAACCCGTAACGGTTACGTTGCCGTCGATCTCTCCCGCAAGCCGCGTCTCACGCTCCTTCTTTTCGGTCGGTACGAAACCGCGATTGACGAGCACTTCGAAACCTGTCGCGGTCTTGAGCGGCGTCAACACCCAATAGCCACCGCCCTCGTCGGTGACGGCCATGACGAGCGTCTCGCGATCATGAAGAAAGTGGCCGGAAACCGTGACGCGTCGATACTCGTCGTTATTGGCGGTGATCGAAGGCCAATCGGCCGGACCCGGCGCGGGCACCGGAGTTGCGTGAACCCGGCTCTCGACGCGGGAAATCAAATCGAGCTTCCAAGCTCGCCGCTCAACCTGCCAAATGCCAAGCCACATGAGACCGGCAACACCGAGCAGCGCCACGAGGCTGATGACTGCCAGCGAAGACAGCGAACGAGGTGTGCGCGCCGAGTCGCGACCCGGCGCATCCGCATTGAACTCCGTTGCGCCCGAGGGCGCCGCTTCTCGTCCCCCGCGCCCGCCGGCGTCGGATGTCACGGCAGTTGGCTCGGATCCATCGGCATCATGTTGGTCGTCAGGTGATACATCACCCACAGCGAGCCGGTCAGCGTGATGACGACCATGACGACCGTGAAGATCAGCGCCATCAGCGTCCAACCGCCCTCCGAACTCGGCGACATGTGCAGGAAGTAGATCATGTGGACGACGATCTGGACCGCACCGATAGCCAGGATCGAGATGGCCGTCGCTTCCTTGCTTCCGAGCGCGCCCGACATCACGAGCCAGAACGGAATGGCCGTCAGGATGACGGAAAGAACGAAGCCCGTCAGATAGCCGCTGAGCGTCGACTCGGGATGGCCGCTGCCATGCCCGTGATCGTCATGACCGCCGCCAGGAGCAATATGCCCATGCGCGGCATGTCCGTGATTGGCGTGCGCGTCCGTGCTCATCGCAGCACTCCCATAAGATAAACGAAGGTGAAAACGCCGATCCAGACGACGTCGAGGAAGTGCCAGAACATGCTGAGGCATAGGATGCGGCGCTTGTTCGGCTCATTCAGGCCGAACCTCGTCACCTGAACCATCAGCGTGATCATCCAGATGATGCCGAACGTCACGTGCAGGCCGTGCGTGCCGACGAGCGTGAAGAACGACGAGAGGAATGCGCTTCTCTGAGGCGTCGCGCCTTCGAGGATCATGTGCGTGAATTCAAACAGCTCGATGCCGATGAACGCGGCGCCGAACGCCATCGTGATCGCCAGCCACATCAGCATGCCCTGCTTGCGGTTCTTCTGCATCTCAAGCACAGCAAAGCCATACGTGATCGACGAGAACAGCAGCATCGACGTGTTGACTGCCACCAGAGGCAGGTCGAACAAATCTTTCGGCGACGGCCCGGCTGCAAAATTGCCGCCAAGCACACCGTAAGTCGCGAACAGCACCGCAAAGATGAGACAGTCGCTCATCAGGTAGAGCCAGAAGCCCAGCTGGGTGCTGCCACCGTCACCGTGCTCGTGCTCATCGGCCACGTAGAAGGGGCGCGTTTCCTTTGCCTCTCCGGCCCCGGACGCCGACGCACTTGCCGTCATTGTCGTCATCGCTCAGGCCCCCACCGATTGAAGGAGCTGAGTGCGCTCGCTCTCGGTTTCAACGATCTGCTGCGTCGGAATGTTGAAGCTCCGATTGTAGTTGAAGGTATGACCAATCGCGGTCGCCAGTAGCGCAACGAAGCCAACGGCGGCCAGCCACCAGATGTACCAGATCAAAGCGAAACCGGTGATGAAGCTAAGACCGGCGAGAATGACACCGGCTCCGGTGTTCCTCGGCATATGGATTGGCTTGAAGCCTCCCATCGGCCGCTTATAGCCGTGCTCCTTCATGTCCCACCACGCATCGTGATCGTAGACGACCGGCGTAAAGGCGAAATTGTAGACCGGCGGCGGCGATGACGTCGACCATTCGAGCGTCCGTGCATTCCAGGGATCGCCGGTGAGGTCGCGCAGCTTCTCGCGGTTCTTGATGCTGACGGCGAGCTGGATGAGGAACGAACCGATACCGAGTGCGATCAGGAACGCACCGAACGCCGCGATGACGAAGTAGATCTGCAGCGACGGGTCGTCGAACACGCGCAGGCGGCGGGTCACACCCATCAGGCCAAGAACGTAGAGCGGCATGAAGGCGAGGTAGAAGCCCGAGACCCAGAACCAGAACGACATCTTGCCCCAGAACGGATCGAGCTTGAAACCGGTGACCTTCGGGAACCAGTACGCGATGCCCGCAAAGCAGCCGAACACGACGCCACCAATGATCACGTTATGGAAATGCGCGATCAGGAAGAGACTGTTGTGAAGCACGAAGTCCGCCGGCGGAACTGCGAGCAGGACGCCCGTCATGCCGCCGATCACGAACGTCAGCATGAACGCGACGGTCCACATCATCGGCAGCTCGAAGCGAATCCGGCCGCGATACATCGTGAACAGCCAGTTGAAGAGTTTCGCACCCGTCGGGATCGAGATGATCATCGTCGTGATGCCGAAGAACGAGTTGACGCTAGCGCCCGAGCCCATCGTGAAGAAGTGATGCAGCCAGACGAGGTACGACAGGATCGTGATACAGACCGTGGCGTAGACCATCGACGTGTAGCCAAAGAGGCGCTTGCCCGAGAACGTCGCGGTCACCTCGGAGAACACGCCGAACACCGGCAGCACGAGAATGTAAACTTCGGGATGGCCCCAGATCCAGATGAGGTTCACGTACATCATCGGGTTGCCGCCGAAGTCGTTCGTGAAGAAATTCGTGCCGACGTACCGGTCGAGAGAGAGCAGGGCCAGCACACCCGTCAGAACGGGGAAGGCCGCCACGATCAGAACGTTGGTGCAAAGCGCGGTCCAGGTGAAGACCGGCATCTTCATCATCGTCATACCGGGGCAACGCATCTTCACGATCGTCGCGATCAGGTTGACGCCCGATAGAAGCGTTCCGACGCCGGCTATCTGCAGCGCCCATATGTAGTAATCGACCCCGACATCTGGACTGTAGGCGTAGTTCGAAAGCGGCGGATAGGCGAGCCACCCGGTCCGCGCGAACTCACCGACGAACAGCGACGCCATGACAAGCACGCCGCCCGAAACCGTCATCCAGAAGCTGAAGTTGTTGAGGAACGGGAAGGCGACGTCGCGCGCGCCGATCTGCAGCGGCACGACATAGTTCATCAAACCCGTGACCAGCGGCATCGCCACGAAGAAGATCATGATCACGCCATGCGCCGTGAAGATCTGGTCGAAGTGGTGCGCCGGCAGATAGCCCTCGTTGCCATTGAAGGCGATGGCCTGCTGCGCGCGCATCATGATGGCGTCGGCGAAGCCGCGAAGCAGCATCACCAGGCCGAGCACGATATACATGACGCCGATCCGCTTGTGATCGACGCTCGTGAACCATTCGTGCCAGAGGTAGCCCCACAGCCTGTAGTAGGTGATGGCGCCCAGAACCACCGCACCGCCGATAGCGACGCCGATGAACGTCATCACCAAAATCGGCTCGTGATAGGGAATAGATTCGAGCGTCAACCGCCCGAATATCGCTTTCTGAAGGTCAAAGTTTTCGAACATCTCTGGAAACTATCCCGGTCAGGAGCCCGACGGCTCAGGAATTTGATGGCTTTCGCGCAAACGATTGGAACATGCCCGGCTGCGGCAGCCCGGCCCCGACGAGCGGCGTCGAGCTGACAGGCGTGACTGCGGCAGCAGCCTGCGCATCCATGCCCATCGGCGCCGTCTTCGTGCACACGCTTGCGACGTACGACTTCTTCACGACCGGCCCATCGCCGCGACGTGCATACTTGTCGTACTCGAGAGACTGCACGATGTTGTTGCCCGCGAGCCCAAGCCCGCCCTTGGCGTCGATGGCTGCCATTTCGTGCATGCACATTTTGCCGGGCTGGACGCACATGTTGACGATCAGATCGAAGAGCTGCGGATCGACGCTCGAGAATTTCTTGACGGGCACAGCTTCGCTGGGACGCTCAAGATCAAGATACTCGGTCCGGCCAAGCTTGCCGGTCTGCGATGCCTTGACGTCCGACACCCACTTGTCGAAGCCGGCATCGTCCATTGCCAGAAAGTCGAACCGCATCTCCGAAAAGCCGTTGCCGCTATAGTTCGAAGAGAAGCCCTTATAGGTGCCCGCCTTGTTGATCACCGCGTGCAGCTGGGTCTGCATGCCCGGCATCGCGTAAATCATGCCGGCCAACGCCGGAACGTAGAACGCATTCATCACCGACGACGCAGAAATTTTGAAATTGAGCGGCCGGTCGACGGGAGCCGCCATTTCATTCACGGTCGCGATGCCCTGTTCTGGATAGATGAACAGCCACTTCCAATCGAGCGCGACGACCTGAACGGTAAGCGGCTTTGCGGTGGCCGAGATTTCCTTGTCCGGGCCGGTGCGGTTGAGCGGGCGCCACGGATCAAGCATGTGCGTCGCCATCCACGTTACGGCGCCAAGGCAGATGATGATCAGAAGCGGTGCCGACCAGATGATCAGCTCAAGATGGGTCGAATGCGACCAGTTCGGCTCATATCGCGCGTTCGTGTTCGAGGCTCGATAATGCCAGGCAAACCACGCCGTGAGTGCCATGACCGGAACGATGATCAAGAGCATCAGAACGGTCGAGATAATCACGAGATCGCGCTGCTGGATGGCAATATCGCCGGCGGGATTGAGCACGATTGCGTTGCAGCCGCCCAGAAGGGCAAGAAACGGCAACAGAGCGAATATATAAAAACGTTTCAAGGCAGGTCGCGTCCTATCGACAGAGCTTCCCCTGATCTCCCGCTAAACGCGCACAGGTTGAAGCAAAATTGGACAATTTGCCCAACGCCAGTTGGCCGCAGGACATCCGCGGCCTGGGTAACACACCTAGATATAGCTTTCAGTGACGATCGAACCGGTGTTGAGAACTCGGCAAAACTACACCTGATTTGAACGAAATTTGCCATCCAATTTGTCGCTCGGAGGCGCCGTGCCCAAAAATGCCGAACCGAGCCACCCCCGCTCGAGAGGCACGAGGACGCTCCGATCGCATGGCGCCACTTGCGTCCGGGGGTTCTGATGACGATCCCCTTAGATCCCAAAACCGCGCAAGAGCTGATCAAGGCTGCGATGCGTCAGAAACATGCTCCGGGAAATACGATGTCTTCGCCTGGCAGGTCGGCCCGGACCTGCACGCAATTCCGGTCGCCTGGAAGTCCTTCACCAAGAGGTCCGTTGCGCTTGAGGCCATGACGCTGAGCGATGGCAACGAAATTCAAACCAACGCCGCGCCTTTGCCAAACGGCGTCGGCAGCAAGGCAGCCCGCTATGTCGGCTCGTTCCGGATCGACAAACGGACAGGAGAGGACCAACCCTGACGGGAAACAACCGACGGACAGCGCTGCCTGAAGGCCTGACCCATCAGAACCATGGCGCACCGGTCGGCGATCTAAGATATGACAAAGCGCTCCTCGCAAGGCTGAGATCGTCCCAGCCTGCAAGAAGCGCTTTGAGTTTCAGTTATAGATCGTGTCTGAGCGCGCCGCTTAAGCCTGCGGCGAAAGCCGCTTCAGCTCACCGACGAGCGTATCGGCCATGCGCTTCGCATCATCGTCCTTTGCGGCGGCGAGTTCCGCTTCCGCAGTCTTGAGCTCCGCAGCGATCGTCGCCGCCGACATCTCGTCGACGTCATAGGCCTTTTCAGCCAGAACCGTCAGGCGCGCCGGATCGACTTCCGCAAAGCCCGACTTAACGAAGAGCCGCTTGTGCACACTGCCGGCCGTAACATCGAGAACGCCCGGAACAAGCGTCGAGATGACCGGCACATGACCGGCGAGAACCGTGAACTCTCCGTCTGTGCCAGGCACGACCACCTGCTCGGCGTCGACCGACATCAACACCCGTTCGGGCGAGACGAGTTCAAACCTGAATGTGCCTGCCATGGTGATTTCCGACCCTTCGAAGGCGTTCGACCTATTTAATGCCGTCGTTTTTTATTTTGGCGCCATCAAGCCTGGCGCGGCTCTTCTTCGCCGTCGTCTTCGGCGCCGGCTTTGGCTCTCACCTCTTCCGGCGTCTGCAGCTTGGTGCCACAGAACGGGCAGAAGAAAAGCGGATGATCGACCAGACCCGGCTCTTCTTCTTCGAGATCGACGAGCCCGACAGTCATGTAGATGACCTCATCGGGCCCGACCGTGATCAAGGGCTCGAAGTCGCCGCCTTCAAGAGCTTCTTTCAGCTCTTCGCAGCAGCTTCCAAACGTCTTTCCGGCTTCCGCCATGAACTCTTTCTCCTGGCGGCGCCTTCGGACGGGTCCTCCGCTCGAAAACGCTCAGCCTTATTGTTATGCCGCTTCCGCGAGCTTCTCTGCCTTCGCGATCGCTTCGTCGATCGAACCGACCATATAGAACGCCGGCTCGGGAAGGTGATCGTACTCACCGTCGCAGAGGCCCTTGAACGCCTTGATGGTATCGGCGAGCGGAACGAGCTTGCCGGGCGAGCCGGTGAACACTTCCGCGACGTGGAACGGCTGCGACATGAAACGCTCGATCTTACGAGCGCGCGCGACGGTGAGCTTATCCTCTTCGGAAAGCTCGTCCATGCCAAGGATCGCGATGATGTCCTGCAGCGACTTGTACTTCTGCAGGATCGCCTGGACCTTACGGGCAACGGCGTAGTGCTCTTCGCCGACGATGCGCGGATCGAGCATGCGCGACGTCGAGTCGAGCGGATCAACCGCCGGATAGATGCCCTTTTCAGCAATCGAGCGCGAAAGAACGGTCGTCGCATCAAGGTGAGCGAACGAGGTTGCCGGCGCCGGGTCGGTCAAGTCGTCGGCCGGAACGTAAATGGCCTGCACCGACGTGATCGAACCCTTCTGCGTCGTGGTGATGCGCTCCTGCAGGGCGCCCATGTCGGTCGCCAGCGTCGGCTGATAACCAACCGCCGAAGGAATGCGGCCGAGCAACGCCGACACTTCCGAACCCGCCTGCGTGAAGCGGAAGATGTTGTCGACGAAGAACAGCACGTCCTGGCCCTGGTCACGGAAGTGCTCGGCGACTGTCAGACCCGAAAGAGCGACGCGTGCACGCGCACCCGGCGGTTCGTTCATCTGACCGTAAACGAGAGCGCACTTCGAACCGGCAGCCGACCCGTTGTTCTTCTTCGGGTCTTTGTTCACGTTGGACTCGATCATTTCGTAATAAAGATCGTTGCCCTCACGCGTACGCTCGCCGACGCCCGCGAAAACCGAGTAGCCGCCGTGGGCCTTAGCAACGTTATTGATCAACTCCATGATCAAAACCGTCTTGCCGACGCCCGCGCCGCCGAACAGGCCGATCTTGCCGCCCTTCGCGTAAGGAGCGAGCAGGTCGACGACCTTGATGCCCGTGACGAGGATCTGTGCTTCCGTTGCCTGATCTTCAAACGTCGGCGCCGGTTGGTGGATAGCACGCACCGAGCTGCTGTTGATCGGACCGGCTTCATCAACCGGCTCGCCGATAACGTTCATGATCCGCCCGAGCGTCTCGTCGCCGACGGGAACCGAGATCGGAGCGCCCATGTCGGTGACTTCCTGGCCGCGGACCAAGCCTTCGGTAGAGTCCATCGCGATCGTGCGCACGGTGTTTTCACCAAGGTGCTGCGCGACTTCGAGAACCAGACGATTGCCGTTGTTGGTGGTCTCAAGCGCGTTCAGAATTTCCGGCAGCTTGTCGGCGAAATGCACGTCAACGACGGCACCCGTCACCTGGTGAATCTTCCCTACGTTTTTAGCCATTTTTATCTCCAGCGGAATTGTTTCAGGCGACCGAGAGCGTCACCGGGATATTGTTGCGTGTCGCTTTGGAATACGGGCAGATCTGATGCGCTTCTTCGATCAGCGCCTGCAGCTTGTCCTTATCGGCGCCAGGAATCGCGAGCGTCAGATGCGCCTTGAGGCCGAAGCTCGTCGCATCTTTGTCGAGTTCAACTTCGCACGTAACCTTGGCGGCCTGACCGTCGAGTCCGTGCTTCTTGGCCAGCAGCAGAACCGCCTGACCGAAGCAAGACGACCACCCGAGCGCAAACAGCTGCTCGGGGTTATGGCCTTCACCCGATCCACCGAGATCCTTCGGCAGCGCCATCGCAAGAGCGAGCTTGCCCTCTTCGAGAACTGCGCGGCCGTCCCGGCCGCCCTTCGTCGTTGCACGCGTTACATAGGCCATGATCTATCTACCTCGCCCTAGACCGCTTCCGCTCCGGAGATGATCTCGATCAATTCCTTAGTGATGTTTGCCTGACGCTGACGGTTGTAAGCGATCGTCAGCTTATTGATCATGTCACCGGCGTTGCGCGTCGCGTTGTCCATCGCGGTCATCTGCGCACCATAGAACGATGCCGAGTTCTCGAGCAGACCGCGGAAGATCTGCGTGGAGATATTGCGCGATAGCAGGAAGCCCAAGACTTCTTCTTCGCTCGGCTCGTACTCGTGAATGGCGCCTGCGCCCTTCGCAGCGTCCGGTGCCGCCTCAGGCACGGTTGCCGGAATGAGCTGCAGCGCCGTCGGCTTCTGCGCGATAACCGACTTGAACTCCGAGAAGTAGAGCGTTGCGATGTCAAACTCGCCGGCTTCGAACATCTCAAGCACTCGCTTCGCGAGGCCCTCGGCATGCCCGAACGTCAGCTGACGCACACCCTGAAAGTCTTTGCGCTCGACAATGTTGCGGCCGAGATCGCGACGCAGGTTGTCGGCGCCCTTGCGGCCGACCGTCATGATCTTCACCGTCTTGCCCGCGGCGATCAAACGGTTCGCATCTGAACGCGCTAGCTTGGCGATGTTCGAATTGAAACCGCCGCATAGACCACGTTCCGCCGTCATGACGATCAGCAGATGCACCTGATCCTTGCCGGTGCCAACGAGAAGTGGCGAAGCGCCATTCTTGTCCGCAACCTTCGAAGCCAGGCTGCCGAGCACGGTGGCCATCCGCTCGGCGTAGGGCCGGGCGGCAGTTGCGGCTTCCTGCGCGCGGCGCAGCTTCGCCGCCGCAACCATCTGCATGGCTTTCGTGATTTTCCGCGTCGCCTTCACCGAGGCGATGCGGTTGCGCATATCTTTTAAGCTCGCCATCGGGCGTTCTCCTCAAGGAACCCGATTAAGCTGCAAAACCCTTGGCAAACTTGTCGAGGAACTCGACCAGCTTCTTCTCGGAGTCTGCCGACAGAGCCTTCTCTTTCGCGATCGTCTCAAGCAGCGTCTTTTCAGAGCGAAGCCCGGCGAGAACGCCTTCTTCGAACTTACCGACAGCCGACACCGGAATGGCATCGAGGTAGCCGCGCGTACCCGCGAAGATCACCGCAACCTGCTCTTCCATCTTCAGCGGCGAGAACTGCGGCTGCTTCAGAAGTTCCGTCAAGCGGGCGCCGCGTGCGAGCAGCTTCTGCGTGGCGGCGTCGAGATCCGAACCGAACTGCGCGAAGGCCGCCATTTCGCGATATTGTGCAAGCTCGCCTTTGATCTTGCCGGCAACCTGCTTCATCGCCTTCGTCTGCGCCGACGAGCCGACGCGCGACACCGACAGACCGACGTTCACGGCCGGACGGATGCCCTGATAGAAGAGATCCGATTCAAGGAAGATCTGGCCGTCGGTGATCGAGATGACGTTCGTAGGAATGTAGGCCGACACGTCGTTGGCTTGCGTTTCGATAACCGGAAGCGCCGTCAGCGACCCCTTGCCGGCAGCGTCACCCATCTTAGCGGCGCGCTCGAGCAGACGAGAATGGAGATAGAAAACGTCGCCCGGATAAGCTTCGCGGCCCGGCGGACGACGCAGCAGCAACGACATCTGGCGGTAAGCGACAGCCTGCTTCGAGAGATCGTCATAGGCGATCACGGCGTGCATGCCGTTGTCGCGGAAGTATTCGCCCATCGTGCAGCCGGTGAACGGCGCGAGGTACTGCATCGGCGCCGGATCGGACGCGGTCGCAGCAACGACGATCGAATATTCAAGCGCGCCACGCTCTTCCAGGACCTTCACGAACTGCGCAACCGTCGAGCGCTTCTGGCCGACGGCAACGTACACGCAATAAAGCTTCGCGCTTTCGTCGTTGCCTGCGTTGAGCGGCTTCTGGTTGAGGAAGGTATCGAGCACGACGGCCGTCTTGCCCGTCTGACGGTCGCCGATGACCAACTCGCGCTGGCCGCGGCCGATCGGGATGAGCGCGTCGATGGCCTTGAGACCCGTCGCCATCGGCTCGTGCACCGACTTGCGCGGCAGGATGCCCGGCGCCTTGACGTCGACGCGCATCTTTTTCTCGAACTGGATCGGGCCCTTGCCGTCGATCGGGTTGCCGAGACCATCGACGACGCGACCGAGAAGCCCCTTGCCGACCGGAACTTCGACGATGGCGCCGGTCCGCTTGACGGTGTCGCCTTCCTTGATCGTGCGATCGTCGCCGAAAATAACGACGCCGACATTATCGGCTTCGAGGTTCAGCGCCATGCCGCGGATGCCGCCGGGGAACTCGACCATCTCGCCCGCCTGGACGTTGTCGAGACCATAGACGCGTGCGATGCCGTCGCCGACCGACAGCACCTGGCCGATTTCGGAAACCTCGGCTTCCTTGCCGAAGTTTTTGATCTGATCCTTCAGGATCGAAGAAATTTCTGCGGCCCGGATTTCCATTGAGACCTCTTCCCTGGTCGTTTCCATTTACGGAGCCTGGTCCGGCCCCTTATGCCAATTTGTTAAGTGCAAACCTTGCGGTGACACCGCCGGCCTCGCAGCCAGCAGCGAAACTGTCAGGCCTTAAGCCCCGGCTCCGTTCAGCGCCGTCTTCATGTTCTGAAGCTTGGTCTTGAGCGAGGAGTCGATCATGCGGCTGCCAACCTTGACGATCAGGCCGCCGAGAATGCTCGGATCGACGCGCGACTGCAGCGTCACATCCTTGCCGACAGAAGCTTTCAGCGTTTCTTTAAGAGCCGAGATCTGCTCGTCGTTGAGCGCAAACGCGCTGGTGACCTCAGCCGTGATTTCGCCGCGCGCCTTGGCAGCGAGCGAGCGATAAACTTTGATCATGTCCTGAATGACGAACAGGCGCCGATTGGCGGTCACGAGCTTCAGGAAGTTCGCGGTCAAGCCGCCGATGCCTGCCCTGTCGAGAATGGCGGCCATCGCCTTCTCTTGATCGTCGGCGGCGATCACCGGGCTGCACACAAGGCGCACCAGATCCGGGCTTTCATCGAGCAACGATTGGAAATTTACGAGATCGCTTTCGATCCCCTCGATGTTCGAGCTTTCCTTAGCCAGCTCGAACAAGGCCGACGCATATCGTCCGGCCACTCCGTCCACGCTTGTTTCGTCCGTCGCCACGTCGCTCTCACCTCGCGCCTTCGGGCGCATAGAGGGCGGGGCACGAAAAGGCCCGAAATTGCGCCCGCTCCAAGGAAAGGCCTTTGACAAAAAAAGAGCGCCGGGGCCGGAACCCACCAGCAGCCCCCTTCCAAAGCCGGGCTGTCCTTAACATGCACTCTGCAAGGCTTCAACAGTGCGCCAAGAGGGCGCGTTGCCGCATTACATTTTCGCAAGGAGCCTGAATTTCGGGCGTTTCGCGGCCCGGCCGGCTTCCGGAGGGATGAACAAAGGGATCGAGCGCCGTTCAAATTACGTTCAGGCTCGACCAGCTAAACGTTCATCAACATGCAGCGCAAATCTATCGCGCTCGCGCGTTCCTAGACGATGACGGTCCCTGCACTTCACGTTCAATCACTTAAAGACCCGCTTCGGCGGGTCTTTTTTTTGTCTCAAAGTGCATCCCGCATGATAATCGGAAAGCGCCAGGGCAGCACGAACACCAGGTCGAAACCGACGTCGTGCTCGCGGTATTGCGGGTTGCGCGCCAGCCAGAGGTCGGCCGCGCGGCGCACCCGGCGGCGCATCGTCAGCGTAATGGCGTCTTCGGCTTCTTCGGTTGTCTGCCGCCGTTTGACCTCGATGAAAGCCACCCGGTTTTTCCTGATCGCGATCAGGTCGATTTCCCCGACCGGGGTCTTGAACCGGCGGCCCAAAATGCGATGCCCGGTCGCCATATAGACCGCCGCAACGATCGTCTCGGCCCTGACACCACTATGGTGCCGCCGCTTGCGCTCAAGCCGCTGCCGAAGCTCATCATTGACGTTCGAACTCATCGTCCCACGTCCTTCGCCTTTAGTTCATCTTTCGCCTTGATCCCAAGCCCATAAACCCGCGCTTTCGGAACCCCAAATTCGTCGGCCAGGGCTTTGGCGGCATCCTTGAGGCTCATAACCTCAAGAGCCCCCGCCAGCCGCGCCGTCAACGTCTCGTCGCTAACGGCCTGAGCCTGCTCCGGCCCGACGACAATGACAACCTCGCCCTTGAGGCCCTCCATTGGAGTTGCCTCAGCAAGCTCCGCCAGAGTGCCGCGCCGAACATCCTCGTGCAGCTTCGTCAGTTCGCGGGCGATGACGGCGTCTCGGCTACCGAGCAAACGCGCCATATCCGGAATCGTCTCCGCGACACGGTGAGGCGCTTCATAAAAGATGAGACTGCCAGGAATGGCCGATAATTCCGCAAGCCGCGCCCGCCGGGCCGCCTGCTTCGGCGGCAAAAAGCCCGCGAAGAAGAATGCATCCGTCGGCAGACCACTGGTTGTCAGCGCTGGCAGCAGCGCCGACGCGCCGGGAATAGCGACGACTGGAATGTCTTCCGCCGCCGCAGCGCGCACAAGTTTGAATCCCGGATCCGAAAGCAGGGGCGTCCCGGCGTCCGATATGATCGCAATGCGCTTATCGGCTTTGAGTTCGTCAATAACGCGCGCGCTTTCGCGCTCTTCATTATGGTCGTGAAATGGCCGCGTCCGCGTGGCAATGCCATAATGCTGCAAAAGCTTCGCGGAATGACGCGTATCTTCGCAATAAATGATGTCGGCCCGCGCCAGCACCGACAGTGCACGCAGCGTGATATCCCCGAGATTGCCGATTGGCGTCGCGACCAGATAAAGCCCAGCCGCCAACGGCTCCGACAAAAGCCCCGCAATCACGCCCCGCGCACGCGCCGCCGGTCCAAGATTTGGCGTTGCTATTGCTGAAAGAGATGAGCGGTCATCGGCCACGGAGATTGTCTCGATCCTGAAATGCGGGCAGTCGAACTACCCATATCAACCCAGGACCAACGCCGAAAGCCGTCTTGCGTGAAGCGTTTAAGCAGCGATTGCGCCGCCGATCGGCCGCAGCGCCGGCATCGGCGCCACACCCAACACATGCACCGTCGCGCGACGGCGAACCCGATCGCCCATATCCATGACGGACGACAATTCATCGATCAAAGACGACAAAGCATATTGCGCCAGATCGATCTGCTGGGTTGCAGAGGCATGGCAGCGCGTCGCTGTTTCAGCTTGCTGCGCCGCCCCGATCACGATGTCGGACAGTCGGCTCCATTGATCGGCAAGCGATAGCCGGCGCGGCTCGACCGGCCTGCGAACTTCAACCGTTTCCGGGACGTCCGCAAAGGCCCAAATGACGAATTGACGGACGATTGCAAGTCCGTGCGCAATTGCGACGGATAATCTGGCACCGACAATTTTCGATGTTTCTGCCATAAATGCGAGAATCCGGTGGATAGATTAGAGAACGATTAAAATTGACGTGATTTGGCCAAAGTTACAAGGAGGGGCCAATTTGCTTTTCGATTATTTTTGAATCTTAAGAGTAATAAGGGAAATATCGCGCACGAATTCGGCGCGGAATACGACCCGGAAACGCGGCAATGAAATATGGCACCGGCGCCGAATCAAAAAAGTTGGCGCCTTAGGGAATTTAATTCCGCCCCGGAACACGCTTCGCCATATCGCAACGGCCACAAAAACGTTACGGCACGATCAGACTTCGAAAATGACCCGCCGGATATCGTCCGCTGTCGCCCCTTCGTCGCGCAGCACCCGGAGCCCCATATCCTGATTGGACTTCGAAAGTTTTTGCCCGTTGGCCCATCGGATCACCCGATGATGCGAATAGACCGGCTGCGGCAGATCCAATAACTCTTGCAGCAGACGCTGCAGATCGGTCGCCGCCAGCAAATCCTGTCCGCGCGTAACATGCGTCACGCCTTGCCGCGCATCGTCGACGACGACCGAAAGATGATAGCTCGCAGGCACTTCCTTGCGCACGATCACGGCATCGCCCCAGCGCGCCGGATCGGCCACAACGGTCCGCTGCGAACCGTCATCCTCAACCTCGACGAACGTCAACGGCTCATCGCCGCGTTTCGATTTCAGAACCTGCAACGCGCCTTCCATGTTGAGACGAAGCGCCGGCGTCTCTCCCGCAGCCATCCGCTCACCAACTATTTCGGCGGAAGCACCACGCCAAATTCCCGGATAAAGCGGAACGCCATCGGGATCGGTTTTTGTCGGATCCGCCGCAACGACAATTTCCTTGCGCGTTGCAAAACACGGATAGAGCAAGCCCATCGCAATCAGCCGATCAGCAGCCGCAAGGTATTCGGAGAAATGCTCCGACTGCACCAGCACCGGCTCTTCCCACGTCAGCCCAAGCCAATTGAGATCTTCGAAGATTGCCGTGACGAATTCGGGCCGCCGGCGTTCGAGATCGATATCCTCGATGCGCAGCAAAAAGCGTCCGCCGTTCCGCCGTGCCGTGTCGTGCGCGATGATAGCAGAGAGCGCGTGCCCGACGTGCAAAAGACCGTTGGGTGATGGCGCGAAACGCGTAACCGAGGCCATCACGCGCTTCGGCTCACAAAACGCGCGTCAACGACACAATGACCGGCATTCCACTCAGCAGACTGATAAATCATGACCTCAACTACGATCCAAACTGTTGAACTTACCCTCAGAGAACGCGACACTTATTATGCCAAAGCAA
Source organism: Hyphomicrobium sp. MC1 (assembly GCF_000253295.1). Lineage (NCBI taxonomy): Bacteria > Pseudomonadati > Pseudomonadota > Alphaproteobacteria > Hyphomicrobiales > Hyphomicrobiaceae > Hyphomicrobium > Hyphomicrobium sp. MC1. Next base: position 4,523,072 of record NC_015717.1, on the reverse strand, counting down.
TTTCACCGGCACACGATCTGAATGCACCGAAAAGGCGGCCGGAGATCAGGGAAGTTTTGAAAATCTTCGATAGACGGATGGTCACCTTTTGCGGAAAGATCGGCATGCTTGCAATTGCCATGCACGTCTTACGTCGGCGCCATACTCACTGATCTGAGATGCCTCCGTGTGTCATTCCAAAACTTGTCGAACCTCGCCATGGCGAAAGCGTGACGCCTCAGAATCGCATTGCCGCACTGTCTGAAATCAGCAAAGCGATAAAGAGCGCCGCCAATAGAATTCCAGCAATCCGTGTCATTTTCCACGTCCTCTTTTCGCCGGCTCCGCATTGCGCGATAAGATCGCCCGCGAATTGAATGAGGCAAATCCTTCCCGGAACAACGCGTTTGACCCCTCGCCGCCATGCGACCGTAACGACCGAACGCCAGCTCAAGGCAGCGGCGATTATGCTCGCCGGTCAATGCAAGGTCATGTCGCGCATATTGAAACGCACCGGCCTTCCACCGCCACGGGATTTTCCCGCCGATTTCTCCGGACTGGCAAAAATCGTCGTCGGGCAACAGCTTTCAGCCCAGAGCGCCGCTGCCATCTGGACACGCGTCGCCGAAGCGCTTTTCCCGTTCACGCCTGATGCAATCCAAGCGGCGAGCGATAGCGACCTCAAACGGCTTGGACTTTCGGACGGCAAGATCCGCACGCTGCGCGCCCTGACGCGCGCTGTCCTCGACGACGGCCTCGACTTCGAAGCCCTCAACGCCGCCAATGATCTCGTCATCGTCGAACGTCTGACCGCGATCCATGGCATCGGCCCCTGGACCGCCGACATCTATATTCTTTTTGCTTTGGGCCGCCGCGACGCATTCGCGCCGGGCGATCTCGCCTTGCAGCTTGCCGCGCAGCACCACTTCAAGCTTGAAAACCGCCCCACGGCCGAGGAACTGGAACGAATCGCCGATCGCTGGCGCCCCGCACGCGCCGTCGCCGCCCGGCTGTTATGGGCCGATTACGCCTTCGCGCGCCGCGCTCTCCTGGGGAAAGCCCAAAAGCCGATCCGGACAAAAACAAATAAATAACTGAAATATAACGGAAAAATCATTTCCGCGACAGATGGGCTCGAATGCTTCACAGAACTGATACGCGCGGCTAGTATCCCGGCGTCCGAGTGGGGCCAAGACGCGATTCGACGGATCGAAAAACCGCGAGGTTTGCGCGACTGTGAATGCTCACGTGACAATACCGGACAATTGTCCGGCTCTTGTGCTGAACGCCGACTTCCGGCCGCTCAGTTACTACCCGCTGTCCCTGTGGAGCTGGCAGGACACGGTGAAGGCGGTCTTTTTGGACCGCGTAAATATCGTCTCGGAATACGAACGCTACGTCCGAAGCCCGTCATTCGAGCTGAAGCTGCCGAGTGTCGTTTCGCTGAAGACCTACGTGAAACCGGCGCTTTATCCGGCCTTCACGCGTTTCAATGTTTTCCTGCGCGATCGCTTCGCCTGCCAGTACTGCGGCGACAGGAATGATCTGACGTTCGATCATCTCATTCCGCGCTCGCGTGGCGGCCAGACGCGATGGGACAACGTCGTCACCGCCTGCGCACCGTGCAATTTGAAGAAGGGCGGATTGATGCCGCGCGCCGCGGGCATGTTCCCGGCGCACGAGCCATATCGGCCAACGGTCTTCGAACTGCATCGCAACGGCCGGCTTTTCCCGCCGAACTATCTGCACGAAAGCTGGCTCGACTATCTCTACTGGGATACCGAACTCGAGCCGTAGCCTTCCGCGCCCTCGCATGGCCGGGTCACGCCCGGCCACCACATTTGGGCACGTACGGCCGTCGCCCGATCTTAAGCGGCCCGCGCCATCGGATGGGCGCAAAGCTCGGCGGCAACGAGATCGACCACGCGCTCCCAATCGGAGTCGGCGCCGTCTTCGCATTTCAATCCGAATGCGACCAGCGCGTCGCTCGGCGCGCCGCCATCGCGAAAGATCCTGGCGCACTGCTCGCGGCTCACCGCAATGGCCTGATGCCACTGAATGGGGCTGACGTGTTCCGGAACCGAGGGGGTCATTGTCTTCGCACTCCGCTAAACCGAAATTCGTGGAACGATTACCGAAGCTTCAGCGTTTCTAACGATGGCGGCAGACACACAGAGCGCTGTGACATCACTACGCGAGACCGTGTCACATGATGTCTCGATTGAGGGCTAACTCCAATCACGCTCCGTGCGTCTGCCAGCTCGTTGGAAAGCCAGCGCTCTCCGAAATCCTTTTTCCCAACTCTTAAAACTCGACGCATACGCGACCGGATACTCAACGCTCGACTTAGGGGTTCACTGCGCCTTTGCGAGAGCCGCAGCGACCATGGCGTTTCGCACCACATCGCCCGCGACGTCTCCAACTGGACGCCATCCCCAATCAGGTGAACGCGCACTTGCCTCAAAACCGTTGGAGGTCCGCTCCGGGAAAGAGCGATCTCCGTGAGGAGTGCGGGCGAACCGCGAGGACATACGCTTTGACGAGTTTGTCGAAGCAGTTCGCCTAAATTTTGCAAACGTCTCGGACAGAACGTCTTTCGGGCTCGGTCCGTACACAGACACCACGCTACGCAACGAACGCCTACGAAACGCAACAACGCCACTCGTACTCAAAGATGGTGCGGACTGGGCCTCGGACAATGGATTGCTGTCACTCGTCCCAAGCATTGCACTCGACAAACTCAACGCAGACGCCACCACGAATGCTCCCAACGCTGGTACGATATCCACACAATCCACATGGGCCGGCTCGGGTTTCGTTCCGTGCCCCGCGAACGAAGCAAGAATAGCCGTCACATTCGGGCAACGCGAAGGCGCGATCACGGCTTACCGGTGATATTCACCGCGACATTGCCTTGACAGTATTAGGCCAGCAACAAAATCAACGTTTTCATGGATTTTGAGAATTGTGGACAAGCGTCAGGACGTTGGGAACGCTGGCGCGCCTCAGATGTTACGGCGCGTCCAAGCCGCCGAGGCCGCACCGAACGCAACCGCCATCAGCAGCACCGAAGCGACGACGTTCCAGCCAGCAAAAGAGATGCCTAGGAAGCGCAACGCCGCTTCATCGCACTTGATGACTTTGATGTGCTGGATGTCGTTCAGAAGATTTCCGGCGGACGACGTGAGGGATTCCCCACCGCCGCAGGCGCTCGGGCCGGGCCAGAACTTCCACTCCGCTCCGGCGTGATAGATGCCAAGCCCTGTATTCGCCAGAAACGCCAAAGCGACCAACACGAAGAGCAGCGCGGCCATCCGCCGATAGCCGCCCGCCGTCAGCACCAACGCGATGAAAAGAACCGGAATTCCCGCGTAATAGGCGTAGCGTTCGATCAGGCACAGCATACACGGCACGTAGCCGCCAATGTATTGAAACCCGAGCGCCGTCAGGATCGTCGCAATCGCTCCAAATAGCGCCAGCGCGCCGAGCCGATAATCCGCACCCCGAGCCGACCGTGCTGCAAACGCCATGGCTTCAATCCGACCTAGAAGATGTATTTGACGGCCACGAAGCCGCCGACCAGCAGCACGAGAAACACCGTCATCACCATTCCGAGGCGTTTCTCGATGAAAGCGCGGATCGGCTCGCCGAAGAAATATAGGAGACCGGCGACCAGATAGAAACGCATGGCCCGCGCAACGATGCTCGCGCCGAGAAACGCCCCGAGATTCATTTTGCCAACGCCAGCCGCAATCGTCACAACCTTGTAAGGGATCGGCGTCGCGCCCTTAATGATGACCGCTTCGACACCATACTCCTGCACAAAGGCCATGAAGCTATCGAGCGCATGCTCACGGCCGTAGAACTTCAGGATGGGCAGTCCGACCGCCTCAAAGAAATAGTACCCGATGGCGTACCCGAGAATGCCGCCGATTACGGATGCGACGGTCGCCACCGTCGCATACCACCACGCTTTCCGCCGGTCGCTCAGGACCATCGGGATCAGCATAATGTCGGGAGGGATCGGAAAAAACGAACTCTCGGCGAACGAAACGGCCGCGAGCGCCCACGGCGCCCGTTTGCTGGCCGCCATCCGCATCGTCCAATCGTAAAGTCCCCTCAGCATGAGCGCTGCTTAAACGGCGCTTCTGAGCTTGTCCATGCGGTCCGTCAGCTGAAAGCTGTTTGAGAGTTTGGCGACGACGGCGTTAAGCACGAGCCGGCCTTGCGGTGTCACCCGGATGCGCACGCCAGACAGCGGTTGCGTCTCGGGAGCAAGTCCTGGACCTGAGCACATGACAATCTCGTCAAGCTCATTCCGCCGCCAGTCGCCACCGGCCGGGGAGGCGCGCAAGGACGCAGGCAGCGTCTCCAGCAGCCCGAGTTCCGCCAGTTCGTCGATTGTTACTTGGCTCGGGCGCACACCCCCGATCTTCTCAAGCTGCGCAAGCTCTACCCCTTCTGAGAGCCGCAGGCCCATCAGCAGCATCTCGTCCGCCTGCTCGGCGTCAGACAATGCGATCCGTTCAATAAAACCATGACCACCGTCTTCGACCCGCTCGACCCACGCCTCCGGGTTACGCTCGGCAATCGTCGCTTCGCGCCGACCATCGACCACAATCCGGCCATGCGCCCCCGGCCCGATCCCGGCATATTCGCCGTAGCGCCAGTAAAGAAGGTTGTGCCGACTTTCGGAACCAGCTTGCGCGTAGTTCGAAACCTCGTAAGCCGCTAGCCCGCGCGACGCCGTCATCTCCTCGGTGATCTCGTAGAGCGCACCTGCATCGTAGTCATCGGGAATGACGAGCTTACCGGCGGCATGAAGCGCAGCGTAAGGCGTGTCGGGTTCGATAGTCAGCTGGTAAAGCGACAGGTGATCGCCCGCGAGATCGAGCGCCTCGCCAAGCTCGCGACGCCACGCGTCTCCGGTCTGTCCGGGACGTGCATAAATCAGATCGAACGAAAACCGCTCGAACGTGCCGCGCGCAACATCGATCGCCGCCTTGGCTTCCGCAACGCTGTGAATGCGTCCGAGCTTGCGCAGTTCTTCATCTCGTAGAGATTGCACGCCGATCGAAACGCGGTTGATGCCCGCATCGCGAAAACCGCGAAAACGTGCCGCTTCGACGCTGCCCGGATTGGCTTCGAGCGTGATCTCGGCGTTATCCGCAATACCCCAGCGCTTCGCAATGTGATCGAGGATACCCGCAACGGTCGCAGGCTGCATCAGCGATGGCGTGCCGCCGCCGAAGAACACGCTCGTCGCAACGCGTGCTCCGATGCGATCCGCCACCCAATCGATCTCGCGCTTATAGGCCGAAAGAAACCGCGCCTCGTCCCAGCCCTTGTGGCGAACGTGACTGTTGAAGTCGCAGTACGGACACTTCTGCGCACAGAAAGGCCAGTGCACGTAGACGCCGAATGTAGTGTCGCGATCAGTCATCGCTCGCAGCCAGCATTGCTTTCGTGATTTGTCGCCACGCCGGTTCATCCTTCGATGGCGCACGCTCTAACTCTCGGGCAAGCGCACCAAGAAAACTTTCGAGTGTCGTGTTGTTCCATTCTGAGCCGTGCGTGACGAGATCGTCTTTCAAACGTGCAACGAACGCCGCAGCCTCGACCCGTGTCGAAAGGCTCGCAGCCGCCGCTGCAAACGCATCGACGTCCCGTCGTACGCTCACCTTTGCGGCGGTCGGCGTAATGCCATCGAGCATCGCCGCCTTGAAGGCCGCAAAGGCCCGCGTCCGATGCGAAATCGCATACTTCTCTTTCGGCTCCATCTCGCCGAATGTGCGGGTGTCGCCGTCCGGCACGAACATCGGATCGTAGCCGAAGCCGTTGCCGCCGCGTGCCGGCCAGACGAGATGGCCAAACACCTTGCCCTCGAATAGTTCCACCTCGCCGCCTGGCCACGCGAGACACAAGACCGAAATGAAATTGGCGCGCGGACCTTCAGCCGTCCAGCCATGACACGCGCTGATCTCTTCGGCGACTTTCTTCATGGCGACGCCGAAGTCTTTGCCAGGGCCGGCCCAGCGTGCCGAATAGATCCCCGGCGCTCCGTCGAGGCATTCGACTTCAAGGCCGGAGTCGTCAGCCAATGCAGGCAACCCGGAACCTTCGGCCGCCGCAACCGCCTTCAGCCGCGCGTTGCCCGCAAACGTCGTCTCCGTTTCTTCAGGTTCCGAAAGAGCCAGCTCGCCCGCCGAAACGGCATCGAGCCCGTAAGGTTGAATGAGCTGGTTGATCTCCCAGACCTTGCCGAGGTTATGGCTCGCGACGACGAGCTTCATGCCTTTTTGAAGTTTCTTCACACCATCCCCCAGATGCGCGGCTCGGCAAATTCGAGGCAATTGCCGGCCGGATCGCGAAAGTAGATTGAGCGGCCACCGCGCGGCCACTCGAAATCGGCTTCGATCGGAACGCCCAGCGCTTCGAGCCGTTCACGCCACACCGCAATATCGTCAGCTGACGCCCGGAAGCAGACGTGCCCTTCACCCACCGCGCCATGCGGCGGAACGGGAAGCGCACCCGCAGGCGGCGGAATACGTGTCGCCTCCGGATTGAAGATCAAAAGCATCTGCGGTCCATAGCGATAAAAAACATGACGTCCCTCGGCGACCGCAAAGGGTTCGAGCCCAAACACGCGACCGTAGAAGTCTTGAATGGCCCCGAGATCGGGTGCGTACAGAACCGTTTCAAGAACGCCCGACGGTCGCGGCGCAGGCTTCAGATCGATGCCCATAGGAACAATCCGACACTGACGAGACCAAGCACGCTGCGCACGCCGTGCAGCATGCCCCAGCGCTCGATCAGCGCCCGTGTCTCTTCGTTGGCCCGTTCGAACGGGGTCTCTTCAAGGATCTTATTGACCGGCATGATCGCGAAGATCGTAAACGGCCAATTGGCGAGTAGCGCTGCACCACCGGCAAGCCAGATGACCTTGCCGGTGACCAGCCACTCGAGCGTACCCAGAATGAAGCCGATGACGGCAAGCGATGCCTGCATCTGAAATCCGCGCCGGTAGGCGGGCTTCCATTCCGCAAGCATCGCAGCATCGTCGAGAGAAAGCCGCGCCGGTTGCTCTGCCCAGTTGATGTAGATCGCCGCGCCTGTGAACAGCGCCGCGACCGTCAGGGCAAAAGGTCCGAACATGGCCTCGCTCCGTTGTCTGGTCTTAAGCGACCGTCAGCTTCTGCAGCTGAACGAGTTCGCCGATCCCCTTCTTGGCGAGCCCCATCAGCTCGGTGAACTTATCTTCTGTGAAGGGCGTCGTCTCGGCCGTGCCTTGGATTTCGACGATGCCGCCCGAGCCGGTCATCACGAAATTGGAATCGGCATCCGCGTTGCTGTCCTCGGCATAGTCGAGATCGAGCACCGGTTCACCTTTGTAGAGACCGCACGACACGGCAGCTACGTGATCGCGCAGCACGGTGTCCTTCACCATGTCGCGCATTTTCATCCACTGGATGCAATCGTGCAGAGCCACCCACGCGCCCGTGATCGACGCCGTGCGCGTGCCGCCATCGGCCTGGATGACGTCGCAGTCGACCGTGATCTGCCGTTCGCCAAGCTTCGTCAGATCGACGACCGCGCGAAGCGCCCGGCCGACGAGACGCTGAATTTCCTGCGTCCGCCCCGACGGATGGCCGCTCGTCACCTCGCGCCGCGTCCGGTCGTGCGTCGACCGCGGCAGCATCGAGTATTCCGCCGTCACCCAGCCACGGCCCTGACCTTTCAGCCACTGCGGGAGGCGCTCTTCCAAGCTCGCCGTGCAAAGAACATGGGTGTCGCCGAATTTGATGAGGCAGGAGCCTTCGGCATATTTGGAAACGGCCCGCTCGATTGAAACACGGCGCAACTCGTCTGGCTTGCGTTTGGAAGGTCGCATGAGTTCCCTGAATTGTTGGTATTGCGGCCGCGACCCTAATGAAGGCCCCCCCGGCCTTCAACCGGAAACCTTATCGGTTGAAAGAAGGGTGCAGATACCCAGAAAACACCGCAGGATTTGACGTAGGCCCCTGTCATTCATAGATTTTGACGGTGAACACGGAAGATCAAATCGTGGCAGCCACCATCCTGGACGGCAAAACACAGCTGCAAAAGCTTAACGAGCGCTCGCGGACGATCCTGCGGCGCATCGTCGAAAGCTATCTGGCGACGGGTGAGCCGGTCGGCTCTCGCAATCTCTCACGCGCCTTGCCGATCGCCCTCTCGCCCGCCTCGATCCGCAACGTCATGTCGGACTTGGAGCAGCTCGGCCTCATTATCGCGCCGCACACGTCTGCGGGGCGCCTGCCCACCCAGCTCGGCCTGCGTCTGTTCGTCGACGGCCTTCTTGAAGTCGGCGACATCACCCCGGACCAGCGCCGTCAGATCGAAGCCCAGATCGCCGTCCGGCGCGAAAAATCGGTCGATCAACTTTTGAGCGAAGCGGGCGAACTGATGTCTGGTCTGTCACACTGCGCGGGTGTGGTGCTCGCCGAAAAACAGGTCGCCCGCCTGCGCCACATCGAATTCGTGCCACTCGAACCCGGACGCGGCCTCGTGATCCTGGTCGATGAAGACCAGAACGTTGAGAACCGCATCATCAACCTTCCCGATGGCTTGCCACCGTCTGCCTTGCAGGAAGCTTCGAACTATCTCAACACTCATTTGCGCGGCCTGACGCTCGCCGAAGCACGGGCAGAACTCGAAAAGTCATTGAATGCCGCCAAGGCAGAACTCGACGTGTTGACCCAAAAGGTCATCAAGGCCGGGCTCGCCGAATGGTCCGGTGTCGCCGATGACCGCAAAAGCCTCATCGTCCGCGGTCAGAGCAACCTTCTGAAAGACGTGACCGCCGCCGAAGACCTGGAGCGCATCCGCCAGCTCTTCGACGCCTTCGAATCCAAGCAGGACATCGTCGAGCTGCTCGGCGCCTCCGAAACGGCCGAAGGCGTCCGCATTTTTATTGGCTCGGAAAACAAGCTGTTTTCGCTTTCGGGCTCATCGTTGATTGTTGCCCCATTTCGGGATGAGACCCGCCACGTCGTCGGCGTTCTGGGCGTCATCGGCCCGACGCGGCTCAATTATGCCCGCATCATCCCAATGGTGGATTATACAGCCAAGCTGATGAGCCGCTTGATGGGCTGAGGCATCGAGACCTATTTGACCCGCTTCTGACGCACCCCAACTTGAACTGCCTTGATTTTTACCGCCTAGCGGCCGATACCCCGGCACCGGAATTTTTGCAGTGCTATTCCAGCGAAGAGAAAAATGAGCGACGACAAAAAGCCCATAGACGAGACCGTGCAACCGTCCGCGGCAACGCCCCCCGAAATGGGAGATGTGAGCGTCGAGCAGCTCAAGGCGATGATCGCCGCCCTTCAGGCCGATCTCGAAAAGAAGTCCGCCGAAGCTGCCGCCAAGCAGGATCAGTACCTGCGCGCGGTTGCTGAAACGGAGAACGTCCGCCGCCGCCTCGAAAAGGAAAAGGAAGAGACGGCGAAGTATGCGATCACCAAGTTTGCCAAGGATATCCTGACGGTCGGCGACAACTTCCAGCGCGCTATCGCCGCCGTGCCGAAGGATGCCGTCGAAAGCGATCCGGCCCTAAAAACCCTACTCGATGGGGTCATTCTTGCCGAGCGTGATTATAAGACGGCTCTTGAGCGTCACGGTGTCCGCGCCATCGACCCGGCCGGCCAACCCTTCAATCCGCACCACCACCAAGCCGTGATGGAGCAGGAGAACGCAAACGTCCCAGCTGGCACCGTGCTGCAGGTCTATCAGGTCGGCTACATGATCGATGACCGCAACCTGCGTCCGGCGATGGTCGTCGTCTCCCGCGGCGGCCCGAAAGTCGCCAAGGCTGACGACGCTGCCCCTGCCTCGTCGGAGCCGCCTGCCGATGCTTGATGCGGCTGCGACGTCGCGACCAGCGTCGCACCAGAACAAACGTTGAGCGAAATCAAGGCGCCTCCTCCTCAGCAAGGATGCGCTTCAACCGCAGAAAAAAGCTTGCAAATTGAAGCATTGCGTCACGGCGGGTAGTTCCGTTTTGACGCAATCAAAAGGCGATAAAGTTGATCTATGGAGGGGATAAGAAGCGTTGCACGCTGAAATCAGGCCCCTATATAACCGTCGGTCACACAATTGAAATCCTGGGGACCGGTGCCTCTGACCTCTCGTTGGGGAGCACGTTGGATGCCAATAGAGGGTCCACCCGGTCTGCCGCAACTGAGAAGGATTGATGCGAATGGCAAAAGTAATCGGTATTGACCTCGGCACGACCAACTCGTGCGTCGCCGTCATGGATGGCGGCAAACCGAAAGTGCTTGAGAACTCCGAAGGCGCCAATACCACCCCGTCCATTGTTGCATTTACTGCCGACGACGAACGTCTCGTCGGTCTGCCGGCCAAGCGCCAGGCAGTCACGAACCCCACCAACACCTTTTTCGCGATCAAGCGCCTGATCGGCCGCCGCTACGACGATCCCGAGGTCACGAAGGACCAGAAGCTCGTTCCGTACAAGATCGTGAAGGGCACCAACGGCGACGCCTGGGTCGAAAGCCACGGCAAGCAATATTCCCCGCAGCAGATCTCGGCTTTCATCCTTCAGAAGATGAAAGAAACCGCCGAAGCCAAGCTCGGCGAGAAGGTCACGCAGGCGGTCATCACCGTTCCCGCTTACTTCAACGACGCCCAGCGCCAGGCGACGAAAGACGCCGGCAAGATCGCGGGCCTTGAAGTTCTGCGCATCATCAACGAGCCGACGGCAGCTGCGCTCGCCTACGGCCTCGACAAAAAGACGGACGCCAAGACGATCGCGGTCTATGACCTCGGCGGCGGCACCTTCGACGTGTCCATTCTCGAAATCGGCGACGGCGTCTTCGAAGTGAAGTCGACGAACGGCGATACGCACCTCGGCGGCGAAGACTTCGATATGGTCCTCGTTACGTACCTCGCCGATGAGTTCAAGAAAGAGCAGGGCATCGACCTGCGCTCCGATAAGCTCGCCCTTCAGCGTCTGAAGGAAGCCGCCGAAAAGGCCAAGATCGAGCTGTCGAGCGCCCCTTCGACCGAAGTCAACCTGCCGTTCATCACGGCCGACGCGACCGGTCCGAAGCATCTCACGATGAAGCTGACGCGCGCCAAGCTCGAAAGCCTCGTCGATGGCCTCATCAACCGGACCAAGGGTCCGTGCGAAAAGGCTCTGAAGGACGCTGGCCTCAAGGCTGCCGAGATCGACGAAGTCGTTCTCGTCGGCGGCATGACGCGTATGCCGAAGGTCCAGGAAGTCGTGAAGCAGCTCTTCGGCAAAGAGCCGCACAAGGGTGTCAACCCGGATGAAGTCGTCGCCGTCGGCGCCGCGATCCAGGGCGGCGTTCTGCAGGGCGAGGTCAAGGACGTCCTGCTGCTCGACGTCACGCCGCTGTCGCTCGGCATCGAAACGCTGGGTGGCGTCTTCACCCGTCTGATCGATCGCAACACGACGATCCCGACGAAGAAGAGCCAGACTTTCTCGACCGCCGAAGATAGCCAGAACGCTGTCACCATCCGCGTCTTCCAGGGCGAGCGTGAAATGGCGGCCGACAACAAGATGCTCGGCCAGTTCGACCTCGTCGGCATCCCGCCAGCGCCGCGCGGCGTGCCGCAGATCGAAGTCACTTTCGATATCGACGCCAACGGCATCGTCCACGTTTCGGCGAAGGACAAGGCGACCGGCAAGGAACAGTCGATCCGCATCCAGGCCTCGGGTGGCCTCTCGGATGCCGACATCGACAAGATGGTCAAGGACGCCGAAGTCCACGCGGCCGAAGACAAGAAGCGTCGCGAGGTCGTCGAGCTTCGCAACCAGACCGAAGCCCTCGTCCATGGCACCGAGAAATCGCTCGCCGAGAACGAGTCGATCCCGGCCGTCGCCGCGATCAAGGGCGAAGTCGAAGCTGCGATCACGGCCGCCAAGGAAGCCATCGCCGGCGAAGATGCCGATGCGATCCGCTCGGCTTCAACCGCGTTGACCCAGGTCGCCATGAAGATCGGCGAAGCCGTCTACACGGCCAAGGGTGGCGCTGAAGGCATGGAAGGTGGCCCCGAAGCATCGGCTGAGAAATCTGCCAGCGGCGACGACGTCGTCGATGCGGATTTTGAAGAAGTCAAAGACGACAAGAAGAAATCGGCTTAAAAGTCGAACTTAGATTCGCCCTTGGGTTGTCGCGGCGTTCTCAATTTTGGAACGCTGCGCCCGGCCTGAGGGCGAAAAATTGATATAACCGCTTGTTATTGCTGCGACTTCCTCGACCAGCAACTTGCCAATCAATAGGTCATAGAACAGCGCACCATGGCTAAGCGCGATTATTACGAAGTTCTGACCGTCAAGCGGTCCGCTACCGAAATCGAGATCAAATCCGCCTATCGGTCTCTCGCCAAGGAATATCACCCCGACCGCAATGCGGGCGACAAAGAAGCCGAGCGCCGCTTCAAGGAAGTCAACGAAGCCTACGAAGTTCTGAAAGACCCTCAGAAGCGCGCCGCTTATGACCAGTTCGGCCACGCCGCTTTCGACGGCGGCATGGGCGGCCGCGGCGGCCCCGGCTTCGGACCGGATTTCGCCTCTTCGATGTCCGACATCTTCGACGATCTGTTCGGCGAATTCATGGGTGGACGACGCGGCACCCAGGGCCGCTCGCGCACAGCTCGCGAAGCAGGCGCCGACCTGCGCTACAATCTCGAAATCACGCTGTCCGAAGCCTACACCGGCAAGACCGCGCAGATCCGCGTTCCCGCCAGCGTCAAATGCGAAACGTGCTCGGGCACCGGCGCAAAACCCGGCACCAAGGCGAAGACCTGCACCACCTGCGGCGGCATGGGCAAAGTCCGCGCCAGCCAGGGCTTCTTCACGATTGAGCGCACCTGTCCGCATTGCCAGGGCCGCGGCGAGATGATCGACGATCCGTGCGTTGACTGCGCCGGTTCAGGCCGCGTCCAGAAAGAACGCACGCTCTCGGTCAACATCCCGGCCGGCGTCGAAGACGGCACGCGCATTCGGCTCGCGGGCGAAGGCGAAGCCGGCCTACGCGGCGGCGCGCCCGGCGACCTTTACATCTTCCTCTCGATCAAGCCGCACGAATTCTTCCAGCGCGACGGCGCCGACATTTTCTGCAAGGTGCCGATCTCGATGACGACGGCGGCGCTCGGCGGCCAGATCGACGTCCCGACGCTTGAAGGCACCACGACGCGGGTGAAAATCCCCGAGGGCACCGAAAGCCGCAAGCAGTTCCGTCTGCGCGGCAAGGGCATGCCCGTACTCCGCGCCAAGGTCTCGGGCGATATGTACATCGAGGTCGATGTCGAAACGCCCAAGAACCTCACGCGCAAGCAGCGCGAGCTGCTCGAAGAATTTGAGCGCGCGAGCCACAAGGAAACGAGCCCGGAAAGTGCAGGCTTCTTCTCCCGCGTGAAAGAATTCTTCGAAGGCAAGAGCGGCTGATCGCAGTTTGCTCTCGTCACCTCTGAGCCCTTTGCGCAGCCTTGCCAACGGTCCGAAAGCCGCTAGGGTCCGGCTCACAAAGCGCTCTCATGATCCGGACCTTCGACCCAGATGACCGACGCCCCCGCGCCCGATCCGCGCCTTCTGTTCTTCGCAGGCAGCGCCCGCCAAGCCTCGTTCAACAAGCGCGTCGCGAGACTCGGCGCCGTGATCGCCGAAGCCAACAGCATCCCGGCGACGTTCGTCGATCTCTCCGACTACCCGATGCCACTTTATGACGGCGATCTTGAAGCCGCATCCGGCCAGCCCGAGAACGCGCACAAGCTCAAAAACCTGATGATGGCCCACACCGGCGTTTTCATCATGAGCCCAGAATACAACGCGTCCTTCACGCCGCTCTTGAAAAACACGCTCGACTGGATCAGCCATATCCGCGACGATGGCGAGAGCCCGCTCGAAGTGTTCCGCACACGCGTCTTTGCCCTTGGAGCAGCCTCGAACGGCGGCACCGGCGGTTTGCGCGGCCTCTCACAACTCCGCCTGATGCTGGAACTGGGAACGGGCGCGCTCGTTCTACCGAACCAGTTTCTACTACCCCGCGCCGCCGATGCCTTCGACGAGCACGGCCACCTGAAAAACAAAGAGCAGACCGAGCAGTTCAAGACTGTCATTCAGCGGCTCGCACGCGCCGCCCGCGTGCTGCACGGCTAGAGGAACGATACCGCGATGATTGACGCCGCCACCCGAGACAAGCTCATCGTCGCCCTCGATCTGTCGTCTTACGATCAAGCGCGCGCTCTTGTTGATCGCCTCGGCGATACCGTCAGCTTCTACAAGATCGGCTTGGAACTGTTGTTTGCGGGCGGTCTCGATCTTGCTCAGGAACTGAAGCGCGAAGGAAAACGCGTTTTCCTCGATCTGAAATTCCTCGACATCGGCAATACCGTCGAGCGCGCGGTCGCGTCTGCGGCCGGGCTGGGCGTCGATTTCATCACCGTCCACGGCCACGACACCAAGACGCTGAAAGCCGCCGTCAAAGGCCGTGGCTCCTCGAACCTGAAGCTGCTCGCCGTCACGGTGCTGACGAGCCTCGATCAGTCCGACCTTGAAGAACAGGGCATTACCGACATAACGCCGGCAGGCCTCGTGGTCGGCCGCGCCCGCATGTCGGAACTCGCGGGCTTCGACGGCGTCATCGCCTCTGGCCAGGAAGCCGCCGCCATCCGCGCCGAAACCGGGCCGGATTTCCTCATCGTCACGCCAGGCATCCGGTTGCCCGGCGCCGAAGCCGGCGACCAGACCCGCGTCACGACGCCCGAAGAGGCTATCGGCTTCGGTGCCAACCACATCGTCGTCGGCCGCCCGATCAACGCCGCTAAGGACCCCAAAGCCGCCGCTGAAGCGTTCCTGCAGCACATCGCCCAGGCTTAGCGGCGAAGGCACTTACGCGCGATAAGTCGCTGGCCGATCATGGCCTTGCCACATCGGCGCCCAGCTCTCACCACGCCGTGCGCACACTCGCCGTTTACCTCCCCTTAACCGTCTTTGGCCATGAACTGGACGGTCCATGATGGTTAAGCGTTGCGTAAGCGGGGTTCACGGACAGTATGCGTTGGCTTTGGCACTTGACCCAGCAGGTGCGTCTGCTGGCTGCGGCAATCGCCGTTGCCATCCAGGTTTTCGCGCCCGTGGCACTTGCGGACGAGCGGTCCGCCGAAAAGCCGCTTCCCTCCGCCGTGGAAGCCGCCCTGATCCTCAAGGACATCGACCAGAATTCCCCTGTCTATCTTCGTATCTTCAAGGAAGAATCCGAGCTTGAGGTCTGGAAGGCCCGCCCGAACGGCCGTTACGCGCTGATCAAGACGTTCCCTGTCTGCAATTGGGGCGGCACGCTCGGACCAAAGCGCACCCAGGGCGATCTGATGTCGCCTGAGGGCTTCTACCGCATCACGCCCGGCGCCATGAACCCGAACAGCAAATATCATTTGGCGCTCAACGTCGGCTATCCGAACGCGCTCGATCGTTCGCTCGGCCGCACCGGCAGCTACATCATGGTCCACGGCGATTGCAAAAGCGTCGGCTGCTTCGCCATGACCGACAATCAGATCGAAGAAATCTACGCTTTCGTGCGCGATGCGCTCGCCGGCGGCGAAACATCCGTGCCGATCCACATTTTCCCGTTCCGCATGACCGCCGCCAACATGAAGCGCCACGCCGACAATCCGGCATGCGATACGTGGGAGCCGTTAAAAGAAGCCTACGACGATTTCACCCGAACGCGCGAGCCGCCGCAGATCGGCATGTGCGGCAAGCGCTATATCGTCAATCCGCTGACATCCGTCGGCGACAATCCGAATGCCGCCTGCCCGGTTCTGATCGGCAAACGCTTGGCGCCGCTATCGCCGCGCTTCCGGAAGCGATTGGTTAAGGCCGATCCCGACCTTGAAGGGAACGGCAAGAAGCTCAAAGGCGTGATGATCGCGAGCCAGAGTTGGGAAACCTATCTGCTGGGCACGTCCGTCGCGACGGCTTCCAATCCGCCGCGCCCTGCGCCGCACCGGCAATCGTTCGCAACCAGCAGCGACACCGCCCTCGGCGCTCTTCAGTCGATCGTGAAATAACGCCTGGCGCCGCCACCATCGACGTCGCATGGGTTGCCGAAGCGCCGCCGCTCCGGCTATGGCTCCTCGTCCAAAAATCCACGCTCTGCGTCGAAGGAAAGAACAAGCCAATGCCCAAGGGATACGTTATCGCCCGCTCCATCGTCACCGACCCCGACAAGTGGGCTCAGTACGCTGCCAAGACAAAGGCTGCGCTCGACAAGTTCGAAGGCAAGCCCATCGCACGCGGCGGCAAGAGCGAGACCCTGGAAGGCGAGGGCGTCGCCCGCAACGTCATCCTCGAATTTCCAAGCTACGAACACGCGATCGGCTATGCCAAGTCGCCCGAATATGCCGAAGCCAAAGCGCTACGCCAGGGCGCCGGCACGATGCACATGACCATTGTCGAAGGCGTGTAATCGGACGCTCAACGGTGTCATCCTCGGGCTTGTCCCGAGGACCCATCGGTCATCGTCCTACAAAATGGATCCTCGGCGTGCAGCCGAGGATGACAACATAAATGGCCCACTTCCCAACGAGCGACGGACGCGCCCCGTGGCGAGCGCAGGTCCTGACCCTCTTCCCCGAGATGTTTCCGGGACCGCTCGGCATCTCGCTGCTGGGACAGGCGCTCGACGCCGGCCTCTGGTCGCTCGACGCTCTGCAGATCCGTGACTTCGGCTTGGGCCGTCACCGTCAGGTCGATGATACGCCCGCGGGCGGCGGCGCGGGTATGGTGCTGCGTGCCGACGTGCTCGGCCCCGCACTCGATCACGCCCGAGAACGTTCGCCCGATGCACCCCTGATCTATCTCTCTCCGCGCGGCACGCCCCTGACGCAGCAACTCGCCCGCGATCTCTCCGAAGGACCGGGCGCCACGCTGCTCGCTGGCCGCTTCGAAGGCATCGACCAGCGCGTCATCGAAGCCAGGGGCCTGCGCGAAATTTCGATTGGCGATTATGTGCTGGCGGGCGGCGAGTTGGCCGCCATGGTTCTGATCGAGGCCTGCGTCCGCCTCATCCCGGGCGTCCTGGGCGCCGCCGACAGCCTGACCAGCGAAAGCTTCGAGACGGGCCTGCTCGAATACCCGCAGTACACCAAGCCCCGCGAGTGGGAAGGCCGCGCCATTCCCGACATTCTGCTCTCCGGCGATCATAAGAAAATCGAAGACTGGCGTCGCCGCCAATCAGAAGAACTGACGGCCGCCCGCCGCCCGGATCTTATTCGTCCCACCCGCGCCCCAAAGTGAGGCGTCACAGCCGCTTCGCCTTTGCATGGCCAGGATTTCTTGGGCAAATGACGTGGGGGAAGATTCGCGAAACGGTTCTTTAGACCGTGCGCATGAAGCTCTCGGCACGGACGCGTGACCAATCGAGAGATGGCGATGGGATATTACAAAAATCTGCTTCTCGGCATAGCGGCTGTGGTGCTGCTGACGTCTCCCGCAATCGCCGATCCGCTCCCCGCCGCGCCCGATCCGGCGCCCGTTCAAACCAATACGCCCAATCCGAAAGCCGCAGCCGAAACCCCATCCACTCCGGCAGCAACGCCCACCGCAACCGCGACGCCATCCTCTGAAGCGGCTTCTGCTGCTCCGCAACAAACGCAAGACGATCCGGTCCTGGCTGCGGCCCGCGCCAAGCTCGCCGCCGAACCCGCGGCAGAAGACGAGCACGACCGCGACGATCAAAAGGCGCTCGTCGAATTCTACAACAGTCGCCACGGCGACGGCTTGTGGGTGACGGCCTCGGGCCTCAAACCCGAAGCCAAGGCGCTTGCCGCCGAGATCGCCAACGCCGATCACTACGCTCTCGATGTCTGGCGTTTCAAGGTCCCGAAACTCGCCGACGGCGCGCTGACGGCAACGGACACAGATTCGCTGGCCGATGCCGAGATCACGTATTCGAAGGCCGCACTGCTCTATGCCCGCGACGCCCGTGGCGGCCGGATCCCCGACCCGTCGGCGCAGCTGACGACCAACCTCGATCGCCGCCCGCAATGGATTGAGCCGAAAATCGTCATCGACGCGCTCGCCGCCACGCATGAACCCGACGCCTATCTGCGCAGCCTCGAACCACAGCATCCGCAGTTCGAAAAGCTGCGCCAAATCTACATCACGATGCTGCCGAAGGACGGTAAAGGCAAACTGAGCCCGGCCGCCAAGCGCATTCGCGCCAATATGGAAGAGTGGCGCTGGATGTGGCTCGATATGGGCAATTTCTACGTCCTGAACAACGTCCCCGAGTTCATGCAGTACGTCTACAAGGACGGAAAGATCATCCGCTCCGAAAAGATCGTGGCTGGCCTCGTCGACAAGCAGACGACGATCTTCTCGCGCCCGCTCAAATACGTCGTGCTGCGCCCTGCCTGGCGCGTGCCCGAAAGCATCATGGTCAACGAGCTGTGGCCGAACCTGATCCGTGGCGGCGGCATGATGACCAAATACGGACTGCAAATCCGCTCGAAGGACGGCAGCCGTAATATCGACTACCGCAAGGTCGACTGGGCCTCGACCGACATCCGCAATTTCGAGGTCATCCAGCCGCCGGGACGCAGGAGCGTGCTGGGCCACGTCAAATTTTCGTTCCCTAGCCAGCACACGATCTTCATGCACGACACGCCGGACAAGTGGATGTTCAAGCCTGCGGTCCGCACGTTGAGCCATGGTTGCCTGCGCGTCTGGAAGCCGATGGACCTCGCCAAGATGATCTTGAAGGAAGACAAGGGCTGGGATGCCGCCAAAGTCGATGAGCTTGACCGGACGGGACCGCTCAACAACGAAATCCCGATCACCAAGGAAATCCCGATCCACATCGTCTACTTCACCGCCTGGGTGACGGACGATGGCAAGCTGAAGACCTTCCCCGACGTCTACGGCCACGAGCGCCGCATCACGCAAGCTCTCGATGGTCAGTGGAGCAAGATCAACAAGGGTCACGACCACCTCGCACCCGTCGAGCCCGACTTCAACCCGGAAGCGCTCGCCGCCCGCACCCGCGATAACGACGTGGATGACGAACAATACCCGGCCCGCCAAAACGCGACGCTCGGCAATATGATCGGCAACGCGCTCGGACTAAGTAATTGATTTTAGAACAATATATATCAAAAATCGAACGCACGTTCGGGTTCGCCGGACTGCCCATTAAATTAACAGCGTATACGAACTAATCGGTGGATAACTCGCCGCCGACTGACGACTTTCGCACTGCAACGTGATCAGTTGCCTGCGCAAGTGAGTTGGTTCCTCAATTTTGAGAAAGTGAGTAAATCGTCATGGCTCAGAATGAGAAAACATCTGCGCGTGTGAGTTCGATCGCCTCAAGGGCCCTATCGAACCCACAGTCCCTGAACTCTGAAGAGATCAAAGAGCTTGCAGCGTCCGTGTTGTCGCAATCTCAAGATCCTCAGAGATCGCAGCAAAATGCCCAGAACCAGCAATACCAGCAGAACCAGGGGCAGCAAAAGCGTTAGTACCGCGTTCTACTTCCGTCAGCCTTTCAACCGAAAGGACGCAGCGAGTGGGTATCGTCATGATCCCGCTCGCTTGTGCTTTATCGGGGGTCTCAAGATCGCCGACGTTCTGGCAGATGACCATTACCTCCGCGGTATCCCGCAGCAGCCAACCGACGCTCGCCACTTCGACGGGCCGGGCCTCCGGCAAATCCGCAAGATAGCGCCATTGCCCTGACGGTTGCCGGCTATCGAGCCACCGAATGATGACGAGCGGGCAATCGGCCATTCCGCACCTCCGAATGTGATTCGAAGGAAATCATAACAGACTGAGGCGCCTGACGGCGTGGCCGCCGCTTTTGGCTGTGGTAACGTGGCTCACCGGAACCACGCCGGTTTTCGCGCGCACTTTCGCGCGACGCCCTCGACAAAACCTGGCGCTTCGGTTATCAACCGCCCCAACAATATTCCCCCTCAAACGGGTTGCCCTTCGGGGTTGCATGAACGGCTCGAGCGCCAAGGCTGCTTAGCCGATCCTCTGCGTCATCAAAAAACTATATGGAATCAACAAGATGAACCTTATCCAGCAGCTCGAACGCGAGCAGATGGACGCCATTCTTTCCAAGCGCGGCGTTCCCGAATTCGGCCCCGGCGATACCGTCAAAGTGATGGTAAAAGTCATTGAGGCGGCTGAAGCCGATCCTAAGGACAAGAAAAAGAAGGTCGAGAAAGAACCGACCGTACGCTTCCAAGCCTATGAAGGCGTGGTCATCGCCCGTTCCGGCGCAGGCCTCAACGAGAACTTCACGGTCCGCAAGATTTCCTACGGCGAAGGCGTCGAGCGCGTTTTCCCGATCTATTCGCCCTTCATCGCTGAGATCGAAGTCCTGCGTCGCGGCAAGGTCCGCCGCGCGAAGCTTTACTATCTTCGTGGCCGCCGCGGTAAGGCCGCCCGTATCTTCGAACGTACGGACGCTCGCGCGCGCCGCCTGAACGCCGCCTGGAAGGGCTTCAAGAAGCCGAAGGGCGAGGCCGAAGATCTGACCCAGATCAAGGGCATCGACATCGACCTGCAGAACCGCCTGAAGCAAGTCAACGCCTACAAGATCGAGCAGATCGCGAACCTCTCGGATGAGGATATCGCCAACCTCGATGAGACGCTGAAGCTCAAGGGCGCGATTGAGAAGCAGGATTGGGTCGGTCAGGCTCAGCGTCTTCTCGCCGAACTGACGGCTGCCGAAGTTCCGGCCGAAGAAGCCAAGGAATAAACGCCTCGTGCAGGCCGCTTCTGAAATTTTGAAAAGCGCCGGGATCTCCTGGCGCTTTTTGCGTTAATGCTGCCGCGACGATGCCATGTATTTTGTTGGCCGCGATTTCGCACTAAATATACTGACGAACGATTGCCCCGCCGTGGAGTCCCATGTCCAACATTGAAGTGAGCAAAACAGCAAGCCGCGACGGTAAGATCCCGTTGCACGGCCCCGACGCTTTCGCTGCCATGCGCAAGGCCGGCCAATTGGCAGCCGCCGCGCTCGACATGCTGGTTCCGGTCGTGCAACCGGGCGTCACGACGGCCGAAATCGACGAGCTTGTGCTCTCATTCGCCCTCGATCACGGCGCCATCCCAGCAACACTGAACTATCGCGGCTATCGCTACGCGACGTGCACCTCGATCAATCACGTCGTCTGCCATGGCATGCCGAACGACAAACCGCTGCGGCCGGGCGACATCGTCAACATCGACGTGACGCTGATCGTCGACGGCTGGCACGGCGACACCAGCCGCATGTATCCGGTCGGCGACGTGTCGCGCCGCGCCGAACGGCTGATGGATGTCACCTATGAATCCCTGATGCGCGGCATCGCCGTTGTGAAGCCCGGCGCGACGACCGGCGACATCGGCGCCGCCATCCAGCGCTTTGCCGAAGCCGAGCGCTGCAGCGTCGTCCGCGACTTCTGCGGTCACGGCCTCGGGCGCGTCTTCCATGACCGCCCGAACATCCTGCACTACGGCGAACCGGGCGAAGGCACCGTGCTCGAACCGGGTATGCTCTTCACGATTGAGCCGATGATCAACCTCGGCAAGCCGCACGTGAAAATCCTCGCTGACGGCTGGACCGCGGTCACGCGCGACCGCGAGCTATCCGCGCAGTTCGAGCATACCGTCGGCGTCACCGAGACCGGCTGCGAGATCTTCACGGAATCGCCCGCCGGTTATCACTACCCGCCCTACAACGTCCGCGCCGCGGCGTAATGGAGTAAGGCATGTCGCGCTCCGGGGGGTCTCGCGACAAGGCAAGCGCCGAAGAGCAAGCGGCGTTTTTCGCCGCCGCGCCTGAGAAGCCGAAACCCGAGCCGGATGATCGACACGGCCACCGCAAGCGCCTTCGCGACCGCTTCCAGAACGGCGGCGCCGAAGCGATCCCCGACTACGAGCTTCTCGAAATGATCTTGTTCCGCGCCTTCCCGCGGATCGACACCAAGCCCATCGCAAAACGCCTGCTCGCCAAGTTCGGCTCGTTCGCCGACGTCGTCTCCGCAGCACCCCAACGCTTGAAAGAAGTTGAAGGCGTCGGCGACCGTGCTGTCGAAGAGCTGAAGCTCATCAAGGCCGCTGCCGAGCGTTTGACGAAAGGCGAGATCAAGTCCCGCTCGGCGCTCACTTCGTGGAGCGGCGTCATTGATTATCTGCGCTTGGCGCAAGGCTTCGAGACGCGCGAGCAATTCCGCATTCTTTTCCTCGACAAGAAGAACCAGATCATCGCCGATGAAGTGCAAGGCCACGGCACTGTCGACCACACACCTGTCTATGTGCGCGAAGTGGTGAAGCGCGCGCTCGAATTGTCAGCGACAGCGATCATTCTCGTCCACAATCATCCCTCCGGCGATCCGACCCCGTCGCGCGCCGACATCGACATGACGAAGCAGATCATCGAGGCCTCGCGGCCCTTCGGCGTCACCGTGCACGATCACGTCATCGTCGGCCGCAATGGTCACGCGAGCCTCAAAGGGCTGCGATTGATTTGAACCACATCCGTCAAACATGATGTCTCAATCAATCTCCGAGCGATCCCGCGTGTCCCGCATCGTCGCGTAAACGATGAGAGAAAGCGCGATGCAGCCTGTAACATACCAATAGAAATAGGTTTCGTGTCCGGCCTGCTTGAGCCACAGCGCCACCCATTCCGCCGTGCCGCCGAACAGCGCGACCGCCAGCGCATAGGGCAATCCCACGCCCAGCGCGCGCACCGACGTTGGAAACAATTCCGCCTTCACCACCGCATTGATCGCCGTGTAGCACGACACGATCGCGAGCCCCGCGACGATCAAGAGAAAAGCCTCCCACGGATCGCGCACGTTTCCGATGGCACTCAAAAGCGGCACCGTGCACAACGTGCCGAGAACACCGAACGTGACGAGCACCGGCCGCCGCCCCACCTTGTCCGATATCGCGCCGACGACAGGCTGCAACAGCATGTAGACGAACAGCGCGGATGCCGACACGAGGGTCGCAGTGTCTTTTGAAAATCCCGCCGTGTTAGCAAGAAATTTCTGCATGTACGTCGTGTAGGTATAGAACGCGAGCGTACCGCCCATCGTCAGTCCGATGACGATTGCAACCTCGCGCGGATGCTGCATGAGCGCCGCAAGCGAACCCTCGCGCCGCGTCTCACGCGCAAACGAATCCGTCTCGACGAGATCGCGCCGCATGACAAACGCGATGAGCGCAAGCAGCGCCCCGATGACGAACGGAATGCGCCAACCCCAGGCTTCGAGCTGAGTAGCCGTCAGCACGAACGTCTGCAGCACGATCAACACCAGCATCGCCGTCAGTTGCCCGCCGATCAGCGTCACGTACTGAAAGCTCGAATAGAACCCGCGATGCTTCGACGTCGCCATCTCGGATAGGTACGTCGCGCTCGTGCCGTACTCGCCGCCGAGGCTCAACCCTTGGATCATGCGCGCGATGAGCAGAATAATCGGCGCCGCAACGCCGATCGTTGCATAGACGGGCGTCACCGCGATCATCGCCGAGCCGAAACACATCAGCAGCACCGACGCCGTTAGCGACACACGCCGCCCGTGCCTGTCCGCCATCCGCCCGAACAGCCACGCCCCGATCGGGCGCATCAGAAAACCGACGGCAAAAATCGCGGCCGTATTCAAGAGCTGCGCGGTCTGATTGCCTGCCGGGAAAAAAGCTTTGGCGAAATACAGCGAAAACGCCGCGTAAACGTAGAAATCGTACCACTCGACCAGATTGCCCGAAGAGCCGATGAGGATGGCTCTGATTCGCTGGCCGAAACTCATTTCCGGCGCGGACTTCGCGTCATTCACCCCTGGTCACCCCCCGGTTTTTGATGAAGCCTAACACGGCCCGCGCCGCTGTGCCGCACGTATTCCCCGGAAACGACGGCGCTCGGGCCGACGAACATTGACGATGGGCAAACGGCACCCCTAATTAGCAAACCCTGACCCGCAGGCTGCGGTCGGAGAGTGAGAGCCATGACTAAAAAACCGCATCACGCCAAGGTTATCGTTCTGGGCTCCGGCCCCGCCGGCTACACCGCCGCGATCTACACCGCGCGCGCCATGCTTTCGCCGACGCTCATCCAGGGCACGCAACCCGGCGGCCAGCTGACGATCACGACCGATGTGGAAAATTATCCGGGTTTCGCCGATCCGATCCAAGGCCCGTGGCTGATGGAGCAGATGCAGGCGCAGGCGGAGCACGTCGGCACGCACATCATCATGGACCACATCAACAAGGTCGATCTGCGTGTTCGCCCGTTCCGCTTGGAAGGCGACAGTGGCGACACCTACACGTGCGATGCGCTCATCATCGCGACAGGTGCACAAGCGCGTTGGCTTGGCCTGCCGTCAGAAGAGCATTTCAAAGGTCACGGCGTCTCGGCTTGCGCGACATGCGACGGCTTTTTCTACAAGGGCAAGGACGTCGTCGTCATCGGCGGTGGCAACACCGCCGTTGAGGAAGCGCTGTTTCTTACGAACTTCGCCAACAAGGTGACGCTCGTTCATCGCCGCGACTTCCTGCGCGCAGAAAAGATCTTGCAGGAACGCCTGTTCAAGAACCCGAAGATCGACGTCATCTGGGATAGCGTCGTCGAGGAAGTCATCGGCGCACCGTCGCCGAAGTCGGTGACCGGCATCGTGCTGAAGAACATCAAAACCGGCATGACGTCCGAACTCGCGACAGACGGCTTCTTCGTTGCGATCGGCCACGCGCCCGCAACCGAGCTGTTCAAGGGCCAGCTTGAGACGACACCCTCGGGCTATCTCATCACCGCGCCCGACTCGACCGCGACGGCCATCCCCGGCGTCTTCGCGGCGGGTGACGTCAAGGATGAAGTCTTCCGCCAGGCCGTGACGGCGGCCGGCATGGGCTGCATGGCGGCGCTCGAAGCCGAGCGCTATCTCGCGCAGATGGAAGACCAGGCCGACGCCGCGGAATAGAAACCGGCGCATTCATCGCGACCAGAGATGCCTTTGATCTGTGGACGGAGCGCGACAAGACCGCGCTCGGCCCATTTGTCTATTGCTTATCTGGCATACCCCCGTTGCAATGCGTCCAGTGCATAGCTAATTATGTACCGTCCAGTAACCCCCCACTGGTGAGCCTCCGAAATGGATTGGGATAAGCTTCGAATCTTCCATGCCGCAGCCGAGGCAGGGAGCTTCACGCATGCCGGCGAGCAGCTTCATATGAGCCAGTCGGCCGTCAGCCGGCAGATCTCGGCTCTCGAAGCCAACCTTCGCGTCACGCTCTTTCACCGGCACGCCCGCGGCTTGGTTCTGACTGAGCAGGGCGAGTTGCTGAACCGTACGGTCGCCGAGGTCTTCGCCAAGCTGCAAACCGCCGAAACGTTGCTCTCGGACTCGACGACGAAGCCTTCGGGCGAACTTCGCGTCACCGCGCCGATCGGCTTCGGCACGATTTGGCTGACGCCGCGTTTGAGGGAATTCGGCGAGCTTTATCCCGAAATTCGCATCGAGCTGATCCTCAACGACGATCAGGTCGATATCGGCATGCGCGCCGCCGACGCTGCGATCTGGACGCGCGAACCGGAGCAGGCGGACCTCATCCGCCGTCCGCTGTTCGAAAGCCGCGTCCGCGCCTTCGCATCTGCACACTACATCCGCAAATACGGCGCGCCCAAGAGCCTCGAGGATCTCAACCAGCACCGCATCATCGGCTATACCGGTCCGTCCGCCCAGCATCTCGACGCCATGTCCTGGATCGAAACCGCAGGCAGCCTGAACGGCGAGCCGCGCGAAGCCGCCCTGCGCGTCAACAGCGTCGTTGCCATCAAGTACGCGATTAAGGCCGGCATCGGCGTCGGCATGATCCCGGATTATCTGACCGACGACATCACCGATCTCGTGCCCGTCCTGACCGACATCGACCAGCCGTCGCTCAATATGGTGTACGCCTACCCGGAAGAGCTGAAATCCTCAAAGAAGGTCCAGCTGCTGCGCGACTTCCTGATCTCGAAGATTGCCAAAAATAAAGGTAACTGAACGCTCTGCGGCCTTGCTGGCCGAGCGCGAGCACCCCATGTCCCTGACATGCGCGGAGCGGCGAACTGGTTTGTTTGCCACCACCGGTCGGCGCTCCGTTTGAAATGCCAGCTCCCTGAACTGCCGGGCCCAAAAGGCCCGGCTTTTTGCTGATCGGGCCTGCGACCAGCACTGATTTGCGGAAATCGATCTCTGACGCTATCTAACGCGTTCGTTTTGATCCGCCGCACCCAAAAGGCTCTCGAAAAGTCATGGCAAAGACGCTGTACGATAAAATCTTCGACGATCACGTGGTTGAGCAATCGCCGGACGGAACGAGCCTCCTTTATATTGATCGCCACCTTGTCCACGAGGTCACGAGCCCGCAGGCATTCGAAGGCCTGCGCATGGCCGGCCGCAAGGTTCGCGCCCCTGAGAAGACGCTCGCCGTCGTCGACCACAACGTTCCGACGACTGACCGTTCCAAGGGCATCGCCGACGAGCAGAGCCGCGTTCAAGTCGAAACGCTAGCAACGAACGCGCGCGACTTCGGCATCGAGTATTTCAACGAGCGCGACAAGCGCCAAGGCATCGTCCACGTCGTCGGACCGGAGCAAGGCTTCACGCTGCCCGGCACGACAATTGTTTGCGGCGACAGCCACACCTCGACGCATGGCGCGTTCGGCGCACTCGCGCATGGCATCGGCACCTCCGAGGTTGAGCACGTTTTGGCGACGCAGACGCTGATCCAGAAGAAAGCCAAGAACATGCGCGTGACGGTCGATGGCGTCGCCCCGAAGGGCGTCGGCGCCAAGGACATCACGCTCGCGATCATCGGCGAGATCGGCACCGCTGGTGGCACTGGCTCCGTCATCGAATATGCGGGCGAGGCCATTCGCGCGTTGTCGATGGAAGGCCGCATGACGGTCTGCAACATGTCGATCGAAGGCGGCGCCCGCGCCGGCATGATCGCACCGGATGAGAAGACGTTTGCGTTCCTCAAGGATCGTCCCAAGGCGCCGAAGGGCATGGCCTGGGACATGGCGATGAAGTACTGGGAAACGCTGCGCACGGACGACGGCGCGCACTTCGATCGCGAAGTTCGCCTCGACGCTGCAAAGCTGCCGCCCATCGTCTCGTGGGGCACGAGCCCCGAAGACGTGACGTCGATCGCGAGCGCCGTTCCCAATCCTGCCGATGTGCACGACGAAAACAAGCGCGCGTCCATGCAGCGTGCGCTGGAATACATGGGCCTGACGCCCGGCACCCGGATGACCGACATTCCGCTCGACGTCGTCTGGATCGGCTCATGCACCAACGGCCGCATCGAAGATCTTCGCGCTGTCGCCAAGATCGTGGATGGCAAGAAGATCTCGTCGCGCCTCGCTTACGCGATGATCGTTCCGGGCTCGGGCCTCGTGAAAGAGCAAGCGGAAGCTGAAGGTCTCGACAAGATCTTCCTCGACGCCGGCTTCGAATGGCGTGAGCCGGGCTGCTCGATGTGCCTCGGCATGAACCCGGACCAGTTGAAGCCGGGCCAGCGCTGCGCCTCGACCTCGAACCGCAATTTCGAAGGCCGCCAGGGCTACAAGGGCCGCACGCACCTTGTGTCGCCGATCATGGCCGCCGCCGCCGCACTCGAGGGCCACTTCGTCGATGTCCGCGAGTGGCAGGTATAGCGGTAGTGCCACAACAGAATTAAATCCTAAAACCGGGTGTTGGCAAAAACCCGGTTTTAGGCCATTATTTTTTTATCGTTCGGCAAGTCGTGCCGACGAGATAGAAAGTGACGAACGAGCCTGCGAAGCGAAAGCCGAGCGGGTTTTTTTGTGTCTAGCGTGCTGTGATGCCAATGGCCCACCTCGCGTGGGCTTTTCTTTTAGGACCACAATGGCAGATCAATTTGCCTGGTTGGTTTCGCTCCTAGCTAACCTTGTAACGATCGCACGCGCAGAACCTTTTCTGCCGTCCGTTCGCACATGCCAATCCAAAGCACGGCGGACCAGAAGGAAGATCGTCCGATCATTAATGGTCGGACGCATCGAGGAGGGTCGTGTGAAGAATGGCTATGGGATCGTGCTAGAGCGAACCGAAAAGTGTCGCTGATCTCCTAAATCCGCGACTCTGATCTTCGATAAAAAATGCCATTTCTCCCAAAGGCGGAGCGTTGTCTAAATTGGTGCTTGAGCCGCGGGAAACGACGGCATACTTGAAACTCGCAGATGCTGAATACCCGCGAAGAGAGGGCACTTATGGCTGACGACACAACCAGCTCCGTCCAATCGCAGTTCGGCCGCGCCGCTGCCGACTACGCAACGTCGGAAGTTCATGCCAAGGGCGAAAGCCTCGCGCGCATCGTCGAACTGACAGCCCCGCAAAAAACCTGGGAAGCCCTCGACGTCGCGACCGGTGCCGGGCATACGGCTGCGATCTTCGCGCCCTACGTCGCCAGCATGATCGCGAGCGACGTCACCGACGAGATGCTGCAGGAAGCAGCAAAGCTCGCCAATGCGCGGCGCATCTCGAACATGCTGACGGCGCGCGCTTCTGCTGATGCCCTGCCGTTTCCCGACGAAAGCTTCGATCTCGTCTGCTGCCGCTTGGCGGCGCATCACTTCCCGAACCTCGAAGCCTTCGTTCGCGAAGTGCGCCGCGTCCTGAAAAAAGGCGGACGCTTCGCGTTCGTCGATAACGTCGCGCCGGACCGTGTGCGTCTGCCGAACGCGAGCGGCGCGGAAATCGAAACAGCCATCGTCGACTACAACAGCTTCGAGAAACTGCGCGATCCGAGCCACGGCTTCGCGCCGCCGCCTGAAACCTGGATCGCTTTGCTCAAAGCCAACGGCTTCTCGATTGCTGCACATGAGCAAATGGAAAAGGAACTCGACTTCGCATCGTGGGTCGCGCGTATGCGCTGTACACCCGATGTCGTCGCCGAGCTCGATCGCATCCTGACCGCCGGTCCGGCGCCGCTCGGAGCTTTCCTCAAGCCGCGCACCGACGACACCGGCGCACTGCACTTCACGTTGCAGGAACTTCTCATCGTCGCTGACCGGACCTGATCGAAAACGGCCTTTCCATTTCGTCCAGCGAGGCCTATCTCCTGCGCTCAACCACAGGAGAGCGCCGAGATGCCGATCGATTGGAGCAATGCCATCGCCCCAAGCCTTGCCGACTTCGAGATGCTCGCGCAAACCGCGTGGAATAAGCTACCCGCCGAATTTCGCACGATGGCGGGCGACGTCATCATTCGCATCGAAGATTTTGCGTCCGACGACATCCTCGACGAATTGGATATCGAAGACCCCTTCGAACTGACGGGCCTTTACCAGGGCGTCAGCCTCGACCGCAAAAGCGTGACCGAGACCACGCGCGAACCCGACATGGTGTTCCTTTATCGCCGCGCCATTCTCGACGAGTGGGCCTCCGAAGGCGAAGAGCTGGGCCACCTCGTCGCGCACGTCCTCGTCCATGAAATCGGCCATCACTTTGGCTTCTCGGACGATGACATGGAGGCCATAGAGACCCGCATAAGTGACTGAACCGTGGCCGGAAGTCACATCGGATTAACTGTGTTCATGCCACAAGACGGCTAAGCTTGAGCACTACGACATTTCGGTCCATGTTGTAGGGGCAGGCTGAAAGAACGCGGGGCACGTTTTTGAATGTTTGAACGGATGAGCGGCCGGCGATTCCTATTCAGGATCGTCTTGGCGGGATGTTTGGGCTTTGCGGTTGCGTTCGCGCCATCCGCTGACGCGCAAGACACGTCGGCAACGCTGCGTGACGGCATCCCGACGCCGGAGCAATACGTCTCGACCGTCGGCGGAGACAGCCACATCGTTGGCCCTGGAAAATTCAAACTCGACGGCCAGACGCAATATTGCGGCCAACGGCCGACGGTCATCGACAACAAGCTTGATGACTACGGCGCTGCCTATCCGGGCTTCTTGATCATGAATCCGCGCCTGCTCGACAAGGTATCTACGCCCGTCAAGCAGTGGATCTACGCGCACGAGTGCGGACATCAGTTCCGCGGCCCAGACGAGGAAACTGCCGACTGCTTCGCCGTCCAGCGCGGCCGCCGCCAGGGCTGGCTGAAGCCCGAAGGCCTGGAAGAGATCTGCACGTTCATTACGCCCGCCAAGGGCGATGCCATGCACTTCTCCGGATCATACCGCTGCGAATACATGCGCAAGTGCTACGCCGACCCGAAGATTCGGTGACGACTTAGGTTTAGCCGCGGCGGCCGGCTCCCGGTACGGGAGTGGCCGCGGCCTGCCAGAAAAGCCAAAACTTATCCCCGCCCATTCCGGCGGCCGTAAAATCCCAGATCCGTTAGACCTGAGGATCTGCCATGCGGCTCGCCGACTACGCCCAGCGCCTTCTTGACCTCGCCCGCACGGTTAACCGCTGGCTGGCGCTCGCCGCCAAGCTGGACGGCCTCCGGCGCGAGAAGGTCGCCCTCTACGCCGAGGAAGTTGCAGCAACATTGGCCCGCGCCGCCTCAAGCCTTGCCGTTCTGGAAGCCGACCCCCATAACCGTTCAGCGCTGCTGACCGCCACTCGCGAGCTTGGCCGCGTCGGTGGCTACGTCGAAACGATTGTCGCGACGCTCGAACACCATCTTGACGGGCGCAAGCAGGCTGGCGTTAAACGGCGGCTGGAACATCTGAAGCCCTTCGATCTCGAAGCCGCCATCCGGGAGTTCGGCGCTTTCCGGCACGCTCGGCGGCTTGCCTCGGCGGAAGGCTATTTCCGGGCGCTGGCAGACACACTGCGCGCCTGAAGAGGAGACGTAAGCATGGATAAATTCACGGTTCTGACGGGCGTTGCCGCCCCGCTGCCGATCCGCAATGTCGACACCGACATGATCATCCCGAAGCAGTTCCTGAAAACGATCAAGCGGACCGGCCTCGGCAAGTCGCTGTTCTACGAGATGCGCTACGACCCAGCGACGGGCAACGAGCTGCCGGACTTCGTCCTGAATAAGCCGCAGTACCGGAACGCGACGATCCTCGTTGCGGGCGACAACTTCGGCTGCGGCTCTTCGCGCGAGCATGCGCCCTGGGCGCTGTTGGACTTCGGCATTCGCTGCGTGATCGCCACCGACTTCGCCGACATTTTCTACAACAACTGCTTCCAGAACGGCATCCTGCCGATCAAGCTGCCGCAGTCGGATGTCGACAAGCTGATGGACGACGCCAGCCGCGGCGCCAACGCGACGATCACCGTCGATCTGGAAAAACAGGAAATCCGCGGTCCCGATGGCGGCGTCATCAAGTTCGACATTGATCCATTCCGCAAGCACTGCCTGTTGAACGGCCTCGACAACATCGGCCTGACGCTGGAGAAGGGCAAAGCCATCTCGACGTTCGAAGAAGGCACGGCGTCCTCGCGCCCTTGGCTTTGACGTCTTGTCCTCGCGCCAACGCCGGGCTCGCTCCGACCCGGCTTAAAACATAAAGACGAAAAGGGAGAAACGGACAGAATGGCCAAAGCGATTCATATGATGATCCGCGTTCTCGACGAGGCGCGCTCGGCGAAGTTCTACGAGGCGTGCTTCGGCCTCAAAGTTTCCGAAAAGAAAGACTGGCCGGACTTTTCGCTCACCTATCTGAAGAACGCCGAGAACGATTTCGAGGTTGAGCTGACGGTCAACAAGGGCCGCACCGAGCCCTACAATCTTGGCGATGGCTATGGCCATATCGCCTTCGTCGTTGACGATCTCGAAGCGACGCGCGCTAAAATCGCCGCCGCCGGCTACCAGCCGAAAGACATCAAGAACATGACGCACGACGGCAAGCCGTTCGGCACGTTCTTTTTCATCGACGATCCGGACGGCTACAAGATCGAAGTCCTGCAGCGCGGCGGCCGGTTCCAGTAAGCGAGAGGCTCACATGACCGACGACGATTTCAAGTTCGACCCGGCCACGATGGGGCGTCTCGCGGGCGCCCTGTCCTTTGTTGTCGGCGCCGATCACGCGGCAACGAAAGCGCTGAAAGCCGCCGCCGAAACCGGTACGGCGAAAGACATCAAAACCGCGCGCACGCAGTTCCTGCGCTTAAAGCCCGGCGAGCGCCGCGCCGCGCTGACGATGCTGAATGATTAGCCTGCGCACGAACAGCTTGTTGTGTCACGCCGACAAAGGCCGGGATGACGATAGAGTCTAAAACTTCGACCCGCGCGCGGTGACGAGAGCACCGCTTAAAGCGTTGGCGAAATCACGCCGCTCGTCGTCCGTCAGAAACTTCCCGAACCGCACCGCCTTGCCCTGCGCGGACAGCCAGAGCGATGTCCGCCCGTCCGGGCGATCAACCGTGCAGCTCACCCGCGTCCAATACGGGTTGAACTCGAAAACTTCGCGCTGCCCCGAGGGATGAACGTGCGTGAGCGTCAACACGTCGGGAGTGACATCGACCGTCTCGTATTCCAGGCCGTCGCGATAGTTGCGTTTGAAGGCCCAGTAGATCAGCGCGACGTCGAGCCCGAAAAAACCGAACACCGGCCAGGCGCCCATAAGATAAAACACCAGCCCGACGATGAAGCTTACCGAGCTAATCAGGCTCATCATGATCAAGAACCCGCTCGGCGGCAGCGAGCGGTGGGGATGAAGCACAAACTGCGTATCTTTCGCGGATTGCATTTCAGTTCGATTATCGCTCATGTCTCGTGGCTGGCGACCCGTCTCAACCCCATCACTGCGGAGCGCCAACGGCGCCAACACAGCGGAGCTCTGATGGCCAAAGCGTCCTCAGATGTACACCATACAAGCATCGGAAGTTCCGCCCCAAAACGCAAGGCTGCAAAACCTGCGGCAATTGCGGCCAAGAAGGCGCGTAAATCTGCGCTGCTCGACAAAGCCGAAATTCATGAGGTTTTCCGGAGGTTTCACGCCGCAAACCCTGAGCCCAAGGGCGAGCTGGAGCATACCAATCCGTTTACGCTATTGGTCGCCGTCGTGCTGTCCGCCCAGGCTACCGACGCTGGCGTCAACAAGGCGACCCGCGCGCTCTTCAAGGTCGCCGACACGCCGGAAAAGATGCTGAAGCTCGGCGAAGACAAGTTGCGCGATTACGTGAAAACGATTGGCCTTTACCGGGCCAAAGCGAAGAACGTCATCGGCTTGTCCCAGCGCCTGATCGACGATTACGACGGCGTCGTCCCATCGGATCGCGATGCGCTGGAATCGCTACCCGGCGTCGGCCGCAAGACCGCGAACGTCGTCATGAACATCGCCTTTCATCAGCCGACGATGGCCGTCGACACGCACGTCTTTCGCGTCGCGAACCGCATCGGCCTGTCGCGTGGAAAGACACCGCTGGCAGTGGAAGAAGACCTGATGCATGTCGTGCCCAAGGAATATGCCATGCACGCGCATCACTGGCTGATCCTGCATGGCCGCTACGTCTGCAAGGCGAGAAAGCCCGAATGCTGGCGCTGCCTCATCAACGACATCTGCCGCTTCCCGGATAAAACGCCCGCGCCTTAGACGCCGGACGCCATAGCCCCAAGGCGGCGCCCTTTTGGTTCCTCATACCGTCATCCCGGCGCAGGCCGGGATCTAGTCAAACCTCGACAGGTGAAGTGGTGATGCTTGTCTGGGTGCCGACCTTCGTCGGCATGACGGAGGGCAGGGCGCCATTCCAAACTCAAGAAAATCTAGGAATCCATCCGCATCGCGAGGCCGGCCTTGGCCATGTAGTCCTTCGCTTGCGGGATCGAATACGTCCCGAAGTGAAAGATCGACGCCGCCAAGACCGCGCTCGCGTGGCCGCCTTCGACACCATCGACAAGATGCTGCAGCGTGCCGACACCGCCCGACGCGATCACCGGGATCGTCACTGCGTCGGACACAGCCCGGGTTAGCTCGACGTCGAAGCCCGCTTTCGTGCCATCGCGATCCATTGAGGTCAGAAGAATCTCGCCAGCGCCGAGTTCTGCGACCTCACGCGCGTATTCAACGGCGTCGATGCCCGTCGGCGTCCGGCCACCGTGCGTAAAGATTTCCCACCGCGGCGGCTCGCCTTCGGCCGACACGCGCTTGGCATCAATTGCGACGACGATGCACTGCGCGCCGAACTTCTCGCTCGCTTCCTTCACAAACGCCCGTTTGTTCACCGCCGCTGTGTTGATCGAAACCTTGTCGGCGCCCGCTTCGAGCAGCTTGCGGATATCTTCAACGGTACGCACCCCACCGCCGACCGTCAGCGGCATGAAGCAGCGATTGGCCGTCCGTTCCACGACGTCGAAGATCGTATCGCGGTTCTCGTGGCTGGCCGTGATGTCAAGAAAGCAGAGCTCATCGGCGCCGGCTGCGTCATAAGCGGCGGCCGCCTCGACCGGGTCGCCCGCATCGACGAGATCGACGAAATTGACGCCCTTTACAACTCGTCCATCTTTGACATCAAGACATGGAATGATGCGGACTTTCAGCATATTTGTAAAAGCGACTTCCTTTGAACTCGGGAGCTCCGGTATCACGCCCCGTGGCTAGGCAACTATCACGCCGCGTCCGTCAGCGTCGAGCATATTAACGTTCCTCCGAGGGAACTCTCACGCGCCTCCAGAGTTATGCCGTCTCGCGGAACTCCGCGCAAAAATTTGCAAGGGAACCTGATACCTATGGTCGACGACTTCGCCCCTAAGAACCTTCGCGCCCGGTTGGCCGCCATACAGGACCGTATTGCCCAGGCCCGCACCCAGCTCGAAACGCATGGCATCGGCGATCAAGCCGATGCGCTGACGAGCTTCATCGATCAGCACGACACCATTCGCGGCTCGCTGGACGCCGAAGGCACCATAACGGAGCTGCAGCACAGCAAGGCGTCCGCCCAGACGGATGCCCTCGAAACTGCGCTGCATAAGTGGCTGGAAGGCGTAGAAGGCAAATTCTCGAACCCCCAGCGCCGCGAACCGAACATTTCGGTCTGAGACGGGATCGCTGCCGGCGCCTCGGCCAGGGCCTGACGAAGGTCAGAGGCCGTCCCACGCCGAATGTCATCCTCGGCTTTATGGCCGAGGATCCATTCTGCAGCAGCACAAATCGAAGAATAAGGCCCAGCAATAAGCCCGAGGATCACCGCGAAGCCCGTGAAGTTTGATGCGTATCAAACTTCAGCCAGCGACGATGGGGTTAAGAGCCTCTTGGGGGCGGTCGCCGCGAGCGGCAATATTATCGCAGATACCCCATTTCGGGCGCCGCAGCGGCCGCTCCTGCAGCCACATACCAACGGCACTCGATCACCGATCGATTTAAGATTCGCCGCGCTCCCTGAGTGCGGCGAATTTAATTTCAGGAAAGCGCTCGGTCTTGTATTTCAGCATCCAGGCGCTCTCCGCCAGGAACACGAGTGCTCCGTCACGGTCGGTCGCTATCTCGCCCCGATGCGCATTGACGAACTTCTGCAACGCCGCCGGATCATCCGCCGAGATCCATCGCGCCACTTCGAACGGCGACTGTTCCAACGACACCGGTACGCTGTATTCGTTGGCAACGCGTGACTGCAAAACTTCGAACTGCAGCTGGCCTACGACGCCGAGAATTTGCCGCCCGCCCGCGATCGGCGTGAACACCTGCACGATGCCCTCTTCCGCCAGATCGTCCAAAGCGCGGTTGAGCTGCTTCGCCTTCATCGCATCCTGAATGACGACGCGGCGCAGAAGCTCCGGCGCGAAATTCGGAATGCCGGTGAACTTTAGCGCTTCCTTCTCTGTCAGCGTATCGCCGACGCGCAGGGTCCCATGGTTCGGCACGCCGATGATGTCGCCCGCCCACGCCTCGTCCGCCGTCTCGCGGCCTTGGCCGAAGAAGAACGTCGGCGACGAGATCGTCATCGGCTTGTTGTCGCGGACGTGCAGCATCTTCATGCCGCGCTTGAACTTGCCCGAGCAGATCCGCATGAACGCAATACGGTCGCGATGGTTCGGGTCCATGTTGGCCTGCACCTTGAAGATGAAGCCCGTAACCTGATCCTCGCCCGGCTGCACGGTCCGCTGCGTGGCATCGCGCGCCAATGGCCCAGGCGCCCAGGCGCCAAGCGCATCGAGAAGTTGCTCGACACCAAAGTTCTTCAAGGCGCTGCCAAAGAACACCGGCGACAGATGCCCCTCGCGGAAGGCCTGCAGATCGAACTGCGGCAGGGCACCCTGCGCCAGCTCCACGGCCTCGATCGTCTTCTCAGCGATACGCTCGTCGATTCCCTCGATGCGGCGCAGTCCCTCGAACGTTTCGAGCGGTTGCGAATGCCCGTACGAAGCGCCGCGCTCCTCGCTCTCGGGAAGCAAAATCTTGTTGCCGACGAGATCGAGCACGCCGCGGAAGTCGGTCCCCATGCCAACAGGCCATGCCATCGGCACGAGATCGAGCGCCAGGTCCGCCGCAATCTGATCAAGCAGCGTCAGCGGATCTTCCGCTTCGCGGTCGATTTTGTTGATGAACGTGATGATCGGAATATCGCGCAGGCGGCAAACCTCGAACAGTTTGCGCGTCTGGCTTTCGATGCCCTTCGCCGCGTCCATCACCATCACGGCGGCGTCGACCGCCGACAGCGTACGATAGGTGTCTTCGCTGAAGTCGGAGTGGCCCGGCGTATCGAGCAGGTTGTAGACGATGCCGTTACGCTCGAACGTCATCACCGACGACGTCACCGAAATGCCGCGCTGCTGCTCGATCTGCATCCAGTCGGAACGCGTGCGCCGCCGCTCGCCGCGCGCTTTCACTGCGCCCGCCATCTGGATCGCTCCGCCGAACAGCAACAGCTTTTCCGTCAGCGTCGTTTTACCGGCGTCAGGGTGCGAGATGATCGCGAACGTGCGCCGCCGCGCAATTTCAGGCGGCAGCACCGGCTCGGCCGACGCGCCTTGCGTCATGACGTTCAAAGTTCAGGCCTCAATCAATTGCACTTGGCTCTGATCGAGCCAGATTTGGTGATGCTCGGCGGACTTGCCGAAAACTTCGCCGACATGCAGCTCGACCAGTCCGTCGTCGAACTTGACGATCGGAAAGGTCTTGCCGACGCAGCCGCGAAACAGCGTCATGAGCTGCTTGTTGTCTTTGGGCACGCCATCCGGAACGCCCAGCACACGGACTTTGTCACCGATCTTCATGCCTTCTCCAGAAGTTCGAGCGCTTCTTTGGCATCGAGGCGGCCATCGTAGAGCGCGCGGCCCGTGATAGCGCCTTCGAGCATTCGGTATTCTGGTTTCATCAGGTCGCGCACATCGGCAATGGACGCAAGACCTCCCGACGCGATGACCGGAATACGCGTCGCCTGCGCGAGCGCGGCTGTGGCAGGCAAATTAAGCCCCTTCAA
Organism: Hyphomicrobium sp. MC1; assembly: GCF_000253295.1. Lineage (NCBI taxonomy): Bacteria > Pseudomonadati > Pseudomonadota > Alphaproteobacteria > Hyphomicrobiales > Hyphomicrobiaceae > Hyphomicrobium > Hyphomicrobium sp. MC1. Next base: position 4,485,731 of record NC_015717.1, on the reverse strand, counting down.
CACGCCGTCGCGTTCAATGTCGGTATAGATGATGGCCGCAACGCCCGCGTCTTCGAACCGCTTCGCCAGATCGACAGCCGTCAGCTCCGACGTCTCCGCCCAACCCTCGACGGCCACCTTGCCGCCCTTGGCGTCAATGCCGACCGCGACCTGGCCTGGAAAGCGTTTCGCCGCGTCCTTCACAAGCGCCGGATCGCGCACCGCGACCGTGCCGAGGATTACGCGGCGAATACCCTTATCCAGCCAAGCTTCGATCGTCGCCAGATCGCGAATGCCGCCGCCAAGCTGCGCCGGCATCTTGATCGCTTTCAGAATGGCCTCGACCGCCGCACCGTTGACCGGCTTGCCCGCGAACGCGCCGTTGAGATCGACGATATGCAGGTACTTGAAGCCCTGTCGCTCGAAGCTCGCCGCCTGCGCCGCCGGATCGTCGTTGAACACGGTGGCGGCATCCATCTCGCCGAGCTTCAGCCGCACGCACTGGCCGTCCTTAAGGTCTATGGCAGGGAATAGGATCAATGCTTTTGTCTCGCGGGTAAATTCCTGCTCCCGTCAGGGAGAGAACGAATTCGCGCCATATCTGGCGCGACAATCCGGCCATCAGATTGCTATCTTGGGTTCCTAAACGGTTCGTGCGATCAATCGCGGATCGCAGGCTACGTCAAGACCTACGCGCTGCGGCCGGCTCGCGGAACGCGAGTCGCAGCGCGCAATCGAAGAATGGCCGACTCCCCAGAAGGGAGGCGCGATGCGCAAAAGTAAGAGTGTTCCATGGCTACTGCGTTTCTTGTCGAGCCGCCGCCTGTCGTTGCCCGCCGTCCCCTGACCGAGGACGACGCCATCGACATCTGGATCGCTCGCTGGATGCGCACCCGCCCGACGGACCTGCAGCGCCGCTACGCCTGCGACCCCCGCCGTCTCTATGAAATTTGGGAGGAAGTGCGCTTTCCGGGCAGTCGCGCCAAGGCGCTCGCCGCGTTCCAGCGCCGTTTTCCAAGGCTTGAGCCGCGCTTCGATCCTGGCCCCCACCGGCGCATTCCAACGTCCGCGCACCCTGATCCCGATCAGCTGAGCCTGTTCCCCGAAGCGTAGCGGACCGCCGGCACATGTTCCGCTTAGGCGCGGGGCGCAATACCCCCGCTGTAGGCCGAAATTCTTAATTATTTTAACCTGTTGTCCCTACCACGACGTTAAGACTTCGACAAGAACAATTTTAGAACAAATGCTGGACAACTGTTCTGAGTCGTGACATGTTCTTCCTATGTTCACGACGCCGCAAGTCAGGCGCCACCTTGGGTCAGAGTAGCGTGTTCGACCCTCCCGAAACACTAGGAGAGCCCCCATGCGCACCTACCTCATCTCGTACGATCTCGCCCACCCGACCCGCAATCAGCACGTCGTCGCCCAGGCCATCATGGGCATCGGCGACAAGTGGGCCCGGCCGCTGTCGAACACCTGGTACGTCATGTCCGAACGCGAAGAAGTGGAACTCGAGACGGATCTCCGCGCGCTTCTCGCCGAAGACGACGGCCTCCTGATCCAGGCGACGAAGCGCGACGCCGCAATGACGAACACGTCGCTCCGCTGGTTCCGCCAGCGCCGCCCCAGCGTCGATCTCGCACCCGATGGTAACGTCATCGCCTTCCCGCTTCCCGCAACAGCTGCTGCCGAGCCGATGGAGCCCGAGCTGCCGTTCGCGAAAGCCGGCTAACACCCACGAATTCCGGTCTTTGGGCGGGGCGGGTCTTTCTCTCCCCCTAGCCTTCCCGACGGGCTCGTCTCGTCCAAAGGCCGATGCTGGAGACCCGGGGATCATGCCCCCCAACTGCCTCATGATCCCCGGCTCCTTTTTTAATTTGCGTTTTTCACGTCGCGTACTGCGTACCTCATGCCTGCTCCCCAAAGCTCCCCCACGCTCAAGTACCGGATTAGCGCCATGAAGACCTTCCTTCTCCATCACACCCCCAAATCCGCCAACCAGGACACCTGGACGGTGACGTTCTCGCTCCCCTACATCGCGACCGAATACGCCCCCGCCGGCAACGGCGTCTGGTACGTCAGAACCTGGCTCGGCGCCGAACAGATCAAGCGGCGCCTCGCGATCCTCTTCGATTCTCCTGATGAACTCGCCGTCCACGAACTTGGTCGCGCCGACGCGGCTGGCACGGCGCGTCTCACCTGGCTCGAAGGCCGCCTCGAAGACGACGATACCGATGGCACATGGCACGTCCCGCGCGGCGTCTGGACGGTCATTCAATCGGCCGTCGGCACGCTTGCGCGGTGACTTCGGCTTCTGAGTTCCTTCTCCCTATCGGGAAGGGGTTAGAGATCGGGTGATAGACACGCCCGCTGAACGTCATCCCGGCGCAGGCCGGGATCCAGCCAAGCCTCAGCTTGCGAGACATTTGCTCGCTGACTGGATGCCGACCTCCGTCGGCATGACGTCAATATCTACGGCTTCCACTTCAAGAAATTCGCAATCAGCTTCAGCCCGAGCTTCTGGCTCTTCTCGGGGTGAAACTGCGTGCCGGCAATATTGCCGTCGGCGACGAACGCCGTGATCGGTCCGCCGTAATCCGTCTCGGCAACGACGACGCGCCGCTCTGTCGGCACCATCGCGAACGAATGCACGAAATACGCGTGCCAGCCGTCCGGGCCGGTCGGAATGCCGTCGAGCAACGCATGCGGATGGACGACGTTGAGCGTGTTCCAGCCCATGTGCGGAATTTTCAATTCCGGATCGCTGGGTGAAATCGCGCGCACTTCACCTTTGATCCACCCAAGCCCCGGCGTCTCGACGAATTCGAGCCCCCGCTCGGACAAAAGCTGCATGCCGACGCAAATGCCGAGAAACGGCCGACCCTTCTGCCGCACCGTCTCTTCCAGCGCCGGGATGAGCCCCGGCACGCGTTCGAGCCCGTGCTTGCAGTCGCCGTATGCTCCGACACCCGGCAGCACGATCCGATCCGCCGCCAGCACATCTTCAGGCCGTGGACTGACGATGATCCGGACATCGGCCTCGCTCGCGCGCGCCGCGCTTTCAAACGCCTTCGCCGCCGAGTGCAGATTGCCCGACCCGTAATCGATGATAACAACGCTTTGCATGAGAAGACCGGGCCTCGGAGGAATTTTCAGTGAGATAAATTGTGCCAGCTTCCAATGCCGCAAGCCGCGCCAATTGTCATCCCGGGTGGGGCCTCTTGCGAGATCCGGGACCCAGTCTCAACGACGCGGACTATGCGGCCTGGAGTGCGATCGTCCCACGACGCGCAACCCGGAAGAACAATCCGCGCGCGTGACGCTCAAGCCCCAATGCCGAACGGCCAGAAGCGTGATCCGCGCGCCCTCGACGACGCACCAGCGGCGTCATCGCGCGCGATCACCGGCTGCTCCGGCAGCCAGCCTTCGAAGAACCGCCGCTCGCTCTCCGCAATCGACTTGCCGTTGACGACGCCAATCATCTGCCAGCCGCGTTGGTCCAACATCCACCGCTTCAGGCTCGACACCTCGAAGCCAAGGTAGATGTTGATCATCAGAAAGATGATGCCGATGCTGTCCGGGCTGACTTTCAGCGCATTCAGCACGTAGCCGAGCAGCGCCGAACCCGCGAGATAGGCAATCGCCATCAGCCAGACGCCGTTCGCCAGAAACCCGAGCGGCGGACAGATTGCGGTCAACCACGAAAACCCGTCTTTGACGAACTCAAGCTCGACGCCGCGATCGATGCGATCGGCATCGGCATCCGGCGGCTCATGCACGGTGTAGGTCGACACAGAACTCAAAGCTCCTTGCTCCATTCGAACGGCGCGCCGCCCAAATCCGTCAGGACGACCGGCTCGAACGTTAAAGCGCGCCTTTCGTCGACGGAATGCGACCCGCCTGCCGCGGATCGATCGCAACCGCCGCCTTCAGCGCCCGCGCGAGGCCCTTATAGCAGGTCTCCGCGATATGGTGATTGTTCTCGCCGTAAAGGTTTTCGACGTGCAACGTAATGCCGGCATTCTGGGCAAACGCCTGGAACCACTCGCGGAACAGCTCGGTGTCCATCTCGCCAAGCTTCGGCCGTGTGAAATCCACCTTCCAGACCAGAAACGGCCGCCCCGAAACGTCGACCGCCACGCGCGTCAGCGTCTCGTCCATCGGCAGATGCACATCGGCATACCGCATGATCCCGGCTTTATCCTCGAGCGCCTTGGCGATCGCCTGCCCCAGCACGATGCCCGTATCCTCGGCCGTGTGGTGGAAATCGATGTGCAGGTCGCCCTTGGCCCTGAGCGTAATGTTGATGAGAGAATGCCGGGCGAGTTGCTCCAGCATGTGATCGAGAAAGCCGATCCCCGTCGAAACGTCGTAGGCGCCCGTCCCATCGAGGTCGACGGTCGCGGAGATCTCGGTCTCCTTGGTCTTGCGCGTTATCGTCGCCTGCCGCTTCACGTGAATCGTTCCTTTTCGCTTGGCCCCGGCGACTCCCGTACCGGGAGCCGGCCGCCGGGGCCAGAAAACCATCAATGTTTGCCCCCGAGGCCACGAGCCTTTATCAGCTTGTCACCCGACAGGCCAAGGCCCACCCACCTTGCATCTTCCCGCCAAAAGCTTAACTGACGCCATACATATGACGCACCAGAGCCAAAATGCCGGCCTTTCGAGCTGGCACGCCACGACGATCCTGACGGTCCGGAAGGGCGGTAAAGTTGTAGTTGCCGGTGACGGCCAGGTCAGCCTCGGCCAAACGGTCATCAAGTCGAATGCCAAAAAGGTCCGCCGCCTGGGCAAAGGCGACGTGATTGGCGGCTTCGCGGGCGCGACGGCCGACGCCTTCACCTTGTTCGAGCGGCTCGAGGCCAAGCTTGAGCAATACCCCGGCCAATTGACCCGTGCCGCCGTCGAATTGGCGAAAGACTGGCGCACTGACCGCTTCCTGCGCCGCCTGGAAGCCATGATGATCGTCGCCGATGCCACAACGACCCTCGTCCTGACAGGCACCGGCGACGTGCTGGAACCCGAAAACGCCATCGCCGGGATCGGCTCCGGCGGCAACTATGCGCTTGCCGCCGCGCGCGCCTTGATCGACCAGCCGCTCGACGCCGAAGCCATCGCCCGCAAGGCCATGTCCATTGCCGCCGAGATTTGCGTCTATACGAATTCGAACATCGTCGTCGAAAGCCTCGACGCGAAGACATCGTAACGGCGCGAGCCCGCTCATGGCCAACGGACCCTCCTCTGACGATCTTCAGGCAGCCGTCGACGCGGGCGTGATCGACGCGGCGCAAGCCGAGAAGCTGCGTGCCATGCGCCATGGTCCCGCCGCCGCGCCGCTCGGACCCGACGGCGAACCGTCCGTGCTGGCCGATGAGGAACGCTTCCGCTTCCTCAACGGCTTCAACGACGTTTTCCTGACCATCGGCGTGCTGCTGATCGCGGCTGCGTTTCTCACCGTTACGTCCACCGGACTTTTCGGCATCAGTTGGGTCGCGACACTGGCTGTCGCCGCCGCCACGTTCTGGATCTTGAGCGAAATTCTCGTCGGACGGCTGCGCGCCGTGCTGCCCGGAATGGTGCTCTCTCTGCTGTTCGTTGCGTTTGCCGCATCCGCCGTCGTCGTCCAGCTTCACTGGGACAACTTCAAATCCTCCACCTGGGATGTGGATTCCGAACTCGTGTTCTGGCGCAATCCGACACTTGTGTTCGGCTTGCCAGCCCTCATCGCCTCGTTCGTCTATTACTTGCGCTTCCGCCTGCCGTTCGCGCTCGGCCTGATGGCGTTCTTCGGCTACGCTGTCGTTAGCAAAAGCCTCTACTCGATTGGCGTCGGCTTGTCGTTTGCAGCATTCGGTTACGGCCTGTTCGTTCTGCTCGTTGCGCTGTTCTACGATGCGAAGGATCCGAAGCGCGTCATGCGCTTTTCCGATTGCGCATTCTGGCTGCATCTCGTCGCCGCCGCGCTGATCGTCTCGCCGATGATCATGCTGATCAAAAGTTCAACCAACGGCTTGATGACTTCTGGCGTCGTGCTGCTGACCGTTCTCGCGCTCGGCCTCTTCGCGCTGGCCATCGATCGGCGCGCCCTCCTCGTCTCGTCGCTCGCCTACTTCTGCGGCGCGGTCTACGATCTCTTGAGCGGTGGCGTGGAGCTGCCTCATAGCGGCAACGCTCCCTCGTCCTTCACCCTGACGCTTGCCCTCGTCGGCGGCTTCGTCTTGATCCTCGGCGTCTTCTGGCACCCGCTGCGCAACCGCCTGCTGCCGGTGCTGAACGCCACACCCATCGGTCCCTACCTTCCGCAAGCGAGACAATGACCAACTTTTCCCCGCGTGAAATCGTATCCGAACTCGACCGCTACATCGTCGGCCAAGGCGACGCCAAGCGCGCCGTCGCCATCGCGTTGCGCAACCGTTGGCGCCGCCAGCAATTGACCGGTGAGTTGCGCGACGAAGTTCTGCCGAAGAACATCTTGATGATCGGCCCGACCGGCGTCGGCAAAACCGAAATCTCCCGCCGCTTGGCGAAACTCGCGGGCGCGCCGTTCCTCAAAGTCGAAGCCACAAAATTCACCGAGGTCGGCTACGTCGGCCGCGACGTCGAAAGCATTATCCGCGATCTCGTCGAAGTCGGCTTGGGCCTCGTCAAAGAATCGAAACGCCAAGGCGTGCGCGCCAAAGCCGAAAAAGCAGCCGAAGAGCGCGTGCTTGATGCGCTTGTCGGCTCGAACGCCTCACCATCCACGCGCGATAGCTTCCGCAAGAAGCTGCGCAACAATGAATTGAACGACAAGGAAATCGACATCCTTGTCGCCGATACGGCGTCTCCCATCCCCACGTTCGACATGCCGGGCGGCTCGATGGCAACGATCAACATCAGCGAGATGCTGGGCAAGGCACTCGGCCAGCGCACCAAATCACGGCGCGTCACCGTTCTCGACAGCTTCGAAATCTTGATCGCGGAAGAAAGCGACAAGCTGATCGACAGCGATCAGATCTCCGGCGAAGCCGTCGCCGCCGTAGAAAACAACGGCATCGTCTTCCTCGACGAAATCGACAAAATCTCCTCGCGCGGCGATGGCACGCGTGGTGGCGCCGATGTCTCGCGCGAAGGCGTCCAGCGTGATCTTTTGCCGTTGATCGAAGGCACGACGGTCGCGACGAAGTACGGCCCTGTAAAAACTGACCACATTCTCTTCATCGCCTCCGGCGCCTTTCACGTCTCGAAGCCGTCGGACCTGCTGCCTGAGTTGCAAGGCCGCCTGCCGATCCGCGTCGAGCTCAACGCGCTCTCGCGCGATGACATGAAACGCATTTTGACGGAACCGCAGGCGAGCCTCATCAAGCAGTACGTCGCCTTGATGCAGACCGAAGGCCTGACGCTCGAATTCAAACCCGACGCGATCGACGCGCTGGCCGACGCCGCGGTGGAAGTGAATTCGACCGTCGAGAACATCGGCGCGCGCCGTCTGCAGACGGTTCTGGAACGCGTGCTCGATGAGGTTTCGTTCGAAGCCTCCGACAAGAGCGGCGCCACCGTCGTCATCGACGGCCCCTACGTGACAGAGCGCGTCGGCCAACTCTCGAAAAACGCCGACCTCAGCCGGTTTATCCTTTAACCGTTGGCGCTCGGCGGCCGGCGCGCGATATGCGTGTCGCTAAGCGCCATCAAATAAAGAGCGCGACGTCCTGCGACTACCAATCCGCCGCAAACGCCTGTAAAAGGGCCACTTCCGCAACTCGAAGCTGATTTTTTAAGTTATGACCGCCGCGCCCTTGGTTAAGATCGATACGGATACGTCCGCCGCGAAGCCTTCGCTCGCAGGTCTGACGCGCGACCGCCTGAAGCTCGCGCTCGCCGCTGCAGGCGTACCCGAGAAGCAGCTCCGCATGCGCGTCGGCCAGCTCTGGAGCTGGATCTACGTCCGTGGCGTCACGAGCTTCGAGGACATGACGGACGTCTCCAAAGACCTCCGCCGTCAACTCGCCGACCTTTACACACTGGACCGGCCCGAGATCGTCTCCGAGCAAATTTCGGTCGACGGCACGCGCAAGTGGCTTCTTCGCCTGGCAAAACGCAGCCACGAGGCGCGGCCGCCGGAAATCGAAACCGTCTACATTCCGGAAAGCGACCGGGGCACACTCTGCATTTCGAGCCAGGTCGGCTGCACGCTGAATTGCTCGTTCTGCCATACCGGCACCCAGCGCCTCGTGCGCAATCTCGAAGCCGAAGAAATTGTCGGCCAGATCATGCTGGCGCGCGACCGCATCGGCGATTGGCCCGGCGCGAAAGGCCCCGACGACGGCCGTCTGTTGCCCAACGCGGAACGCAAGATCACCAACGTCGTGCTGATGGGCATGGGCGAACCGCTTTATAATTTCGACAACGTCAAAGCCGCGATGGACGTCGCCTCCGACGGCGAAGGCCTGTCGCTATCGAAGCGGCGCATCACGCTCTCGACGTCAGGCGTCGTTCCCGAAATTCCGCGGTGGGGCGAAGAAGCCGACACGATGCTCGCGATCTCACTGCACGCGACGAACGACGCGCTGCGCGATGAACTCGTGCCGATCAACAAGAAATACCCCATCGCCGAGCTGATGGAGGCCTGCCGCAATTATCCGGGCCTATCGAATGCGCGCCGCATCACCTTCGAATACGTGATGCTGAAGGGCGTGAACGACAGCCTTGCCGAAGCCCGCGCGCTGGTACGGCTGCTGTCGGGAATTCCGGCGAAAATCAACCTGATCCCGTTCAATCCGTGGCCGGGCTCGCGCTATGAATGCTCGGATTGGGAAACCATCGAACGCTTCGCCGACGTCGTGAACCGTGCAGGCTACGCAAGCCCCGTCCGCACGCCGCGTGGACGCGATATTCTCGCCGCCTGCGGGCAACTTAGGTCCGAAAGTCAGCGCCTGGCCGCCAAGGATCGCGCGGCTCCTACCGCAAATCCCTAATCGGCGGCTCAGCCCGAATCCCTATTGAGCCCCGAGCCACTGGCTATATACACTCCGCGCCAGGGTGACTTGGGGCGGAGTTCTTGTGCTCAGACTAATCGGCACATTGGCGCGGATCGTATTCGGCTTGACGCTGGCGAGCTTGGCCGCAGGCCTCGTGACCGTCCTCTTTGTCGATGTCGGCGTTCTGCCCGGCTCATCCAGCCGCTGGCCCAAGACGCTTGGCGAAATCATCGACTTGTCGCTGCTCGCCGCAACCCACATCGGAATTTTCTCAGCCTTCTTCGTTTTGATCGTGGCCGCGATCGGAGAATGGTTTTCGATCCGCACGCTGTCGTTTTATCTTCTCGCCGGCATCATCATCGCGCTGCTCGGTTTCAGTGCCCAGTACGCCAGCGAAGTGGCTGGCCAGCCGACGATCTTCAATGATTACGCGATCAAGACATTCCTGACGGTCGGCTTCTTCGGCGGCTTCGTCTACTGGCTCGCCGCCGGACAATTTGCGGGCCGTGCTCCCGCACCGACACCCGCACTGGTAACCGCGCCCACGCCGGAAACCGCCCCGCCGCGTCCCGATAAAGAAGACGACGTCAGTGTCGTCATCACCCATCCCCCCGTTCCCGAAACGAGCGAAGACCGGCGGCTTTGGCGTATGCCGACCCTCGAACGGCTGAAGTTTGCCGAACGTGACGCGTCGGCCGTCCCCGGCGTCACGGCTACGCCCGCGCAGGACGACGAGGCTCCGCCATCCTCGCGCAGTTGACCGCGCTCGCCCCTCGACCCGCTCCCCTCGCGCAGACGTGATTAACCAAAACCGTTGCCCCGCTGCTTCGCTGTTGCTGCATCGCAGCAACCATGATATGTTGTCGCAGAGCTAGAGGGATGACGCCGTGTTCGATTGCGCCCTGCACTTCCGCTTTCTTCAGAAAGCGACGGAAGCCATGTTCGAGATGGGTCAGGCCTCCGTTGCGGCCTCCCTCGCGTGCCAAAAGCGCCTCTACGACGAAATGACGCCGGAAAATCTCCGGCCTGCGGAGCCCGTCGCGCCATGGGCGGCTTGGTTCGAAGCCTGGGCTCCGGTCGCAAAACCGCAACCGCCCGCCCAGCCCGATCTCATGCAGTCCTGGCTCGCAATGGCCAACGCTTGTTCGGCCTATTGGTCCGCCGGGCAATCGGCCCCAGCTTCGCGCCCGATGATGGCGACTCCGGTCTTTCCTCCCGCCGTCCAAGCCTTCTGGGGCGCGACCCCCTGGACGCTCTATCAGGCGCCGATGATGGCGATGATGCTCTCCTACGGCGTTCCCTACGCCGTTGCAGCCCCGACCGCGCGCGCCAGCACGTCCGCCATGGATGCCGCCGACGCCGCTTGCGCCCAATGGCGTTTGGTTTTTGGCAGCGACGAAGGCCGGAAAAGCCTGGAGCGCAACGTCCCCGTCACGCCACGCTGGTCCGGCTACCTTCACTGACGGGCGTCGAGCCGGTCTCGAAGTAAGCCAGCCCGCACCTTGGAAATCACGGCTTAGTCAGCGCCGCCCGCATCCGACGGGGGCGCAGCAGAATCGCCGCCACTGGCAGCCGGGGCCTCGGCAGGAGCCGCATCAGCTGGAGGCGTCGCCGCAGCGGGTTTCGCCTTGGCCTTCTTGTGATGAACGGTCTTCTTCTTTTCCGGCTTTGTCTCGGCCGTCGCCGTCGTAGCGGTCGAGCCCGTCGTCGCATTCTTGGCCCACGGCAGGACTTCCGGCTCTTTCGTCTTGGCAGCTTTCGCGGCCTTGTCGATTTCCCGTTTCAGGATCGCCATTGACCGGCACCGCGCCTTGGTGGCCTTACCGGCATCGTTGGTGCCGGCCGCGACCCAGATGCAGGCCGTGTTGGCCCCGCACTGATCTTCGGTCAGGTTGAGACACGACGCCTTGGCGGACTTCGTCTTCTTCACCGTCTTCTCAGGCGTGGCTTCCGCTGTGCCTTCGCTCGCGGGAGCCGCGGTTTTAGCCGCTTTCTTTGTTTTCTTATGCGTTTTCTTCACGACAGGGGCGGCAGGGGCCGCAGCCGGAGCCGCTTCAGCAGCGGCCGGAGGAGAAGTCTCGGCGGGCGCTTCCGCGGCTGGAGCCGGCGTTGGCTCGGGTTGAGCCTCGGGTGCTGCCGCGGCAGGCTCGGACGGAGCAGGTTCAGAAGCCGCAGGCTCTGCTTGGGCTGAATTTTGCGGCGCTCCCTCGTCGGTCGGATGCGCGGTCGGATCAGTGGCGGACTGCGTCTGGGCGGGCGTATCGTCCGGCGGGATCGTTACGGTGATTTCTTCGGCGCCCAGCGGCAACGCCATTGCGCCGCTCAACAGCCCGATCCAAACGAGCCTTCCGACGATGCGAATCGATCTGGCCACGCCCCATCTCCCCCACTGAGATTAGTTCCCGCGCTTCTAACAGCTTCCGCGGGTCATAAATACCCGCAAACACCCGCCGAAAGCCTTTTTTATGTTCACGAATCGAGTGCAATGCAAAAGCGCGAATGCGCAGCAATACAATCTCGTAAGGTCTTCATCGCGCAGCTGTAACACCGCGTAAAAAGCCTCACGATTTTGCCGTCGTTTTCGCGCATGCCCACGCCAGCGCCTGATCCAGCCGATCGTCACCCCAGAACAGTTCGCCATCGCCGGTCGTGAAACTCGGCGCTCCGAAAATTCCCAGCGCCTGCGCCTCGTCCGTGTTGGCGCGCAAGGCAGCTTTGACAGCTGGATCCGACGCCAGCGTGCGCGTCGCTTCCGGATTAAGACCGGCGGACAGCAGGCAGTCCGTCAAGACAGCGTCATCGAAGATGTCCAAACCCTTCCCGAACGCCGCCGCATAGACGGCACGCGTGAAACCGCCGATCTTTCCCTGCGCCTTGGCAGCGATGGCGAGGCGGGCGGCCTTCAGCCCGTTGCCGGGGAACGTCGCCGGCATCTGGAAGGGGAGTCCGCGCGCCGCTGCCGTGCGCGCGATATCGCGTACCATGTAGCGGCCTTTGGCCGGATAAAGATTGAACGGAGACGTGTCCCAGCCTTGCGATTTGAAGACCGGGCCGAGCAGAAACGGCCGCCATTCGACCTCGACCTCCGCCCGCTCGGCTGCATCCGCGATGCGCATCGCGCTGAGATAGGAGTAGGTCGACGCGAATTCGTACCAAAAGATAATCGTCGGTCCCATTCTGCTCCCCCATCTTCGCCAAACGCCGACTTTCGTTGCGACAAGTCGGTTTCCCCCGTCTACTCCACTTGCGGGTAGCGCCGCCGACCCTATAGTGCCGCGCGTTTCCCGCCCAATCTCATCTCAAGAGCCAGAAGAGCCATATCGTCCATGAGCGCCGCGCCCAAATCCGTGAAGAAAGTTGTCCTCGCCTATTCGGGCGGCCTCGACACCTCCATCATCCTGAAATGGCTGCAAGAGACGTATGGCGCCGAAGTCGTGACGTTCACGGCCGATCTCGGCCAGGGTGAAGAGCTCGAGCCCGCCCGCCAGAAGGCGCTGATGCTCGGCATCAAGCCGGAGAACATTTTCGTCGAAGACCTGCGCGAGGAATTCGTCCGCGACTACGTCTTTCCGATGTTCCGCGCCAACACGCTTTACGAAGGCATCTATCTGCTCGGCACCTCGATCGCCCGGCCGCTGATCGCCAAGAAGCAGATCGAGATCGCGCGCAAGGTCGGCGCCGACACCGTTTGCCACGGCGCGACCGGCAAGGGCAACGATCAGGTCCGCTTCGAGCTTGGCTATTATGCGCTTGAACCCGGCATCAAGATCATCGCCCCGTGGCGGGAATGGACGTTCAAGGGCCGCGAAGAGCTTCTGAAGTTCGCGCGCGAACATCAGATTCCAGTCGCCAAGGACAAGGAAGGGGAATCGCCGTTCTCGGTCGACGCCAACCTTCTGCATTCTTCGTCCGAAGGCAAAGTGCTGGAAGACCCGGCGAAGAAGCCGCCGGAAGTCGTCTATCAGCGCACGATCTCGCCGATGGATGCGCCCGACAAAGTCACGACCATCAAGATCGGCTTCGAGAACGGCGACGCCGTTTCTCTGAATGGTCAGGCACTCTCGCCCGCGACGCTGCTGAAAGCGCTGAACGATCTCGGCCGCGATAACGGCATCGGCCGCATCGATCTCGTCGAAAACCGTTTCGTCGGCATGAAATCGCGCGGTGTCTACGAAACGCCCGGCGGCACAATATTGCTCGCTGCCCACCGCGCCATCGAAAGCCTGACGCTCGACCGCGGCGCCGCGCATCTGAAAGACGAGATCATGCCGCGCTACGCCGAGCTGATCTATAACGGCTTCTGGTTCTCGCCCGAGCGCGAGATGCTCCAGGCCTTGATCGACAAGAGCCAGGAGAATGTCGAAGGCGAAGTGACGCTCGAACTCTACAAGGGCAACGTCATCACCGTCGGCCGCGAAAGCACGAAATCGCTCTATTCGCCCACCCTCGTCACCTTCGAAGACGATAAGGGCGCCTACGACCAGAAAGACGCCGCAGGCTTCATCAAGCTCAACGCGTTGCGTCTGCGCACCCTCGGAAAGCGCAACCAGGGTTGATCATCGGATCTTTCATCCCGAGCGGCGAAGGGGCTCGGTCCCTTCGTCCAAAATCCTCAAATATTTTGTGTATTGATATAATCGGCTACGTCTTTTTCCGGTGATCTCCTGAACGATGCCGAGATCGGTCAAATGATCGAGCGACTTCTGCACGGTGGGCTGCGAAAGCTTGAGCCTCTTGGCCATGATGGGCACCGAAAGAAGTGGTGCCTTCTGCAGCTCGCCATGCACACGGAGAGCGGACGCCGTCGCACGGCCTAGCGTAGAGATTTTCTCCTTATCCTTATTGAACAGAGCGAGCATCCTGCGTGCTGTGTCAGCCCCTTGTTCAGCGGTCTCCACGACACCGTCGAGAAAAAACTCCAACCACGTCTCCCAGTCGCCTTTCTCTCGAACGAGTTGAAGAAGCTCGTAGTACCGCGCTCGGTTTTTCTTAAGGTAGAGGCTGAGATAAAGGATCGGTTCGCTCAGGGTCTGTTCTTCGCAAAGCATGAGCGTGATGAGCAGTCGTCCGAGGCGCCCATTACCATCGAGGAACGGGTGGATCGTCTCAAATTGGACGTGGGCCAATGCCGCCCGAATGAGCACCGGATAAGACTCGCGATCATGTAGAAATTTCTCGAGGTCACCCAAGCATGCGATCACTTTCTCAGGGGGCGGAGGAACGAAGATCGCATTACCTGGTCGCGTCCCGCCGATCCAGTTCTGACTGCTACGGAACTCACCTGGCTGTTTGCCGCTACCCCGACCGCTGGTGAGAAGCTTCTCGTGCATTTCTCGGATTAGGCGTAGGGAAAGCGGAAAACCCTCTGCGAGACGCTTCAATCCATGCTTCATAGCAACAACGTAGTTGGATACCTCTTCGACGTCGTCGAATGGCACTGAAGGCGTTTCCTCATTTTCAAACAGAAGTAGATCTGAAAACGACGACTGGGTGCCCTCGATCTGTGACGATAAAAGCGCTTCTTTCCGCACGTACATAAAGACGAAGAGACCGGTCGACGGGAGGATAGATGCTACTCCATCGAGACGCCCTAGAGCTTGATCCGCTCTAGTGATCCGCCCCATCAGACGAGTGAGATCAAGCTGAGGATCGGGAGGCAGAGGACGCGGCACGTAACACCGGACTCTTTCGCCTAGCGCTGCCGTCGACGAAAATGTGCCCACTCGGGAGTTATGCCGCATCCGATCCGCCGCGCATCCTTTAATAACGAATCCAACTATTAAAGGATAACGCCATATCCTTTAATAACGCAAGATGCTATTAAATGATGATCTTGCAACCGAACGAGATGTGGAGACCAACATGATCGTCATCACGAGAAACGGCGAAACGACCGTACTCACCGGCTGGCGGGAATGGCTTTTCAAGCTCGTTGTTTTCCTAGCCGCCATCCTGCTGTTCGGCGTCATCGCCTTCGTGATGTTTGGACTGGCAGTGACCATCGGCGCAATCGCGATGGTCGTCATTCCGGCAGCCATCATCGTCGGGCTGCTCGGGACGATCTTCAGCCGGGGCGTCTGACGCGCCCGAACCCGGCCATTGGTAAACAATTCGCTGCTCCGGCCGCAATTTTCGGCTCCGTCGCATCTCTACTCTTGACGCGGCGGACCCCATCCCCGACATGGCCTGCTTCTAAGAGCATGTCGCTCTCCATATGATTGACGAGGACCGAAATATGACAGTCGCGGCCGACGGACTGCCGGTGGTGACACCTGCCGAATGGGCGCCCCAGAAAGCGATCTGGACCGCGTGGCCCGCCGATCCCGATGAGTGGAACGGCGATCTTGAAACCCCGCGCCGCGACGTGGCTGCCCTCGTTCGCGCCCTGAGCCTCGCCGGCAACAAGGTCCGGCTGCTCGTCAACGGCGAGGAAGCCAAGGCATCGGCGGAAGCCGCGCTTCGTGATACCGCCGAACTGATCCCGGCGAAGTACGGCGATATCTGGCTGCGCGACACCGGCCCGATCTTCGCGCACGTCGGCAACGACCGCGTGGCTCTGCGCTTCAAGACGAACAGCTGGGGTGGGAAGTACGATCTGCCGGACGACGCAATCGTCGGCGATGACGTGGCCCGCTTATCAAACGTTCCCGTGCGACGCTTCGATTTCGTGCTCGAAGGCGGCGCTGTCGATCACGACGGCGAAGGCACGATCCTCGCCACGCAGCAGACCTTGCTCAATCCCAATCGCAACGGCTGGACCAAGGAGGCCGCCGAAGCCGAACTCGCCCGCGCGTTCGGCACGAAGAAAGTCATCTGGATCGACGAAGGCCTAAAGAACGACCACACCGACGGCCACGTCGACAACATCGCCCGCTTCGTTGCGCCCGGCCGCGTCGTCTGCCAGGCGCCCGCCGGACCTGACGATCCGAACGCTGAAATCCTGAACGCCATCGCCGCATCGCTTGAAAAGGCGACGGACGCGATGGGCCGCAAGCTCGACGTCGTCCGCATCCCCGGCGTCGGGCTCTATCGCAATGCTCTTGGCGAAATCTCGCCTGCGTCCCATATGAATTTCCTCATCGCCAACGACGTTGTCGTCGTTCCGATTTATGGGACTGCTACGGAAGCCGACGCGCTTTCAGCGCTCCAAGCCGTCTTCCCAACGCGCGCAGTCGTCGGCGTATCGTCCCGAGGTCTGCTCGGCTGCGGCGAAGCCGGCGGCGGATCTTTTCACTGCATCACTCAACAGGAGCCTCTGTAGATGGCGCGACGCTCGATCACCGTCGGGAGCATTCAAACGTCCTACGGTCCGGACCTCGAAACCAACATCGCCAAGACGGAAGCGTTCGTCCGCGAGGCTGCTGGCCGCGGTGCCGAAGTGATTTTGCCGTCGGAGCTGTTCGAAGGCATCTACTTCTGCACGCGCCAGGACCCGAAGTGGTTCGAGACGGCCCGGCCGCTGATGGAGCATCCGGCGGTGTTGCGGCTCCGCGAGCTTGCCAAGTCGCTGAACGTCGTCATTCCGATCTCGTTCTTCGAGAAGGACGGCCCGCGCTATTACAATAGCATCGCCATTGCCGATGCTGACGGCGAGATCCTCGGCGTCTATCGCAAGAGCCACATCCCCGACGGCCCGGGCTATCAGGAAAAATATTATTTCCGCCCTGGCGATACCGGCTTCAAAGCCTGGAACACGAAGGCTGGCAAAATCGGCGTCGGCATCTGCTGGGACCAGTGGTATCCTGAAACCGCCCGCGCCATGGTGCTTCAAGGCGCGGAAATTCTGTTCTACCCGACCGCCATCGGCTCGGAACCCTATGATTCGAGCCTCGACACCCATCTCCAGTGGCAGCGCGCCATGCAGGGCCATGCCGTGTCGAACGCCGTCCCGATCGTTGCCGCCAATCGCACCGGTCTCGAAGACAATGACGGGGTGAAGCAGAAATTCTACGGCCACTCGTTCATCAGCGACCACCGCGGCGAGCTGGTTCAAAAGTTCGATGCCGACGATGAAGGCGTGCTCGTCCACACCTTTGATCTGGATCTGATCGAGAGCTATCGCGCCGATTGGGGATTCTTTCGCGACCGGCGCACCGATCTCTATGCTAAGAGTATCATCTGATTGCCCAGCGATATCAGGAGAGCCGCATGAAGATCAGTGCCAGAAATGTGCTTAAGGGAAAGATCGTCGAGGTTACCAAGGGAGTAACGACGGCGCACGTCCGCATCGACATCGGTGGCACAATCGTGACGGCGTCGATTACGAACGAGTCCGTCGACGATCTCGGTCTGGCCAAGGGCATGTCAGCATCGGCCGTCATCAAATCATCCGACGTGATGATTGCGGTCGAATAGCATAATGCGAACCACGCTTCTTTCAGCAATGGCCGGCGTTGCGATGCTGGCCATCGTCTCCCCGGCACCCGCCGCGGAGACCGGCGGCTGCAACAGCTTTGCCTGGTCGCTCGCGACCGAATTGAAATGGATGAAGGCTTCCGACAGCGAAGCCGTAAAATCCGGCGCCAAGCTTCCACAGCCACCTGCCAAAGCCATGTCGCTGGCGCTCGAACCGATGAGCGCCGTCTCGTTTCCCGTCGCGCCGACCGGCCGCCTCAAACCACAGGGAGAGGCTTATGGCGGCGTCGTCACGTTCGACAGTCCGAGCAGCGCGCCCGGCGCCTATCAGTTTTCTTTGGAAGCCCCCGCCTGGATCGACGTCATTCAGAACGGCAAGGCCCTGAAGTCGACGGCGCATAGCGGCAAGACCGACTGCGACGGCGTTCGCAAAAGCGTGCGCTTCGATCTCGATCCCGGTCCGTTCACCGTCGAGATCAGCAACGTCAAGAAAGATGCGATCAAATTCACGATCCGTCAGGCCGAATAGCTTGAAACCGCTTGCGGGCTTCAACATCCAATTCTGCATTCCGGCGGACCATTATGAATTTTCTTAGCGACACCCCGAGACTGGAACTGTTCCGGCTCGGCGGCATCCCGATCAAGATCGACATCACCTTCATTCTGGTGCCGATCTTTTTATGGAATGTCCTTCTTAGTTCGCCCAACACCTTTGCAATCCTGACGATCGGCGTCTTTCTATCCGTACTGCTGCACGAGCTTGGCCACGCGACGCTCGCGCGCCTCTTCCGCGTACCCGTCGGCGAAATTCTGGTCGGCGGCTTCTACGGCTACGCGCGGATGCTGCAAGCCGCACCGTCCACGCTCGCCAACATTCTGATCCTGTTCGCCGGGCCGCTCACCAACGGACTGCTTTTCCTGCTGTGCTGGCACGTGCTCGGTCAGCCTCAAATCGGCATCACCGGTCAATTTGGTCCGATTGATCCGACGCCCTGGCTCGCGAACAATCCATGGGCCATTTATGCCGCTTTCATGCTGGCGCGCATCAATCTCGCAATGCTGGTGTTCAACCTGCTGCCTGCATTCCCGCTCGACGGCGGACGGATTTATCGCGACATCCTGGGCGCTGTCTTGTCCCGCACATTTGCGATCCGCGCGATTGCGCTCCTTGGTGTCGCTATCGGGCTATGGAGCGCCTACACCGCTTACGCCAGCTTCAATCACAATCTGGTCCTGCTTTTGATCGGCGCACAGATCGCCATCATGAACTGGGCCATTCTGAAACGCCCAGCCGACGCCGAAGACCGCTAGCACCACGATTGCAAAAGCGTCTTATCTCCGTGCATATCTGGCGGCCACTTTAACCCCTTCACCGGGAGCCAGTGATGACCCGCGTCTCCGTCAACCGCACACTCGCGCGGCTCTATTGGCTGCTGGGGCTCGTATTGCTTCTTTTGCTCGCCTCGAAATTCGCCAACGACATTCCCGGCATTCCCCCGTTCGTCATATCCGCCGCCAACAACTTCTATGACTTCATGCGCGATATGTCGTTGCTGATCGCGACGGGCGGCGTCGCTTATATTTCGAACATCTATCAAAAGCGCTCGAACTTCGTCGAAAGCCTGGAAGAGGAATGGCGCAACATCGTGCGCACCAAATCCGTCCTGCTATCGACCTGCGAAAAGCCCTATCTTGCGACCGACGATTACCTCGCCGCCTATTACAAGGTCAGCGAGACCATCGACACCATGCGCATCGTCTATCGTAATGCCGGTGAAACGGAGGGCCTCGTTGGCCTCTATCCGTTTGCGCCGCTGCATGATATGCGCCGCGCGCTGCAGACCTTGGACCCGCGCGTCGCAAACGACATCACGAAAGAGAAAAAAGCCCTGGTTCGCGATGCCATCCTGCAGGCGTTCTATGCCCTGCGCGAAACCTTCCTCGAAGAACTCGATCTGGAAGAGCCGCAGCATCCGCTGCTGGTCGCCGGAAGCCGCCGCCTTAAGACGCCCGGCGCCGCCGTCTCGGCCCGCGTCATGGAAGAGCATCAGCGCAAAAAGCTCGGCCGCGAGCCCTCGCCCCGGCCCGACATTGACACCTTTTTGGCGAAGCTCCGCGACCAGGAAGAAACGGGCGGCGAAGGCCGCGCCACGCCGAGCCGCTGACCGGCCCGCACCCTTTCCCGTCTCACCAAAACAAATTCCATGCCAAATCCCGCGACGGATCCCTTGTTTGACTGTTAAGCCGCACCCAACTTATTGTGTGCCGCCCTAGCCCTGCCCTGCCCCGTCATGCTAGGTGCGAGGCCAATATTGCGCCGCAGTGGCACAGCCCGCGGCGCTTCCCATAACCTCAGGTTTCAAATGGCCCTTCGCAATATCGCGATCATCGCGCACGTCGACCATGGCAAAACGACCCTCGTCGACGAGCTTCTGAAGCAGTCCGGCTCCTTCCGCGACAACCAGAAAGTCGCCGAACGCGCGATGGATTCCAACGACATCGAGCGCGAACGCGGCATCACCATTCTCGCCAAGTGCACAAGCGTCGAATGGAAAGGCACGCGCATCAATATCGTCGATACGCCAGGCCACGCCGACTTCGGCGGCGAAGTCGAGCGTATCTTGAACATGGTCGACGGCGTCGTCGTTCTAGTCGACGCGTCCGAAGGCCCGTTGCCGCAGACCAAGTTCGTCGTTTCCAAAGCCCTGAAGCGTGGCATCCGCCCGATCGTCGCGATCAACAAGATCGACCGCCCCGACGAACGCCACGTCGAGGTCTTGAATGACGTCTTCGATCTCTTTGCCAATCTTGACGCGACCGACGAGCAGCTCGATTTTCCGGTTCTCTACGGGTCCGGCCGCAACGGCTGGATGGCCCGTGATCCGTCGGGCCCGGCAGAAAATCTGGCGCCGATGTTCGACCTGATCCTCGAACACGTGCCGCCGCCGGAGGTCAATGACGGCCCGTTCTCCATGCTCGCGACGACGCTGGACGCCGATCCGTTCCTCGGCCGTATTTTGACCGGCCGTATCACGTCAGGAACCGTCAAGCCGAACCAGCAGCTCAAAGCGATGGACCGCGACGGCAAAGTCCTCGAGAACTTCCGCGTGCAAAAGGTTCTCGCCTTCCACGGCCTCGAGCGCGTTCCGGTTGAGCAGGCGAGCGCCGGTGACATCATCGCCCTCGCCGGTATGAGCGAAGCCAACGTTGCCGATACGCTTGCCGATCCTTCGGTTGAAAATCCGTTGCCGGCTCAGCCGGTCGATCCGCCGACGCTGTCGATGAACTTCCGCATCAACGATGGCCCGTTCGCAGGTCAGGAAGGCGACAAGGTCCAAAGCCGCGTTATTCGCGATCGTCTGCTGAAGGAAGCTGAGCGCAACATCGCCATCCGCGTTGTCGAAAACGAGGATCGCGATAGCTTCTCGGTCTCGGGCCGCGGCGAACTTCAGCTCGCGATCCTGATCGAGAATATGCGCCGCGAAGGCTTCGAGTTGACCGTGTCACGTCCGAAGGTCGTGTTCGAGACTGATGCCGAGACCGGCCAGCGCTTGGAGCCGATCGAAGAAGTCATCATCGACGTCGATGACGACTACACCGGCGTCGTCGTGCAGAAGCTGTCCGAACGCAAAGGCGACCTTTTGGAAATGCGCCCCTCGGGCGGCGGACGCACGCGCATGGTGTTCCACGTCCCGACGCGTGGCCTCCTTGGCTATCAGGCGGAGCTGCTCTCCGACACGCGCGGCACCGGCATTATGAACAAGCTGTTCCACTCCTATAAACCGTTCAAGGGTGAGATTGCGGGACGCCGCACAGGCGTTCTGATCTCGAACAGTCCGGGCGAAGCGGTGGCTTACGCGATCTTCAATCTTCAGGATCGCGGCCCCTTCATGATCAATCCGCAGGACCGCGTTTACGAAGGCATGATCGTCGGCGAGCATTCGCGCGACAACGATCTCGAAGTGAACGTCATCAAGGGTAAGAAGCTGACCAACGTCCGCGCCTCCGGCAAGGACGACGCCGTACTGCTGACGCCGCCGATGCGCCTGACCCTCGAAAAGGCGATGAGCTACATCACCGACGAAGAGTTGGTTGAGGTGACGCCGAAGAACATCCGCTTGCGCAAGCGCTGGCTCGATCCCAACGAGCGCAAGCGTCAGAGCCGCAAGAGCGAAGCGGAACGCGCGGGCTGACGATAACGCGCGTTCATTTGCATAATTTGAGGCTCGGGGAAAAATTCCCGGGTTGAAGGGGTCAATTTCCGCCCACAAATGATCATGGTTGAGACCATGTCATAGGAGAGAGACCTGATGAAACGTTTCGCCATCGTTGCTGGTGCGGTGTTCGCGATGTCCATGCCGGCCTTCGCAGACACGCCCCTCACCGAGGAGGAAATGAAGAGCGCGACGGCCGCGGCTTCTGCCATGGGCTGCGAAGGCGGCAAGTGGGAAAAGGAAACGGAAGGCACCGGCGTCTTCGAGCTTGATGACGCCAAGTGCAAGAACGGTGCTTACGACCTGAAGTTCGACAAGGACTTCAAGCTCCTCAATATGACCGCCGACTAATTTTCAGGGGTCGAGATTTCGGCGCGGACGGCCGGTGGGGCCGTCTGCGTTCTATGGCCAACCGATTTCCAACAGCACCCACAATTTGACTTGAGTGACCGCCTTTGATTTCTCTTCCTTTGGGTCTCAAATCTTCGTGCGCTAGACCCGTGGCGGAACACGCTCAGAATGCTCCAATCTTCAATAACCGATAACAAGACCCCGTCGCTGCGAGGGCGGTCGTGATTGCTTGGCCTGACGGTATCACGCCGACGCCCGCGTTCGAACGCGCCGCGGCCTTCATCGCGGAAGAAAACAGCGGCAACCTCTTCGTCACCGGCCGCGCCGGAACCGGCAAGTCGACGCTGCTGAAAGCCCTGCGCGATGCCTACGAGGATCGCATGGTCGTCTTAGCGCCGACCGGCCTCGCCGCCATCAACATCGGCGGCCAGACGATCCATTCTTTTTTCGGTTTTCCGCCAAGGCTCATCCAGGACAACGACATCAAGCGCAGCCGTAACGGCCGCGTCATGCGCAAGCTCGATTTCGTCGTCATCGATGAAGCCTCGATGGTGCGCTCGGATATGATGTGGGCGATCGACAAAGCGCTGCGCGTCAACCGCGGGCGCCCACGCGAACCGTTCGGTGGCGCGCGCCTGTTGTTATTTGCTGACCTGCATCAGTTGCCGCCCGTCGTCCAGGAGCGCGAAGTCCTGGCTCACTTGACCGAAGAGCACGGCAGTCCGTTCTTCTTCTCAATACCGGCTCTTCGTGAAGGCGCGGGCACTGCGCTTCTCGAACTGGAGCAGATCTTCCGCCAGACCGATGACGCCCTGATCCACGTTCTAAATGCCGTCCGCGAGGGCAACGTCAGCGACGATGATCTGGCTTTCATCAATAAGCGCGTGAGCCCTATTCGCACCCTGTCGGAAGGCGAACCTTTCGTCATCCTGACGACGACGAACGCCGCCGCAAAACGCATCAACACCGCCTATCTCGAGGCTCTTCCCGGCCGCGCCAACCGTTTCGACGCCAACATCACCGGCGAGTTTGCAGCCAACGTCCAGCCGGCCGAAACCGCCCTTGAGCTAAAGGCAGGCGCAAAGGTCATGATGTTGCGCAACGATCCGGACCGCCGCTGGGTCAATGGCACCATCGCCCGCGTCTCGCGCCTGACGGAAAAGCAGATCTTCATCGAAGTATCCGGCAAGGAATACGAGGTCGAGCAGGTCGCCTGGGAACACCGCCGCTACGCTTTCGATCAGTCTCAGGAAAAGATCGTCGAAACCATCGCCGGAACGTTCAAGCAGTTCCCGCTCCGCCTCGCCTGGGCGCTGACGATCCATAAGGCCCAGGGCCTGACCCTCGATAAGGTGTATATCGATCTGGGTTCGGGGACGTTTGCCCACGGCCAAACCTACGTCGCGCTGTCCCGCTGCCGGACGCTCGAGGGCCTCGTCCTCGCCCGCCCGCTCACCCGCCGCGACATAATGTTCGATCCGAGCGCGGTCGGTTACCGCGATGTTTTTTCAAAACTTTGATCAGCCAGGGGTGCGGCGAAAAAACATCATTTCGCAAGTGCGAACAAAAGGATAGGGAACCCCCTGCCCGGCCGGGTCAGTGTACGGACATATTTGAGGCATAAGGACGCGATTTGCGAGTCTCAAAACCCCATTTCACAGGTGCGCGGCAAAAACTTGTTGCAACGCACAATGCATTTGCATATATATTCACCACTGGTTTTGCCGTCGGGCGCCAGACAGCAGATTTCAAATTCACGCTCAGCCGATATTGCTCTTTTTAGGAGTGACCCCATGACCGACGCATTTACTCGTCAAGTCCAGGACTTCACCAAACAAGCCCAAGAGATGTTTACCGCCGGCAAGGACGCCAAGGTCCCAGAGAACATCTCTGCTTTCGCTGAAGACGCCATCGCGAAATCGCGTGACGCCTATCACAAGTTCACCGCCATGGCGAAAGACAACGCCAAGGTCGCTGAAGAAGTGATGCTGACGACTCAGGCCGGCGCCAAGTCGATCGGCGAAAAGATCGTCGCCAACACGCTCGCCAACACCGAAGCAGCTTTCGAAGCGGCTCAGGCGATGGCACGCGCGCGCACCTTCCCGGAGATCGCTCGCCTGCAGGCCAACTACTGGCAGCAGCAGTTCGCTGTCGCCGGCTCGCAGTCGAAAGAACTCTTCGAGCTCTCGAGCAAAGTCACGAAGCAGGCTCTCGAAACAGTCGGCGCTGCAACGACGAAGTCGTTCGAGCAGTTCAAGACCGTCGGCTAACGGTCACGCCGATACGAATACGATGCATTGCTTAAAGCAAGCGTCGAGTGGGGCACGTAATTCAAACATCAGACGCGGAGAGCAATCTCCGCGTCTTTTTTATTTTCACGATATGCGTCGAGACGTGATGCCTTTTCTCCAACTTGGAGTTAGAGTGTCCGTATGCTGAACCAGAGGCTTGAGGTTTCTGTCCGCAACGCCCGGCCCGCCGATGCCGCCGCGCTCGCCACGATATTTCGTGACTCCTGGCGCCTCGCCTACACCGGCATTCTCCCTGCCCTTTATCTCGAACGTGAGATCTTGCGCCGCGACGCCATATGGTGGCGGCGCGCCATTTCCTCTGAACGCAATCTGCTCGTCATCCTGCACGGCGAAACGGTTGCTGGCTATGCCACATGCGGACGGGCCCGCGGCGGCGGCCGCGACGTCGGCGAAATCTATGAGCTTTATCTAACGCCGGTCTACCAGGGCCTCGGCCTCGGCGAGCATCTGTTCGAGGCCTGTCGCGCCACCCTCGACTCCCTCGATCTCGAGCGATTGATCGTCTGGGCACTCGAAGGCAACGAAAAAGCCTGCACTTTTTACCGCCGCTGCGGCGGCCGCGCGACCCGCCGTTCCTGCGTCCGGTTTGGTAAAGGATTGAGCACCCGGATCGCCTTCGAGTGGTAGCCGGCTAAATTTCCGATTTCGCTCCGACAGCGCCGCATTTTTTTACTTTTTCTGCGCCGATGTGCGACCTATGAGCGGTTGTGCGGCCCATGCTTTCCCGGCAAGTGTGGCCCCCGAACCGAATGATTTGATTTGATTTGATTTGAGGTCATCTCCCATGCGTCTCGACGCTATCAAGCCCGGTAAAAACCCGCCCGACGATATCAACGTCGTGATTGAAGTTCCCGTCGGCGGCGAGCCGATCAAATACGAAATGGACAAGGCGTCCGGCGCTCTCGTCGTCGATCGCTTCCTCTACACGGCGATGCGCTATCCCGGGAACTATGGCTTCGTTCCCCATACGCTGTCCTCTGACGGCGATCCGATCGACGTTCTAGTCTGCAACACGCGCGCGATCGTTCCCGGCGCGGTGATCAATTGCCGCCCAGTCGGCGTTCTGGTGATGGAAGACGACGGCGGCGCTGATGAAAAGATCATTGCCGTACCGTCCACCAAGCTCACGAAGCGCTACGACTCGGTCAAGACCTACACCGATCTGCCGAAAATCTCGATCGAGCAGATCGAGCACTTTTTCGCTCACTACAAAGATCTGGAACCCGGCAAATGGGTCAAGATCGACCATTGGGGCCATGTTGATGAGGCACATAACCTTATCCTCAAAGCGCTTGAGCGAGCCAAGACCCCGGCCTGACTTTTGACCGAAGTCAACCAAACACGGCGTTTTAAACGGCGTGGCGGCGATTTTCTGAGCCATCCTCTTTACGCTCGCGTAACGGCATTGCTATATCGGCCCGCCGAATGGCAATCGCCGAGCGAACCGGAGATGATATGAAGATCGCCGTCATGGGCGCGGCCGGCCGTATGGGCCGCGAACTGATACGCGCGATTGCAGCTGAACCCAGCTGTACGATCAGCGGCGCGACCGAAACGGCAGGCTCTGCAGTTCTGGGCAAGGATATCGGCACGCTCGCCGGCCTTGAGCCCATCGGCCTGACTGTCAGCGACGATGCTGCCGCTGTCATCGCCGCTTCCGACGCCATCGTTGATTTTACGGTTCCCAAGGCAAGCGTTGAGTTTGCGCGTCTCGCTGCCAAATCAAAAACGGCCGCCATTATCGGCACCACAGGTTTCGATGCCGCTGCGGAAGCCGCGATTGCGGCCGCAGCCAAGGAAACGGCCATCGTCAAGGCTGGCAATATGAGCCTGGGCGTCAATCTGCTTATGGCCTTGACGCGTCAGGCCGCAGCCGCGCTCGGGAACGACTTCGACATCGAAATTGTTGAAATGCATCATCGCATGAAGGTTGATGCCCCTTCGGGAACGGCCTTGATGCTGGGAGAAGCCGCAGCTGCCGGCCGGGGCCTCAACCTCGGCGCGCATTCTGTTCGCGTCCGTGATGGCGTGACGGGGCCGCGCCGGAAAGACGATATCGGTTTCGCCACGTTACGCGGCGGCACCGTCGTTGGTGAGCATACGGTGATATTCGCAGGCGAGGGTGAACGCATCGAGCTAACCCACAGCGCAACCGACCGAGGAATTTTTGCCCGCGGCGCGGTCAAAGCCGCGCTTTGGACAAAAGGCCGTGCACCAGGTCTTTATGGTATGACCGACGTATTAGGAATTGCGCTTTAAGCTATTGCCGTAAGCGCGGCTGGAGGCCCCTAGACCGAAGACATGACAGACGCTCTGACGGACAACATTCTGGTACTCGTACGGCACGGCGAGAGCGAGTGGAACAAACTCAATCTCTTCACCGGCTGGCGCAATCCCGACTTGACCGAAAAGGGCGTCATCGAAGCCCGCGTCGCGGGACGCATGATCCGCGATCATCGCGTCAAGTTCGACATCGCCTTCACGAGCGCCTTGAAGCGCGCCCAGCGCACGCTCGACATCATCCTCTCCGAACTCGGCCAGCCCGACGTCCCGATCATCAAGGACGCCGCCCTCAACGAGCGCGACTATGGCGAGCTCTCAGGTCTCAACAAGGACGAGGCCCGCAAGAAATGGGGCGAAGCGCAGGTGCAGCTCTGGCGGCGTTCCTACGATATCGCTCCTCCTGGTGGCGAAAGCCTGAAGGACACGCTGGCCCGCGTACGTCCTTATTATGACAAAGCCATTTGGCCCCAGATCACCGCCAGCAAGAACGTCATTATTGCAGCGCACGGTAATTCCCTACGCTCTCTGGTGATGATCCTCGAAAACCTCGACAAGGATGAAATCCTTGAGCGGGAGCTTGCGACCGGCGCGCCCATTCTGTATCGGCTTGGCGCGGACGGCCGCGCCATCGATCGCAAAGACCTGTTGCCCGCACGATCCCTTGCCGCGCCGCCCGAAGACCGTATCGTCTGACGACGTACTGTTTCAGTTGGGGGACTTCACATGGCGTTGGAAGAACTTGCGGTTGATCGCGAGAACATGAAGTCGCGCGACAAGCTCATTGGCGTCTACGTCGGCATTCTCGCCGTCGTCCTTGCGATTTGCAGCCTCGGAGGCAGCAACGCCGAGCAGGACGCGCTTCAGGAAAATATCGCAGCCTCCAACACCTGGGCCTTTTTCCAGGCGAAGAACGCGCGACGGCAGGCGCTCCGCCTTCACGCCGAAGAATATGAGGCGATGCTGAAAATGTCGCCGACCATGCCGGACGATGCGAAGAAATTCATCGAAATGAAAATCGCCGACTACAAGGCGCAGGACAAGCTGCTGACCACCGACCCCAAGAGCGGCGAAGGCCTCGACGAACTCTTCACAACGGGTAAGGGCCTCGAAGCGATCCGCGACGAAGCGCTGAAGAAAGACCCCTATTTCGATTTTGCCCAGGCGCTTCTGCAGATCGCGATCGTGCTGGCGTCCGTCGCCCTGATCTCGGGCGGCAACATGCTGCTCTTCGTCAGCTTCGCGATGGGCATTGTCGGTGCCGTGCTGACCTTCGGTGGCTTCACGCTCGCCTTCCCGCTGCCCGCATTCATGTCCTAAGCGGCCGCGGCCCCCGCCTAGCTGGGGCGCCCTATCGGTTGCACAGCACTCTCTGCGCCAAAGTGCCGTTTTTCGCCGCCGGGTGCTTGCCCGGCGACGGTGCAAACGCTAGCACTCCCCAACCGAATTCCCTCCTCCCTTGGCTAAGGACCGTTAACCGATGACGACGCACACCCTCCTGCTCCTTCCCGGCGACGGCATTGGCGTCGAAACCATTGCAGAGGTCGAGCGGCTCATCGCGTTTTTCAATGCCAAGAGCAACGCCGTCCATTTCGATATCGAGCGCGATCTCGTCGGCGGCGCAGCCTATGACGCGCACGGCGTCGCCATCACCGAGGAAGCGATGGCGAAGGCCAAGAAGGCCGACGCCGTGATCTTCGGCGCTGTCGGCGGCCCGAAGTGGGCGAACGTTCCCTACCAGCATCGCCCGGAAGCCGGCCTGCTCCGCCTGCGCAAGGATCTCGACCTCTTCGCCAACTTGCGTCCTGCGATCTGCTACCCCGCACTGGCCGATGCCTCGAGCTTGAAGCGCGAGCTGGTCGAAGGCCTCGACATCATGATCGTGCGTGAGCTGACGGGCGGCGTCTACTTCGGCGAGCCGAAGGAAATCGTCACGCTTGAGAACGGCGAGAAGCGCGCTGTCGACACGCAGGTTTACACGACGCACGAAATCGAACGCATCACCAAGGTCGCCTTCGACCTCGCCAAGAAGCGCCGCAACCTCGTCCACTCGGCCGAGAAGCACAACGTCATGCGCACGGGTGTGCTGTGGAAAGAGGTCACGACCGAGGTTCACAAGTCCTATGCGCCGGACGTGAAGCTTGAGCACATCCTCGCCGACAACTGCGCGATGCAGCTGATCCGCAATCCGAAGCAGTTCGACGTCATCGTCACCGACAACCTGTTCGGCGACGTCTTGTCGGACGAAGCTTCGATGGCGGCAGGTTCGCTCGGCATGCTGCCGTCAGCATCGCTCGGCGCTCCCGACGCAACGACGGGACGCCGCAAAGCGCTTTACGAGCCGGTGCACGGTTCGGCTCCTGACATCGCCGGCAAAGGCCTCGCCAATCCGATCGCGACGATCGCATCGTTCGCCATGGCGCTGCGCTATTCCTTCGATCTCGGCGCCGAAGCCGACCTCGTCGAGAAAGCGATCTCGAAGGTTCTCGATAAGGGCCTGCGCACCGGCGACATCATGCAGCCCGGCATGACCAAAGTCGGCACGACGGAGATGGGCCAGGCCATCGAAACCGAACTCAAAGCTTTGGCGGCATAAACAAACTTACGTCCGCGCTTGGCGGCTGGCTCGACGAAGGAGAGTCGCCAAGCGCCAGGAAAATTACGGCCGGCTTCGCGGAGCGAAGTCGCAATCAAACAGCTGGCTCGTCGCGGCAAGCGCTGGCTTGCCCTTGGATCGCCCCACGTGCCGTCCAGCGCGGCTTGCCGTCTTCCGACCGCGGAACCGTCGCTTCCGTCCGTGAGACAAAATAGAACTCGTAGCAGTTCGTATCGACGCGCATCACGCGATAGCACCCGCCCGTCTCGTCATAATCGTAGATCGTGCAGAGTGAGCCCTGCGTGATCGACCAATGGCCGCCGAGCGTCATCCCGTGCTCGACGTAATGCAGCCGCCCGTCGCTGCCGTAATGCTCGGTGAACGGCTTGCCGTTGGCATAGCGGCCATCGATGGTCGCATTTGAAAACCGTTGCAGCTCGGCATCAGAAAGCCACGCGCTGATAGCGAACGCCGACGTCATGGTCATCGGCGCGCAGACGCCAAATAGTCCAAAAACCAAGGCCGCCAACGGCTTTAACGTCTTCACCGCGCTCTTCTCCGCCCCGAGAATTCAACAGAAAACAAGTTGGTCATGGAATTATGACATTCACATGCTCCGGCAAATTCCCTCAGATGAATACGACGTGGGCTGATTCTCTGGGGACGGCGCATGCGAATATTCAAGAAATTTCCATTTATTCTTTTGTCTTTGTTTGGTTACGCAGTTCTTAATCCGGCTCTGGTGAACATCTTCGACGCGGCAATCGCTCCGCCCGCCAGCGCGAGTGAGTCGAGCAGACTTCGCCACTCATTGCTGATCTTCGCTCCGGACATGCTCAGCAAGGCTCTTGCCAAACAGCTCGCTGCTTTCGACAACAAACAAGACGACCTCGAAGTTCGCGAGATCTCTCTTGTTTATGTTGTGGGCAAAACAGCGTCGGCCCAGCTTGGGTCTTACGTCGTGGCACCTGCCGTGAGACTGCGGGCCCACTACCAAGTTGGCGCCGATGAATTTCGAACCATCCTTACGGATGAGCACGGCGGGGTCGAATTGGTTTCCGATGTCCCGATCACCGCCGAGCAGCTCTTCGAGACGACCGACGCGGTGCCCGTCACGCACGAGGCGCAACGCTGATTTGAGGCCGCGACGACAACGGTCTTGACAGTCCTTGAAACTCCGGCGCGGGCCGCGTATGTGAACGGCCAGCAAACGGGCGTTGCGTCGTCGCTGACGTTCAACGCAAAACACATAGATTTCAAGGACATAACCGTCATGGGCTATAAGGTCGCCATTGTCGGCGCAACCGGCAACGTAGGCCGCGAGATGCTGAATGTGCTCGCCGACCGGAAGTTTCCGATCAGTGAGCTTTACGCCTTGGCCTCCCGCCGTTCGATCGGCACGGAGGTTTCCTTCGGCGATTCCGTCATCAAATGCCGCGACCTTGAAACGTTCGACTTCTCCGGCGTCGACTTCTGCCTGATGTCCGCGGGCTCGACCGTCTCGAAGGAATGGTCGCCGCGTATCGGCGCTCAGGGCGCGATCGTCATCGATAACTCATCGTGCTGGCGCTATGACCAGGACGTGCCGCTGATTGTGCCGGAAGTGAACGCTGACGCCATCCGTGGATTCACGAAGAAGAACATCATCGCCAATCCGAACTGCTCGACGGCTCAGCTCGTCGTCGCTCTGAAGCCGCTGCATGACGCGGCAACGATCAAGCGCGTCATCGTCTCGACCTATCAATCGGTCTCGGGCGCGGGCAAGGACGCCATGGACGAGCTTTGGCAGCAGACCAAGGGCAAGTACGTTCCGGGTCAAGAAGTCGACCCGAAGAAGTTCCCGAAGCAGATCGCGTTCAACTGCATTCCTCACATCGACGTCTTCATGGAAGACGGCTACACGAAAGAGGAATGGAAGATGCTGGCCGAAACCAAGAAGATCTTGGATCCCAAGATCAAGCTGACGGCGACGTGCGTGCGCGTGCCGGTGTTCGTCGGCCACTCGGAAGCCGTCAACATCGAGTTCGAAAAGCCGATTAGCCCCGAAGAAGCCCGCGATATCCTGCGCGCGTCTCCCGGCATCATGGTCATCGATAAGCGCGAGCCGGGCGGCTATATCACGCCCGTCGAAGCCGCCGGCGAATACGCGACCTTCGTCTCCCGCATCCGCGAGGACGCGACCGTCGAGAACGGCCTGACGATGTGGATCGTCTCAGACAACCTGCTGAAGGGCGCGGCTCTCAATGCCGTGCAGATCGCCGAGGCGATCGTCAACCAGCGCCTGCTGCCGAAAAAGGCAGCGTAAAACGCGACGCTTTCAGCTGATGAAATGGCAACGCCGGCAAATCACTTGCCGGCGTTTTCCTTTTCTTTGAGCTTGTTGAGCGTCTGCACGATGGCGTTGAGAT
Organism: Hyphomicrobium sp. MC1; assembly: GCF_000253295.1. Classification (NCBI taxonomy): domain Bacteria; kingdom Pseudomonadati; phylum Pseudomonadota; class Alphaproteobacteria; order Hyphomicrobiales; family Hyphomicrobiaceae; genus Hyphomicrobium; species Hyphomicrobium sp. MC1. Next base: position 4,454,279 of record NC_015717.1, on the reverse strand, counting down.
CCTGCAGAAAGCGGTCGCGCTGCTGTGCCGGAAGGCTCGACAGAATGCGTTCATCGACCCGGCGCGCCATCGGATCATGCGTCTTCAAGATCCGCGCGCCTTCTTCCGTCAGCTTGACGGCGTAGGCCCTGGCGTCATCCCGCGTCCGGCGCCGTTGCAGCAGGCCCTTCTTGAGCATGCGCCGGACGACATCCGCGAGCGTCGAGCGATCAATGCCCGTCAACTCCACGAGATGCGTCTGGCTCAGGCCCTCGTTCTGCGCAACGGTCAGCAGAATCGCATACTGCCGAGGGGTGAGCTCGTCATTGCCCAGTTCGGTTTGAAAGATTTCGGACGCACATTGTCCGGCTCGGTGTAGCAGATGCAAAGGCGATCGCTCGAGGCGACTGCTTGCGGAGTCTCGTCCCATTCCATGCCCCACACGTTTCACCCCACCGGTCCACGCATCAGCCCCCGACCGGCAAGCAAAACTAACTCAACTTAGTTCATAGTTCCTGACAAGAAACACAAGCCAGGGCACTCCGTCTAGCAAAAATACAATCGTCGTTCGAGAAATCGAAAAGTTTTCTGGATGGCGAAACAGCGCGCACGATGCGCGGGCAATTAAATGTCGTCGGACGAAAGTGCGCCGGTGTTTGGCGTCGTATCTTCGTATCTTTTTAGGACACCGATTTGCGCCAACGCGAACACGAACGTTAGCGGCATGATACCGAACACTTTGAACGTCACCCACGTGTCGGTCGAGAAGAGCCGCCACATCACTTCATTTAGAACCGCCAGTACTACGAAGAAAAGCGCCCAGCGGATCGTCAAAATGCGCCAGCCTTCACGCGTGAGACGCATGACGTCGCCGAATACGATTTTCAGGAACAGCCGGTCGAACAGCAACCCGCCGGCCAGAATAGCGGCGAACAAACCATTCACGATCGTCGGCTTCATTTTGATAAAATGATCATCTTGCAGATAAAGCGTCAGGCCGCCGAACACGAGCACGAAGACGCCCGTCACGAGCGGCATCGTTGCGATCCGGCCGAGAAACACTCGCGACGCCACGAGCGCAACGACGGTGGCGACCATAAAAGCCGCCGTGCCTTCGAAAATGCCGTAGTGGCTGTTGACGAAGAAGAACACAAGCAGCGGACCAAGTTCGACGATGAACTTGATGAGCTGCTTGCGGTCGAACTGCGGACCTTCGCTCGTCTCTGAAACTTTGTTCTGTTCCGACATCGTCTCAGGCCTCACTCGTGCGCAGGATCGGGCAAGCGGTACTTCTGCATCAGCCGCGTCAGGATCCATGCGTAAACGCCCGAGACCGGCAACACAATCGCGACTTTGAACAAAATCCAGACGTTCACGCCGCTCATCTCGTGACCCAGAATCTTGTAAAAGTGATCCTCCACGTAGACCCGGCGGACATACTCGTTCGCAATTGCCGTCAAAAAGAAGAAGAGAGCGAAGCTCCACGTGAACTTGTTCCAGCCTTCGTCCGTGTAGCGGAACGTCTTCTCGAAGACGTACTGAAAGAAATTGTGCTTAACGAACAAGCCGCCGATCAGAAATACGGCGAACAACGCGTTGAAGATCGTAACTTTGATCTGAACCCACATCGGATCGCCCGTCACGAGAGTCAGCATTCCGAACGCCACCGTCACGCTCGACGCGATCAACGGAAAGATCGGCGGCCGGTGAAACATGTAAAACATCACGCCGATCGCCATCAGGGTCGTGATGATCAACGCCCAGGTGCCTGCTTCGATGCCGAGCGCCGCGTTGACAATGAACATCGTCACGAGCGGGCCGAATTCGCTCGTGATGTTGATGGTCTGCTCGGCATTGAACGGAAACCAGCTTTTACGCGCTGGCGGAACAGAAGCATTCCGAATGTTTACGTCTTGCGTCATCTCGTGATCCGTTCCCCCGAGGCTTCAAGTTCCGGCAATGGCGTTAGCGAAATCTTGCGCAGAAAACGGCTGCAGGTCATCGGCGCTTTCGCCAACACCGATGGCGTGGACGGGCAGGCCGAACTTCGCCGCGATCGCAACCAGGATGCCGCCGCGCGCCGTGCCGTCGAGTTTCGTCATGACCAATCCTGTCACTCCGGCGCGATCTCGAAAGACCTCGACTTGTTGCAGGGCATTCTGACCGGTCGTCGCATCGAGCACGAGCACGACGTCATGTGGCGCGCTTGGGTCGATCTTTTTCAGAACGCGTGTAACTTTTTCGAGCTCTTCCATCAACACTTGCTTGTTTTGCAGGCGACCGGCGGTATCGAGCAAAAGCACATCCGCACCTGATGCTTGCGCCTGTTTTAAGGCGTCGAACGCCAAGCCTGAGGAATCCCCGCCAACTTCGCGCGCGACAACGGGACACCCTGTACGTTCGCCCCAAACCTTCAACTGGTCGATGGCCGCAGCGCGAAACGTATCGCCCGCTGCGAGCAGAACCGATTTTCCCTCGGCCCTGAATTTGGTCGCGAGCTTGCCGATTGTGGTCGTCTTGCCGGTGCCGTTGACGCCCACCATCATGATCACGTGTGGCTTTCGCGACGGATCGATGACAAGCGGCTTCGCAACCGGCGCCAGAACGCGCTCGACCTCGGCCGATAGCACGCTGCGAACCTCTTCGGCTGAAATGCCTTTTTCAAACCGGCCCTTCCCGATGGCCGCCGTAATGCGGCTCGTCGTCTCCAGACCGAGATCGGATTGGATCAAAAGGTCTTCAAGATCATCCAGCGTCTCGGCATCGAGTTTGCGCTTGGAAAAGAGATCGGTGATCCCGGTCGTCAGCTTCGACGACGTCTTGCCGAGCCCCGATTTGAGCCGTTGAAACCAGCTCTGCTTGACGGGCTCTGCTTTGGGCGCAGGAGCCACGAGTACGGGAACCGTCGTAGGGACTTCGGCAATCGGCGGTTTATCGTCCGAGACGGCGATGCTCGCTTCGTCTGTTGCTTCCTTTTCCGGCGCAACAGGCGCAGCAGCGCCGCCCTTGAAGAACCGCCCGAACAGACCTTTGCCTTTTTCCTTTGGCTCGCTCACGCGCACGCCTCGCCGATCAGATGTTGCGCATCGGCGCCCTTGATTTCCGTCCGAATGACCGCCCCAGCGCCAAACGGCGCCTCTCCGTGAAGCAGCACTTCGGCGAATTGCGGCGTGCGTCCCTTGCCGTCACTTTCGACGAGCACATCGACGACACGGCCGCGTTGCGATTGAAGATACGAAGCGAGCACGTTTGTTCCTTTTTCACGCAGCCTTGCCGCGCGCTCCTTGATGATGGTGCTGTTGACTTGCGGCATGCGGGCGGCCGGCGTGCCGCGCCGCGCCGAGAACGGAAAGACGTGCAGATACGTCAGACCGCACTCATCGACGATACGATAGGAATTCTCGAACATCTGATCGGTTTCCGTCGGAAAGCCTGCAATCAGATCGGCCCCGAACACGATATCGGGACGCAGGGCGCGCGCCTTTTCGCAAAACGCAATTGCATCAGACCGCAAATGCCGTCGCTTCATGCGCTTCAACGTCAGATCATCGCCTGCCTGCAAAGACAAATGCAGATGCGGCATCAGACGTTCCTCATCGCGTAATGCGATCATCAGATCGTCGTCGGCTTCGACCTGATCGATCGACGACAGCCGCAAGCGCGCCAACTCCGGCACATGCTTCAGCACCTGCCGAACGAGTTTGCCGAGCGTCGCAGAACCCGGCAGATCGCGGCCGTATGACGTGATGTCGACGCCGGTCAGCACGATCTCGGCGTAGCCCTTCTCGACAAGCCTGCGCACCTGCGTCACGACTTCGCCCGCCGCGACCGATCGCGACGGCCCACGGCCGAAAGGGATGATGCAGAACGTGCAGCGATGATCGCAGCCGTTCTGAATTTGCACATAGGCCCGCGTGCGCGAACCGAAACCATCGATCATGTGCAGCGCCGTATCACGCACGCTCATGATGTCGTTGACCTGCACGCGTTCGCCGTCCGCAATCGACAGCCCGGCGAACGTCTCTGCCTGCATCTTCTCGGCGTTGCCGACAACATGATCGACTTCTGGCATGTCGGCGAAACGTTCAGGCTCGATTTGCGCCGCGCATCCCGTCACGATGATCCGCGCATTGGGCTTCTCACGCCGCAGCCTGCGAACCGTTTGCGCCGCCTGACGCACCGCTTCGCCCGTCACCGCGCACGTATTGACGATAATCGCGTTATCGAGACCTGCCTCGCGCGCGTGACGGCGCATCACTTCGGACTCATACGTGTTGAGCCGGCAGCCGAGCGTGATCACCTGAGGTTCGGACATGAGCGCAGTGACTTCTTTCTTAAAATCGCTCGTTAAGCGGTCTCCGGCCAGCGCGATCAGACCGACACTTTGGTCAGCTTGGAAAAGTCGATGACGCCCTCGTACTCGAATTCGACCGGGCCCGTCATGAAGATATGATTATTCTCGGCCCATTCGATTTCGAGTGTTCCGCCCGGCAGCGTGACCGCAACCTTGCGCCCCGTGAGCTTCTTGCGCGCCGCGCAGACCGCCGACGCACACGCGGCCGACCCACACGCGAGCGTCAGCCCCGCGCCGCGTTCCCACGTCCTGAGAAGAAGCGAGGCGTCTGACGTCACCTGCGCAATCGAGATGTTCGCGCGCTCCGGAAATATCGGATGGTTTTCGAGCAGCGGACCGAACCGGCCGAGGTCGTAGGCCTCGACATCGTCGACCCAGAAGATCGCATGCGGATTGCCGACATTGACGACGGACGGCGAATGCAGGACCGGCTCGTCGATCGGTCCGACCTGAAGTTCGATGGCGCGTGTATCGCGAAACTCTTCCGCCAGTGGAATGTCCTGCCAGCCGAACTTGGGTTCCCCCATATCGACCGTGATCGACGCCTGATTTCTTACGACGGTGCCGAGCACGCCGGCGCGCGTCTCGACCAGGAACCGCTCCCGCGAACCGCCTTCCGACAAAAACCAGCCGACACAGCGCATGCCGTTACCGCAGGCGCCTGCCTCCGAGCCATCCGCGTTGTAGATCCGCACGAACGATTCCGTGCCGGTCGTCCGCGGCGCGTGCAAAACCATCATCTGGTCGAACCGGGATTTCCGGTCGGCCGCGACCGCCGCCACTTCCTCCGCGGTGAACGTCTTGGCGCTATTGCGCAAATCGACGACGACGATCTCGTTGCCGAGGCCGTTCATCTTGAGAAAGGGAAGGGGCGTTGCCGTGTTCATCGGGCCTATATGGCGAGAAGTGGGAAAAATGACAATTCCGAACCCACTCAGAACGGCCCGACGCACCCGGGCAGGGCGCAGGAATTTCCCGCATTATCCTCTGGACGGAACAATATTTCTTGAGCAACCGTTTAGGTCGCCGAAAACGCCTGACCGCACGCCGGTGGGCGGCGATTTATCCTCTCAGAGACCTTGATGTCGCATTCCGCCTACAGTTCGCTGCTTTTCCGGGTCGCTTTTGCCCGCGCCCGACCCTGCTATTGCTATGGCTGCATCTGCCTGGCCCCGGACGAGCGAGCCTATCAGCGCCGCGTCTTCCGATTGGCTCGCAACTGGACAAAGGTGCTGAAGCGCTCCAGCCGCCCCCCAAACTAGGCCGATCGGCCGATGTGACGGTCCCGCCAGCCCGGCGGGATTTCCTTGGCATTGCCTTGCCGGAGGGGGAAAATCGGCGCACACGTTGCTGTCTTGAGGAGCCAATTCGAAGGCCGGGGGCAGCTTTCCGAATGAAGAGTTTCGTGCGCACCGTGGCAGCGTCCGGCATCGCGGCTCTGCTCGGGCTTATCGCCGTCAGCGCCGGTGCCGCTGCCGACGACATGCTCTATGCCCTGAAGATCGGCGCGCTGGCCCACGACGTGCCAGACCTCTGGAGTGGCTTCCAGGTCGAAAAGAACGCGGTCGACATCAACATCGAAGCCCAGTTCAACGCCGCCTGGGCACTGCCGTGGGGCGCCATCCGCCCGGTGATCGGCGGCTCGATCAACACCCGCGGCCAGACCAGCGACGGCTACATCGACGCGCGCTGGCAGGGCGACTGCCCATCGGGACTGTTCTTCGGTCTCGGCCTTGGCGCTGCCTTTCACGATGGCGAAATCGGCGGCGCAGGCTCCGATCCGGATCGCAAATGGCTGGGCTCCCGTGTGCTGTTCCACATTCCGATGGAAGTTGGCTACCACCTCGACGAACACAACGACATCTCAGTCTATTTTGAGCACATGTCGAACGCCTACACCGAGAAATACAACGAAGGCATGGACCGCATCGGCGTGCGCTACGGCTATCGGTTCTAGCAGCGCGGAGAGGCTCGCTCCCGGCTAGGCCGCTTCTGACTCGTCGTCCTTCCCATCTTCCAGCATCGGAAGTTCGAAACCTTCGATCTCTTTCAGCGCCTTGCCCGCGATGCCTTGAAGGTCGCCGTACATGCCAGCGGTCGCCGCGAGCACCCCATCGATCTGCGCCTGCCGCTTCGCCCACAGCTTGGTCATGGCTTTGCGCTCTTTATCGAGATCGCTTTGCATTTCGTCGAATTTTTCGACGATCGCCTCAACGCGGTGACGAAACTGCGGTCCCGTTAGGTAGTCGTAGACGAGCGCCATTTTGCTTTGCTGGCCCTCTCCGACCACACGCGCCGTTGCCACGTCGATCAGCAGTTGCCGCAGCACGATCGCGATCGGAACGGCGCATTTGAAGTCGGCAACCCACACACCGTCGACGAGATCGAACGTATGCACGCCCTTCGGCAACGCGGTCGAGACGATCACAGCGAATTCCGCCTTTGCCCGCCGCTGATCCTCACGCAGCTTCGCAATCCAGCCGTCTTGCCAGTTCTTAGTCCGCTTCATCTCCCACAGCACCGAGCCACACGCCGCCCCCGAGGCGCCGACGACGCGCTGCACGAGATCGCCACCAAACTCGCCCTTCGGCACGGGTTCGATCCCATCAAGCGGAAATCTCGCACGCAGCAAATTCTCAAGCTCAAGTTCGAGCACTTCGCCCTGCAATTGCTGCGAGCCTTGTTCAGCCTTGCGCTTCAGCTCTTCGATCTTGTTCTGCATCGACGCGATGATCTGATCTTTTTCCGAGACGCGGAGCTTCAGCGCCTCTTCGGCTTCGAGCTTGGCTTTCGCCCGCTCGCTCTCAAGACCGGCGCTGATGCCTTTCTGGACGTTCAAGTCCATCTCGCGCTTGGCGTCGTCCAATTCGCGCACTTTCTTCTGGAACTCCGCCTGCGCCTTCTGCGCTTCGGCGAGCTTCTGATCACGCTCCTTCAGCACGTTCTGAAGTTCGGCAAGAGCATTGGCCTTTTCTTCGAGATCGGCCGCGGCGCGCTGCTTCGCCTTCTGCGCTTCTTCGCTGACGATGCGTTGGCGCTCGACCACGAGCTTTTCAGCGACCATCGCATCGAGCGACGCGCGCGCCTTTTCGAGTTCGCCGGCCTTCTCTTGCATGGCCGCTTCGCGGGCGGCGATCTCGCGATCCTTTTTTGCCGCCGCCGCCTCGAATTGGCGGCGGGTATCGGCGATCAGCGGCGCGGCAAGCGATTCCGTCAGCGCAATCTCATGATCGCAGTTCGGGCAGGTAATGGTCAGATCGGTCAACGCTAGCTTCCTTCCAAACGAGGCGACAGCCGAGCCCCAAAGTATGCCGTTGTTCTTGTCTTGTATATGTTGTTTTCTGATATTGTTCTTTTAACGCCAGGATTTAGCGTTACTCGGCCGCTATCACCGCCATCCAACCTGACTCGCGCTTCAAAAATGAGGGGATTGGCGCGAGAAGGGCGACTTCGCTGGGGATGAGCGCCACGTTGACTTCCGCGCCCGTTTCCCGCATACCCTCGCCCATTCCGACGGCCTCTATTCAAGAAGCCGCCGCCCTGCACATGGCCTTTTTCGCGAAAGCGTCCGGGAGGCAGGGGGGTTAACATCCGGCAGCGCGTTGCGCCCCCGGGTGCGTTTGTGCTTTGCGCTGCCGATCCTATCTCTTCGTCATACCGGCGAAGACCGGGATCCAGACAAATCCAACCCGACGCAAGTTTGAATGGGCCCCGGCCTGTGCCGGGGTCACGTAACGATTAGGGCAATTTCCGGCGGCTCGGAAACGAAGGCTGAATGTTTCAATCGCTCACAGAACGCCTCTCGGGCGTCCTCGATAAGCTCACCCGCCGCGGCGCTTTGACCGAGAACGACGTTGGCGAAGCGATGCGCGAAGTTCGCCGGGCGCTGCTCGAAGCCGACGTCGCGCTCGATGTCGTCAAGGATTTCACCGAGAAGGTCAAAGCCAAGGCTGTCGGCGCCGAAGTCCTGCGCTCGGTCACGCCCGGCCAGATGGTCGTCAAGATCGTCAACGATGAGCTGGTTGCTACGCTCGGCTCGAACGCCGAACCGATCGATCTGCACGCCGCCCCGCCCATCGGCATCCTGATGGTTGGCCTCCAGGGCTCGGGCAAGACGACGACGACCGCCAAGATCGCCTATCGCCTGACCAACCGCGACCGCAAGAAAGTCCTGATGGCGTCGCTCGACACGCGCCGCCCGGCAGCCCAGGAGCAGCTTCGCGTGTTGGGCGAGCAGACGGGCGTCGCGACGCTGCCGATCATCGCCGGACAAACGCCGCTGCAGATCGCGCGCCGCGCCGAAGATGCCGCCAAGCTCGGCGGCTATGACGTCATCATCTACGATACCGCCGGCCGCGTGACGGTCGACGAAGAGCTGATGGACGAAGCCCGCGACGTCAAAGCCGCGATCCATCCGCATGAAGTCCTGCTCGTTGCCGACGCGCTGACCGGCCAGGACGCCGTCAACACAGCGAAGGCATTCGACGGTCACATCGGCATCACCGGCATCGTCCTGACGCGCGCCGACGGCGACGGCCGCGGCGGCGCTGCACTCTCCATGCGTGCCGTCACCGGCAAGCCGATCAAGCTCATCGGCGTCGGCGAAAAGTGGGACGCGCTCGAAGACTTCCATCCCGGCCGCATCGCCTCGCGCATCCTCGGCATGGGCGACGTCGTCTCGCTGGTCGAGAAGGCCGCGCAGACGATCGACGTCGAAAAGGCGACGAAGATCGCCGAAAAGATGAAGAAGGGGTCGTTCGACCTCGAAGACCTGTCCGATCAGCTCGCCCAGATGCAGAAGCTCGGCGGCATGGGCGGTGTGCTCGGCATGCTTCCCGGCGTCGCCAAGATCAAAGGCCAGATCAACGAAGCTGGCCTCGACAAAAGCCTCGTGCACCAGCGCGCCATCATCTCGTCGATGACGCCGAAGGAACGGCGCAACCCCAAAATTCTCGACGCCAAGCGCAAGCGCCGCATCGCGGCGGGTTCGGGCACGAAGCCTGAAGACATCAACAAGCTCATCAAAATGCATCGCCAGATGGCGGACATGATGAAGACCATGGGCCGCAATGGCGGCCTGATGAACAAGTTCCTCGGCCGCACCGGTGCCGGACCTTCCGAAGCCGAATTGCAGTCGATGCAGGCCGAGCTCGCAAAGCTCGATCCCAAGGCGCTGGAACAGTTGCCCGCGGAATTGAAAGAACAGATCGCCAAGGGAACGGCTCCTGCGTCGGGCTCTGGCGGTGGAATGCCGGGTCTGCCACCGGGACTTAGCCGCGGCCTTCCCGGCCTCGGTGGCGGACTTCCCAAAGGTCTTCCGGGTCTCGGCGGTGGAATGCCAAAATTCCCTGGGATCCCCGGAAAGAAAAGATAACCCCCATCCAAAAACACATTTCGATTTGATCAGGAGAAGAAGAAAATGTCGGTGAAAATTCGTTTGTCGCGCGGTGGCGCGAAGAAGCGTCCTTACTACTACGTCGTCGTCGCCCACGGCACGAGCCCGCGCGACGGCCGCTACATCGAGCAGATCGGCACGTTCGATCCGATGCTCAAGAAGGATGACCCGAACCGCGTGAAGCTCGTCGAAGAGCGCGTGAAGCATTGGCTCGGCGTCGGCGCTCAGCCGACCGACCGCGTCCTCCGCCTGCTCGACGCCAACGGCTTCGCCAAGCGCGACGCGCGCAACAACCCTGAAAAAGCCAAGCCGAAGAAGAAGGCCCAGGAGCGCGCCGCTGCTGCTGCCGAGAAAGCAGCTCAGGCCGCCGAGGCTGCTGCTCAGGGCGAGCAGGCTTAAGAGACTGCGCCCGAACAAACAAACAGGCCTCCCGAATAGGCTTCGGGGGGCCTTTTTGTTGCAGATCTGACTGGCCCGACTTTTGGACCGCCTCCGACTTTCGATCGTTAATTCGTGGGGAGGTCCGAAATTGAACCAGATAACGCGCGTCAATGGTCTGTTTGAGGTGGTCCGGACCAAACCGAGCCCGCTCTCGGCCCCGGCCAGCCGACTCATTTTGGTATGTCGCGGCGGCCGGCTGTTCGGCGCCGATTCTGAGGGTCGCGTCTGTATGGGACGTCTCCTGCCCCAGCGCGTCCATCACATGCGCCTGTCGGCCATTCGCGGCACCTACGAAATCCCCCTGCGGCGCGTCCGAACCCGCAACCCGAGCATTCGGATCCCGATCTTTGGCGATGTCGACCCGTTCGCCCGCTCCCAGAACACGACAATCAGCATCGGCGGCAAAACGATCGACATTGAGATTACCTATCTCGGCCCCTTGCCCCCGTGATCGTTGCACGCCATCAAGAGCCCCATGACAGCATCAGAGACAGCATCAGAAAAACCATCGCCCGACCGCCGCATCCTCGTTGGCGAGATTACCGGCGCCCACGGCATCCGCGGCGACGTTCTAGTCCGCAGCTATACCGAGACTCCGGACGCCATCGCCGCCTACGGCCCATTGACCGACGCAAGCGGCAAGAAAAGCTATTCGCTCCGCGTCGTCCGCGTCACGAGCAAGGGCATCGTCGCGCGTGTTGCGGGCGTTGAGGATCGCAACGGCGCCGAACCGCTGCGCGGCACAAAGCTCTACATCGAGCGCAGCAAGCTTCCGGAAACGGGCGAAACCGAGTTCTATCATGCCGACCTCATCGGCCTGCGCGCAGTCGCAGCCGACGGCAGCGCGCTTGGAAAGATCGTCTCAGTGCAGAATTTCGGCGCCGGCGACCTTCTCGAATTGAAGCCGCTCGAAGGCGAGACGGAATTCATTCCCTTCGAAGATCGCTGGGTCCCGAGCGTCGATCTCAACGCTGGCATGCTCATCATCAATCGCCCCGCCGTTACAGTCGACGACGACAGCGATGAAGAGGACGGATCGTCCGCAGAGGATGAGGCCGACGCCTAGACGGCAACGCCGCGCGCAAGCTTCGGCAAGTCGCCGGTGACGCCTGCCGCCTCGGCGATGATCAACTCTTTCAGGCTGGGAATGCGGTCGAGCACGCCGAGCGCAGCACCACGGCCCGCGCGCAGAACCATGCTGTCGATCGCAAACGCCCGATTGATCCCGTCATAGAGCGTCGCCGACATCGCCGAATCGAACCGGCGCCAGCGCTGATAGCGCTCAAGATGCGTACCGCTGCCGAAGTCGAGCCCGATGCGTCCGGCATCGACAAGAATTTCAATCATCGCCGCAGCATCGCGAAGCGCGAGGTTGACGCCTTGCCCAGCAACCGGATGCACGCCGTGCGCAGCGTCCCCAACCAAAGCGAAGCGTGGCGCAATCAAGCGGCGCGGCAAACGCAAATCGAGCGGCCAAGACTGCCGCGGCCCGTCGAGCGAAATGGTGCCGAACCGGCCACCGATCCGACGATCGAGCTCAGCCAGAAAGCTGTCATCGTCGAGCGCGATCATGCGCGCTGCTTCGTCTTTGTCGGCGCTCCACGTGATGCACGCGCGATTTCGCGGAAGCGGCAAAATCGCAAACGGACCGCCGGGTAGAAAATGCTGGATGGCGACGCCGCCATGCGGCTCGCTGAACTTCACACGCGCAACGATGCCCGTCTGCGCGTAGGGCCATCCGATGGTCTTGATGCCGACAGCCTCGCGAAGCTTCGACTGCCGCCCGTCGGCTGCAATCGTCAGCGCGGCGCTGACGACAGTGCCATCGCGCAAAGTGAGTTCGCTGGCCGTCTCGCCCCACTGCGCGCTTTCGATCTCGGCTGGCGCGAACCACGTTACCGCCGGATCGCCCGCAACGGATCGATAGAGCGCGGTGGCGAGCACCGATGCCGGAACGATATAGGCAGCAGGCGATCCGTCGTCCGTCCGCGCGTCATACGTAACGAGCGCAGGCCGGAAAGCATCGTCAAGCCGCGAATCTGAAATTTCGATCGCAGTCACGGTCTCCGCGGCATCGCGAATGCCATCCCAAGCTCCGAGGCTCTCCAGGACCTTCTGTGCGCCGGCCCAGATCGCAAAGCCTCGGCTATCGTCGGCGTGCTCGGTTGCCGGAACAGCCCTGTCGATGATCGCCAGCCGGATATCGGGTCCAAACGCCTGCGCCAAGCCGCGCGCAACCGCCAGTCCCGCAAAACTGCCGCCGACAATCGCGACATCGAAGTTCAATTTTGGCATCTGTCGACCGTCACCCGTAGCTGTAGTGATTTGCTTTGCCCGGACGCGAGGGCAGCCTAAAAGGTCCCCGTCGCCGCGCCAGCAACCCTGCCATTATAACCCCGAAAGTCCGCCATGACAGCTTCGCCCCAGGCGCATCAGGCCCTCCAAAAGCTCCTCCGAACTCTGACCCTGGAGCCATTGGAGGACAACCTGTTCCGCGGCCATCGCGCCAGCGAAGGCTGGCAACGCGTTTATGGCGGCCTTGTCCTTGGCCAGGCAGTGGTTGCTGCGGCGTTAACCGTCGACGAGAGCCGGGCGATCCATTCGCTTCACGGTTACTTTCTGCTGGCGGGCGATCCGGAACGGGAAATCGTTTACGACGTTGAGCGCGTCCGCGACGGTGGCAGCTTCACGACGCGGCGCGTTCGCGCCATTCAGCATGGACGCACCATCTTCGTGATGAGCGCTTCGTTCCACAAGCCGGAGCCTGGTTACGAGCACCAGTCCGAAATGCCGGACGTCCCGCCGCCCGAAGCGCTGCCAAGCGTCCGCGAGCTTTTCGACGCCACTACCGACATTCCGGACGGCATGCGGGCCTACTGGCAGCGCGAACGCCCGATTGACGTCCGTATTATTGATGCATCCCGCTACATGAGCCGCGAACCGCGGCCGCCCCGCCAGTCCATCTGGCTTAAGTCCAATGGACCGCTGGGCGACAACCCTTACATTCACCAAGCGCTTCTGGCCTACGCTTCGGACTTCACGCTGCTCGACACCGCCCTCGTGGCACACGGCAAGCTGTTGTTCGATGCCGACATCCAGTTAGCGAGCCTCGACCACGCCATGTGGTTCCACAGGCCTTTCCGGGCCGACGACTGGCTGCTCTATACTCAGGACAGCCCCAGTGCCTCCGCCGCCCGCGCCTATTGCCGGGGCTCCGTCTTCGATCGGAACGGCCGGTTGGTCGCATCGACCGTTCAGGAAGGCCTGATGCGCCCCAGAGAAACCGCATTTGTGCCCAAATAGCGGGCAAAAACCTCAAATTGCCCAATTTTCATGCTTATTTTGCAGGCTAGTGCCGCATAAATTTCGTTCATTCGTAAACTTTCCGTTGTCTAATCAATGTGTTGAGCACGCGTCCGTCAATTGGCACGCGTCTTGACTCCTTTCACGCCAAGTCTTCGTCCCGGCGTGGGGGCGGAGGCTATTTTGTCGAGCACCGGTTCAATTAAAAAAGGGGGCCTTATGAAGCTCATAACTGCGGTCATCAAGCCTTTCAAACTCGAGGAGGTTCGCTCCGCGCTGACCGATCTCGGTCTTCAGGGCATGACTGTCACGGAAGTCAAAGGCTACGGCCGTCAGAAGGGCCATACGGAAATCTACCGCGGCGCCGAATACGCCGTGAGCTTTTTGCCCAAGATCAAGATCGAAGTCGTCGTTCCGGGAGCACAGGTCGACAAGGCGCTTGCCGCGATCCAGCGCGCAGCAAAGACGGGACAGATCGGCGACGGCAAAATCTTCGTGTCTCCGATCGAGCACACGGTTCGCATCCGCACCGGCGAATCGGACGATGACGCGCTCTAAAGCTCACAAAATTTCCGCTTTTCATAAGTCAATCAGGGAGCACTCAACATGGAGTTTAGAAAGTTAGCGCGATACGCAGGGGTCGTGGGGGCCCTCGGCGCGATTGCGCTTATGGCCGGACCGGCCATGGCACAAACGCCGCCCGCGCCGGTACCGAACAAGGCCGACACGACATTTATGTACATCGCCTCGGTTCTCGTTCTTCTCATGACCGTTCCGGGTCTCGCACTGTTCTATGGCGGTCTCGTTCGCACGAAGAACATGCTGTCGATGTTTATGCAGGTCTTCGCGACGCTCTGCCTCGTCGGCATCATCTGGGTTCTCTACGGCTACTCGATGGCCTTCACGAACGGCGGTGCGCTGAACGACTTTGTGGGCGGCTTCTCGAAAGCATTCCTCAAAGGCGTAGATTACAACTCCGTCGCAGCGACGTTCTCCAACGGCGTCTACATTCCTGAATACGTCTACATCGTCTTCCAGATGACGTTCGCGTGCATCACGCCAGGCCTCATCCTCGGCGCCGTCGCCGAGCGACTGAAGTTCTCAGCAATGTTGGTGTTCATGGCGCTCTGGGTCACGTTCATCTACTTCCCGATCGCGCATATGGTCTGGTACTGGGGTGGTCCCGACGCGTTCGGCAACGCTGCTAAGGCTCTCGCCGCGGCGACGGGAGACGGCAAGGCTGCCGCTCAGGCTGCTTATGACGCTGTCATGGCCGATGCCGGCATCTCCTTCAAATGGGGTGCACTCGACTTCGCTGGCGGCACCGTCGTTCACATCAACGCCGGTATCGCGGGCCTCGTCGGCGCGCTCATTCTGGGACCGCGTCTCGGCTACGGCAAAGAAGCGATGCCTCCGCACTCGCTGGTGAACTGCATGATCGGCGCCGCCCTTCTGTGGGTGGGCTGGTTCGGCTTCAACGTCGGTTCTGGCCTCGAAGCCAGCGCCTTCGCTGGCGTCCCCTTCATCAACACCTTCATCGCGACCTGCGCTGCAGCGCTGTCGTGGATGATCGTCGAATGGATCGTGAAGGGTAAGCCGTCGGCTCTCGGCCTCGCGTCGGGTGTCGTTGCCGGCCTCGTCGCCATCACCCCGGCTTGCGGTTTCGCCGGTGTCATGGGCTCGATCGTGCTTGGCCTCGTCGTCAGCCCGATCTGCTTCTTCTTCTGCTCGGCGATCAAGAGCGCTCTCGGCTACGACGATAGCCTTGACGTCTTCGGTGTCCACTGCGTCGGCGGCATCGTCGGTGCGCTTGGCACCGGCCTGCTGGTCAACCCGGATTGGGGTGGCGCCGGCATCGCCGACTACACGTCGAAGCCGGGCGAGATGGTTGCGGGCACCTACGACATGGCCGCCCAGATGATCGCCCAGGCGAAGGCCGTCGGCATGACGCTTCTCTGGAGCGGCATCGGCTCGGCAATTCTCTTCAAGCTGGTGGACATCGTCATCGGTCTCCGTCCGTCGGAAGAGAAAGAGCGCGAAGGCCTCGACATCACCGACCACGGCGAAAGCGCCTACCACTACTAAGACGAATTTCTCCTGGCCTGCGATCGGCGGGCCAGGAGATCTCCTTTCATCTCCCGAGCACGCGTCTCCACCTAGACGTGCTCTACTTAAGCCCGACGCCTCGTGCTGTCGGGCTTTTTTTATCGCAAGATCCGATGACGATCTCACTTCGCAGTGGCAGCGACGCCAACAGCCGACGCAGATCGCGCGCACGCAATGCGATGCAGCCTTCGGTCGGCTCGAAATTCCCGCGCGCGACATGCATGAAAATGGCGCTGCCTCGATTGCGCACGCGCGGCACATCGTTATAGCCGAGCACGACAACGACCTCGTACAGCCCGTCCGCACGCCACAGATGTTCAGCGCTTGCGCGATAGGGCAGCCGCACCGGACGATTGTAATTGCGATCCCGCGGACTGTCGCACCAGCCGTCGTCGCGGCGAATTCTGCCTAACCGGAAAGTCGACCTTGGCCGTGCGGCATCCGGCCGATAAAGAACGAAGCGCACAGGCAACCGCCCTCGCGGCGTTGCACCATCTCCCTCGCGTTTCATGGCCGTGATGCCCGATCGGCCGAGCGCGCAAGCAAAACGCAATACACCAAACGCGACATGACCGCGCTGCGCCGCCTGAGATAGAACCCTGACGTAGACCTGCGCCACGGGCGTCCGGGGCGGGTTCATCGACCGCTTATTCAAGGAACCGCCATTCCGCTTGCCTGTTTGCCCCGAGACCCTATGTTGCCAACGCGCACGATGCTAGAGTTCCACGCCAAAAGAAGGCAAGAAACCGGAGCCCACGTCCATGAGCACGGCCCGAAAGGTCCTCCTCGTCGACGACGATGAAGATTTGCGTACGTCGTTGAAAGATCAGCTCGTCCTCCATGATGAATTTGAAGTCTCCGAAGCGGGCACCGCTGCCAAGGGCATGGAAGCCGCAAAAACCGGCCGCTTCGACTTGGTGGTGTTCGATGTCGGCCTGCCCGATATGGACGGCCGCGAAGCGGTGAAGCTTCTGCGCAAATCGGGTTTCAAGACGCCGATCGTCATGCTGACCGGCAACACGTCCGACGCCGATCAGATCCTTGGTCTCGATGCCGGGGCGAATGATTATGTTTTAAAGCCGTTCAAGTTTGCCGTTCTTCTTGCGCGCATCCGTGCGCAACTGCGGCAGCACGAGCAAAGCGAAGACGCTGTCTTCGCGATCGGCAACTACACCTTCAAGCCCGCATCGAAGCTGCTGGTCGACGAAGCCGGAAGCAAGATCCGTCTCACCGAGAAAGAGACATCGATTCTCAAGTATCTGTATCGCTCCGGCGACAAGGTCGTCTCTCGCGATGTTCTGCTGCACGAAGTCTGGGGCTACAACGCCGGCGTCACCACCCACACGCTCGAAACGCACATTTATCGTCTGCGGCAGAAAATCGAAAAAGACCCATCGAACGCCGAACTTCTCATCACGGAGAGCGGCGGCTACAAACTCGCGCCCTGAGTTGCCGGAACAATCGATTGCTGGGTCACAGCCGCCAGGCCAATCGCCAAGTTTTCACGTGAATCTTCTGACGGTGAAAGTTGTTCAACTGCGTCCACAGCAGCTTTCATGCGCGCGGGTCGGATAAGTTCCGCGACGGACATCGAGTCGGATAGTTAATCTGCGTTCGCTTCTGTTGTGGTGAGATCGCAAGCGAATAGGTGCATTCGTGCGTATCGCATCAATGGAGTTCGCAACGATGGCAATCAATGCCCTCGTCAAACCTCTTCTTGCCCAGCCGCTTTTCCGCGGACTGTCGCCGTCCCAATTGACGGAAATCGTTCGTTGCGCCGAGCGCATCATCTATCGCTCGGGCGACGCGCTTATTGCCGAGCATCAGCCGAGCGATGCTTCGATCCTCGTCATTTCGGGAACGTGCCTGCGCATCGACGATAACGGCGATCCATCGCAAAAATCGCGCGGCGAGGTTGTACCCGAAGGCTCCATAATCGCCGAGCTCGCGATGCTCATCGAAATCGAGCACGTTACGACGATCATCGCACAAGGGCCTGTGAAAGCACTGCGTCTTCCGCGCCAAAAAATTCTCGCACTGATGCAAGACGACCCATCACTCGCGCAACATTTCAGCGCGTGCATCACATCGCGACTAAAACTGTTGGCGAATGATTTGAAAGCTATTGATACCAGCGCAGATGACGCTACGATCCCCCCGCTGCTTCAACCGCAGAGCGCCGATCAGGCCGCCGCGGCACAGGCTGGCTAGTTAAGCGGAGCGCCAAACCACACACGACATGTGTTGTGGTCTTCTTCGGAATTCAGGGGGCCAGAAACGAGGGCGCCCAGTTCCGGGGGGAGGAACTGGGCGCTATGCGCTTGTCGCGCTCGGCACCGGGAGGGAAGCCGGTACCAGAGGCGGCGTCTTCGGCTAGACGGGGGGCACTACCGAATACAGGGTGACGCCACCTGCATGCTTGAGAGTTAAGCGCAAGCTGGAGAAATTCAATAGTACCCGCGCAGGCACTTCACGAAAATGTGAAGAGATACCCAAACTTATCCACAGGATGGGTATTGCGTCGCGTCAAAAGCGCAACACGCTGATTTGCCGGCGAATTCCCCTTATGGCATCGCGCTTTTGGGCCAAAGTGATTGAATTTTAAACAAATTTCCGTCTAGGTCGTCGGTTTTGACGAGCTGCGAAAGCTGGATTCGGGTGTCCTGCCCCTGGGCGTCAGTGGTCACCCACTCTTTCAGTTCCATGGCCGGCTTGGTCGCCAGAAAGAGCTTAATGCGGCCCGGAGAATTGGGGTCTTTATCTTCCAGCGTGAGCACGATCAGGTCGGCGGACTGCTGGACTTCCAGAATTTTCGCATCCCGCAGCAGATTGACGTCCTTGCGCAGAAGCAGCCTGAACGGCGTCTGATCGAGCGAAACGCGATCCTCGTTATTGAGGTCGAGGTCTTGAATGGCGAGGTTCTGTCCGTCGGAAACGATGATCTGCCGCGACGGCAAGGCGTAGTCGAAACGGAAGCGGCCAGGACGCTTGACGAAGAACTTACCCTTCATCCGCTTATTGTCGGCATCCGTCTGAATGAACGTGCCTTTGAGATCCTGCAAAGATTCAAAATACGCGCTGACATCGTCGACGATCTTCGTCTGACGCGCATCGAGCGTAATACCTTGATCAGGGTTCGGTGCGACTTCGCTGGACCAACCATTGACCGCAGGCTTGGTCACCGGCGGATTGACGATCGTATTCGTCGGACCGTCCGGATCTTGCGCCGTGGCAACGCCAGAAAACGCGACCGTAAACGCCGTCGCGACGGCTGCTCCACGCAGAAAATGCCTCATGATTTGTCCCATTCGTGGCCCCCCACAGCCCCGATGCCCCTGAGTCGGGGCCCTGTACGCACAGTATCGTTTCAACAAAGATTGCGTCCAGAACTAGGCGAGAGGCGTTCCAGCCCTGATTTTGGGTAGAACCAATCGAACATCGGAGGCAAGCAAGCGCAGTATCGCGCCCCCGAGTTATCCTCAGTTGTTAGCCTCAGTTTCGCTGTTGTTCGTGCTGATCTGAGAGCGTCGAAATACGCAATCAGGCGGCGTCGGCGCTGCCACCGCGCGACATCAGAATTTCGCGCTTGCCGACCGAGTTCGCAGCCGAGATCAATCCTTCACGTTCCATGCGCTCGATGAGATCGGCGGCGCGGTTGTAGCCGATCGACAGGCGACGCTGGATATAGCTCGTAGAAGCCTTTCCATCCCGAAGCACGATAGCGACGGCGCGATCGTAAAGGTCGTCATCGCTCGCCTCGCGAATCCCGGTCGCGACGTCCGACGGCGGCGGCGTCTCCGTAATACCGTCGACATATTTCGGCGCGCCCTCCTGCCGGAGCGCATCGGCGAACGCCACAACTTCTTCATCCGACACGAACGCGCCATGCACACGCACAAGCTGGCCGGCGCCTGTCGAATAGAGCATGTCGCCCTGACCGAGCAATTGTTCGGCGCCCTGCTCGTTCAGGATCGTGCGGCTGTCGATCTTCGACGTAACCTTGAACGAGATGCGGGTCGGGAAGTTCGCCTTGATCGTGCCGGTGATGATGTCGACCGACGGACGCTGCGTCGCCATGATGAGATGAATCCCGGCCGCACGCGCCATCTGTGCAAGACGCTGCACCGAAGCTTCGACCTCGCGGCCCGCAACGATCATCAGGTCCGCGAATTCATCGACGATGATCACGATCCGCGGCAACGGCTCAAGATCCATCTGCTGCGTTTCAAAGCGCGCCGCACCGGTCTTGTCGAAGCCGGTCTGCACCGTGCGCGACAGCATCTCGCCGCGCTTCTTGGCATTGCGCACGCGATTATTGAAGACGTCGATGTTGCGAACGGAAAGCGCGGCCATGCGCTTGTAGCGTTCTTCCATTTCGCGCACGGCCCAGTTGAGCGCGGAAACCGCCTTATGCGGGTCTGTGATCACGGGCGTCAAAAGATGCGGAATGTCGTTATAGACCGACAGCTCCAGCATCTTGGGGTCGATCATCAGCATGCGGCAATCTTCAGGCGAATGCCGGTAGAGCAGCGACAGCACCATGGCGTTAATGCCGACCGACTTGCCGGAGCCGGTCGTACCGGCGACGAGCAGATGCGGCATGCGCGCCAGATCCGCGACGACCGGATCGCCGCCGATCGACTTGCCCAGACCAAGCGGTAATCCGCTCGCTTCCGATTTGAACGCGTCGGCTTCGAGAATTTCGCGCAACAGCACCGTTTCGCGCCGGGCATTCGGCAATTCGAGGCCGATGGCATTCCGCCCCGGAACGACAGCCGCACGCACGCTTGCAACGCTCATCGAGCGCGCGATGTCTTCCGCGAGTCCGATAACGCGCGATGACTTCGTGCCGCGCGCAGGCTCCAATTCGTACAGCGTCACCACCGGACCTGGCCGGATATCCTTGACCTCGCCCTTGACGCCGAAATCGGCCAGCACGTCTTCGAGCAATCGCGCATTGCCGCGCATCACCGTCTGCGACAGCTCGGGACGCGGCTTCTGCGCGCTCGGACGCTTGAGCATGTTGAGCGACGGCCGCTTCCAAACGGGATTGGCGCGCGTCCGCGCAATTCCTGACAACAGCGCATTGGTGACCGCGGGCTTTGCAGCCTGCGCTTTGGCTTGTGCCTTGGCCAAGACCTTCGGCAGCGGCGGAGGCGGCGGGATCGAATGATCTAAAACCTCTTCGACGACAGATTCACCACGCGCCAATGCAGCGGTTGCCGAAGCCGGCGCAAAGCGTTGCGCGATCGCCCGGCTTGAATCTTCCGTCGTATCGTCGAACGCCAATCCGCGATCTGCGAACTCGCTGGCATGGGTGAACTCATCATCGTGATAGTCAGGGTCCGCGTGGTCATCGAAGCCTTGAACGCCACGACGATCCTCACGATCGTGCAATTCCGTTAGCAACTCCGAAGGCCGCGCGACATCTGCCGGACGCTGCCTTGCGAGACGCTCCGGATTAAGGTCGAGCGTCGGCGTCGCGTCGCCCGCAAAGGCATCGAGCGAGCGATAGGAGTGCGTATCCGTTACAGCTGCAGCAGGCGCGCGCCGGAACCAACCTTTGCGCACGCGCTCCGCGCCACCCGC
This sequence comes from Hyphomicrobium sp. MC1, assembly GCF_000253295.1. Lineage (NCBI taxonomy): Bacteria > Pseudomonadati > Pseudomonadota > Alphaproteobacteria > Hyphomicrobiales > Hyphomicrobiaceae > Hyphomicrobium > Hyphomicrobium sp. MC1. The sequence continues at coordinate 4,433,112 of NC_015717.1, read as the reverse complement.
CAGCGTCGAGCTGACGGCGGCCACATCCTCGAGCCGTTTCTTGCTCGACGCATAACGAAGGCCCGAACCGAGCGAGCGCAGGAACGACTTGGTGACAGTCTCGACTTCAAAGCCGATAGCCTTGCCGCAGGTATGTGCAGCCGCTGCCAGCAGCACGACACCGGCAGCAACCGGCGCGCGTTCTTCGTTGAGCATCGCGAACAGCTTCAACGCTAATTGATAAACGCCATCGCCCACCAGGCCGCCGTAGCCGTGGCGCAGCGGCCAGCCGCCCAAAACGGGAAGCGCCGAGATCGCGCCGGTCAGTGCCACGATGGACAGCGGATAAAAACCGAGCTTGACGCGCCCGTCCTTCACGCGCTCGGAACGGAGCATGTCGATGCCCCAGACGACCGGCGCGATCAGCGCCAGGACCGCACCGAAGCCGAGCATCTGGAACAGAAGATCTGAAACGATTGCGCCGACGCGGCCCGCATAGTTCTGCGCAGGCGCCGTCGTCGTGTGCGTCAGGCTCGGATCAAGCGCTGACCACGAAACGAGGCTCGTCCAGATGAGCAGCGTCAGGCCGAGCAGGATCAACCCGCCAAAACGGCCCAGCCAACTCAACAGACGGTCCTCGACTGACTGCGGCAACAGCCGCTGAGGATCGATTCCTCGCGTATCCAGCGACATCTCGGCGAACGTACTCTTTAACGCAGCACGGAAATCGTGCGTTCGAGCGCTTCCTGGATCGTCTTGGAGTCCTGCACCATCGCGACGCGAACGTAGTCTGCGCCGGGATTGGTTCCGTCTCGTCCCGTCTGAGCCAGAAAGCTACCGGGAATAACCTTGACGCCTGCGCGTTGCCATAAGGTTACCGCCGCTTGAGCGCCACCGCCAAACTGACTCATATCGAGCCAGAGACAGAACCCGCCAGCTGGCCGCCGGTAGCCGTAGCGGCCACCTAACACATTGTCAGAAATTAGAAATTTGTCACGATACGCCTCCCGCGAACGCTCGACGTGCGCTTCGTCGCGCCAGATCGCGGCGGATGCATGTTGCAGTGGCAAGGGCACTGTCGGCGCGCACATGTTGCGCACTTCGCCGTAGGCTTCGATGAATTCCGGGTCGCCCGCACAGAACCCGGACCTTAGGCCCGGCAGGTTCGAACGCTTCGACAGTGAGTTGAAAACGACGAGATTGCGGAACCGCTCCGGCGTCGCCGCCGCGACCTCCAAACCGCCGAGCGGCGCGGCCTCTGTGTAGATTTCCGAATAGCACTCGTCGAGGAACAGCATGAAGTTGTAGGCGCGCGCCAGTTCCAGCGCCTTCAGGATGTAGCGGCGATCGGCGACCGTGCCCTGCGGGTTCGACGGCGAATTGATAAAGAGCGCAACCGTCCGCTTCAACAGCGCCTCATCGCGCGCAATTGCATCGAGATCCGGCAGGAAGCCTGTCGCCTTCGTGGCGTTGAGATAGACCGGCTCCGCGCCGACCGCGATCGCCCCCGCGACGTAGGCCGAATAATACGGGTTGCACATCAGGATCGCAGGCCGACCCTGCACGTCCTTGCGGCCCACCGCCGGCAAACACGCAAAGAATAGCCCTTCGCGCGAGCCGCTGAGCACCAGCACATCACGTTCGGGATCGACGCCGCCCGGCACGACGTAACGTTTCGCCAGCCATTCCGAGATCGCCTTGCGCGCCTCCTCGGCGCCGCGGATCGGCGGATACTTGCCGTAGAGCGCCGTCGCCTCGTCGAGCTTTGCCTGAATGAAATCCGGCATCGCCTCGCGCGGCTCCCCGATCGTCAGCTCGATGGGTTTCTCATGCCCCGGCGCAATCCCCGCCAGCAGCTTGCGAAGCTGACTGAAGGGCGACGAAATCGCACCGGACGTGAGGGAGGAAAGCGGGTGACTCATCTCAGGATTGAACATCGATCTTGCGCTGGCCCGCCGCTATCGCATGTCAGCCGCGATTGGGAAAGCCCAATACTGGTCGGTCAGTGTCGGACGCCCGCGAGACTCCGGCCGGCAGGTGCCCCAAAAATCCGGCGAAACTCGCGGGCGAAGTGTGGTTGATCGTAAAAACCTGACGCATGGGCGGCGGTCGTAAAATTGCTTCCCTTGACGACTTCGGATACCGCCACGCGCATTCTCGCCCACGCCGCATAACGACGATAAGAAACGCCGACCTCCTGTTTGAACAGGTGCTGAAATCGCGATGTCGAAAGCCCCGCAGCATGCGCGGCCCAATCGACCCGCGGCACTGACCCGCCCGTCACGACGCCGCCCGCGTTGTCAGCAACCGCTTCGAGTGCCCGGCGCACGCGCGCGTCGATGGTTCTTCGCGCCTTAGGCTTGGAAAATTCGAGAAGATCATTCATCGCTTCATCGGTCCAAGCCAAGCTGGAAGGATCTTCGTAAAGCGACCGAACCTGTGAAAGGTCCGTGCGCATTCCGATCAGCACACCCCGTTCCTCGCGTGTCTCTGCGACGAGCGCTGCAAGACCTTCAGCGGACGCCTCGCTCGGCTCAATGTAGATCACCGCGATCGGTCGGCCTTCGGCATCGAACTCGTAAGCCGTCCCGGCGGGTATAACGGCCGCACGACACGCGAACCACGAACCGCCCGCAAGTCTTAAGCGAAAATCATCGTAGAGACCCGCGAGCATCACCGGCGCGCTGTGGCTGTGAAGTGCATTCTTATGCAGACAGCCGGCGAAAAGCATGCGGCCCGAACCGACATGCCATAGCGGCTTCAGGGATCCACCCTCGATGCCAGCAGATTCATACAATCGCATAGCTCCGTGCCTGGACTAACCTCGGCTTCAGATCAGATACTTGGCAAGGACATTGAAATGCGCAAAGCCTTCTCGCCCGATATCGAAGCTCTCGTCGTGGATCGCCGGAAGCTTTTGACCACAGGCATCGGCGTCGCTCTCGCACCCACTCTGTCCCTGGCCTTTGCATCAAACGCGACCGCATCAGCCCCAGCACTTGGACCTTGGCAGCCGAAATTCTACCGCTTCAAGCTCGGCGCTTTCGAGATTACCACGATCTCGGATTCAGAAGCTTTCATTGATGGTCCGTTCCCAATCGTCGGGCAAAATGCCCGCGAAGCCGATGTTCGGGCGCTGATGCGCGACAACCTTTTGCCGGAGCAGAAATACCAGCCGGGCTTCACGCCGACGATCATCAACACCGGTGATAAGCTGATCCTGCTCGACACCGGCAACGGATCGAACGGTTTCATTCCGCGCCCCAATGGCGGCTGGCTTGCGGCCCAGCTCGGCCCCGCAGGCTTCAAGCCCGAAGACATCGACATCGTCCTTTTAAGCCATGGTCATCCCGATCACGTCGGCGGCATGATCGAAAATGCAAAGCCGCTCTTTCCCAACGCACGCTACGTGATTGGCGCAATCGAGCATGACTTCTGGGCTCCGGAAGGAAAATTCACAGCCGATCTGGAAAAATGGGCGAGCATATTCCGAACCAACACGAAACCCGTCGCCGACAAGTTTACGTTCATAAAACCAGGAGACGACGTCGTGACGGGCGTCCGCGCCATCGAAGCTTACGGACACACGCCCGGGCACCTTGCCTTTATGATCGAGAGCCAGGGCAAATCGATTTTGTATTGGGGCGACTGCGCCCACCACCAGGTTGCCTCGCTCGCGCACCCTGAGTGGGATTGCCTCTTCGATTCCGACAAACAGCTTGGTGCCCGAACCCGCCGTCGCATCTATGACATGGCGGCCACCGACCGTATCCCGGTCATCGGCTACCACATGCCGTTTCCGTCAATCGGTTATGTCGAGCGCAATGGACCCGGCAGCTATCGTTGGCTGGCGCACACCTACCAGCTCAATCTCTGACAGAAAGGCAATCGTTACTCCGGCAGATGCGTCACGGCTTCGATGTTGTGCCCATCCGGATCGAAAACGAAGCCGCCGTAGTAGTTGGCGTGATAGTGCGGCCGAAGTCCCGGCGGTCCGTTGTCTTTGCCTCCCGCCGCCAGGGCCGCGTCATAGAAGGCTTTCACTTCCTCGCGGCTCTGCGCGGCGAAGGCGACATGCAGGCGGCCCTTCAGAGGCGAGCCCGTTCCAATCCAGAATTGCGGCCGCTCGCGACCGAACCCGGCATACCCGTCGTTGTCCTCTTCCGAGAACTTCACTTCCTTGAGCAGCTTGATGCCGAGCGGCGCCAGCGCCTGGGTATAGAACTTCAGCGATCGGCTGTAATCAGTGATGGGAAAGCCGATGTGATCGAGGATGTCCAGCACGGTCGCTCCTTTATTATGACGCGATCGAGCCAGACGCTTACACGCGTCGCTCGACCATCAGTTTCTTGAGTTCGGCGATGGCTTTGGCCGGCGACAAGCCTTTCGGACAAGCCTTGGCGCAATTCATGATCGTGTGGCAGCGATAGAGCCGGAACGGATCTTCCAGATTGTCGAGGCGCTCGCCCGTCGCTTCGTCACGGCTGTCGATCACCCAGCGATAGGCCTGCAGCAGAATGGCAGGGCCGAGGTAGCGATCCGAGTTCCACCAGTAGCTCGGGCACGACGAGGAGCAGCATGCGCACAAGATGCACTCGTAAAGCCCGTCGAGCTTCTCACGATCTTCGCGCGACTGCTTCCACTCCTTCGGCGGCGTCGGCGTATCGGTCTTGAGCCACGGCTCGATGGAGCGATGCTGCGCGTAGAAATTCGTGAGATCCGGCACGAGGTCTTTGACGACTTCCATGTGCGGCAGCGGATAAACCTTTACAGGACCTTTGACGTCTTCGATGCCCTTCAGGCACGCGAGTGTATTGGTGCCGTCGATATTCATCGCGCACGAGCCACAAATGCCTTCGCGGCACGAGCGGCGGAACGTCAGCGTCGGATCGATCTCGTTCTTGATCTTGATCAGAGCGTCAAGAACCATCGGTCCGCACTGCTTCTGATCGATATGATAGGTGTCGACGCGCGGATTGCGTTCGTCATCCGGATTCCAGCGATAAATCCGGAATTCCTTCCAATCCCCCTCGCGGTCCGGCCTATTCCAGGTCTTGCCTTCGGAGATTGTCGAATTTTTCGGAAGAGTGAGCTGAACCATGAGAGTGCCGGTGTTCCCGCCAACGAAATCCTTGTGACGCTGACAGAAGCTTGAACGTCGTCCCCTGTCAACGGCATGGGCCCGCGGCGGATGCGGTTCTTTGGCCCTAACCGGATTTCTGGTGTTTCTTGAGCTCCCGGACCAGTCCCACAAGGCTTTCCGCGATCTCGGCCCCCGTTTCGACCGCGACCCGGAGCGGCACCCGCGACTGGATGATCTCGTTAAGCCGCTCTTGCTGCTCGCCGAAGCCAAAGAAGATCTCTTCCGGCGCCTCGACATCCCCATCTTCGATCGCGGTCATGACGTCGAACGCGTTCTGCGTGGCGAGCACCAACATCGAGGCGATATCATTCATCAGTTGCAGATAAAGCCGCTGAGCGTCGGCACGGATGCGCTGTCCGTGCACCCCGAATTTCAGCGGCGCGGAAGCCTGTCCGCCGCCACCTGCAAAAACCCTCGGATGCTTCTGGAAACGCTTGAAGATCTCGACGAGGCCGAGACAACAGGTTTCCAGGTCGCGAAGCGCGGCACCCGTCTTGCGCTTGGTCCGGGTGCGCGTTGCGACCTTTTCCTGTCCCGACCAGTTAATGGCCGCGATCGACGCGATGGCGCCAAGAGCCGCCAGCGCCGGCAGCACCGCCGCGAACGGATCGGGCGGCATGCGCGTGTCGGTATCGTCGCTCTCGTCCGTACTGATCTTCGTCACAATCGCGCCCGCCCCTTCAATAGCGGCCGCACCATAAGCGACTTCCCAAAGCGGCGCTATTTCTACTCATCCGGAGCGCTTCCGGAAAAGCCGGGCACCGGTTTTCCGGATGAGAAGCGCGACTCGATAAAAGCTGGAACGGCTCAATAAACGCGGGCTTTGGGCTCGATATATTTGACCTCGTTGGTCATGGTCTTCGTGTGCACCGGACGATCGTCGAGCTTAACCGATTGCGTCCCGTAATCGGCCCATGCCAGCGTGTGCTTCATCCAATTGACATCGTCACGCTTCGGAAAATCTTCGCGCGCGTGCGCGCCGCGGCTTTCCTGACGGTTTTCGGCGCCTACCACCGTAACGGCTGCTTGCGCGATCAGGTTGTCGAATTCCAGCGTTTCAACGAGATCGGAATTCCACACCAGGGACCGGTCGGTGACGGAAATATCCGCCGCATCGCGCCAGACCTGCGTGATCTTCTCGACGCCTTCTTTCAGCACCGGGCCATCGCGGAAAACGGCACAGTTCGACTGCATGATCTTCTGCATGCGCAGGCGCAGCGCCGCCGTCGGTGTCGAGCCACTGGCGTTGCGGAAATGATCGAGGCGGGCAAGCGCCGGTTCGTGTGCGTCCTTGGGCAGGTCCGACTGCATTGCGCCTTGCTCGATCGTCTCGGCACAGCGCAGACCGGCCGCACGACCGAACACGACGAGATCGATCAGCGAGTTCGAGCCCAGACGGTTGGCGCCGTGCACCGAGACGCACGCCGCTTCGCCAATCGCCATCAGGCCCGGCACGACATGATCGGGATCGCCGTTCTTCTTGGTCAGCACTTCGCCGTGATAATTCGTCGGGATGCCGCCCATGTTGTAGTGCACCGTCGGCAACACCGGGATCGGCTGACGGCGAAGATCGACGCCTGCGAACACCTTCGCATTCTCTGTAATGCCCGGCAGACGCTCGGCCAGAATCTTCGGATCGAGATGGTCGAGATGCAGATAGATATGGTCGGCATCCGGGCCGACGCCGCGACCTTCGCGAATTTCGATCGTCATCGAGCGCGAGACGACGTCGCGCGAGGCGAGGTCTTTGGCGTGCGGCGCATAGCGCTCCATGAAGCGCTCGCCCTTGGAGTTCGTCAGATACCCGCCTTCGCCGCGCGCACCTTCGGTAATCAACACGCCCGCGCCGTAAATACCGGTGGGATGGAACTGCACGAATTCCATGTCCTGCAGCGGCAAACCTGCGCGCAGAACCATGGCATTGCCGTCACCGGTGCAGGTATGCGCCGAGGTGCACGAGAAATACGTCCGCCCGTAACCACCCGTCGCCAGAATGGTCTTCTTCGCACGGAAGCGATGCAGCGTGCCGTCATCGAGATTGAGCGCGATGATGCCCCGGCATGCACCGTCCTGATCCATGATGAGATCGAGCGCGAAATATTCGATGAAGAATTCCGCCGCGTGGCGCAGCGACTGTCCGTAAAGCGTATGCAGCATCGCGTGGCCGGTGCGGTCGGCAGCAGCACACGTGCGCTGTGCCGGCGGACCCTCGCCGTAGTCGGTCGTCATGCCGCCGAATGGGCGCTGGTAGATCTTGCCGTCTTCGGTGCGCGAGAACGGCACGCCATAGTGCTCGAGCTCATAGACGGCGGCCGGCGCGTTCCGGCACAGATATTCGATGGCGTCTTGGTCGCCGAGCCAGTCGGAGCCTTTGACGGTGTCGTACATATGCCAACGCCAGTCGTCGCGGCCCATGTTGCCGAGCGCCGCCGCCACACCGCCTTGCGCCGCAACCGTATGCGAGCGCGTCGGGAACACCTTCGTCACGCAAGCCGTTTTAAGACCTGCTTCCGCGCAGCCAAGCGTCGCACGCAGTCCTGCGCCACCCGCACCGACGACAACGACATCATAGACATGATCGTGCAGCGGATAGGCTTTGCCGATCTGCGACGGCGCGGCACCCGCGCCGTTGGCCTTGCCATTCAATTGCGACATCAGGCTCAGGCTCCAAAACTCAGTTTCAAAATCGAGAACACGCACGCGAGTGCGATGGCAATGGCGAAGAAGGTGTTGAGCATCAAGGCCACCACCTTAAGCCCTTCTTCGTGTACGTAATCTTCGATGATGACTTGCATGCCGATCCGCATATGCACGGTGCCAGAAAGTACAAGACCGAGAAGCGGAATCGCAATCAATGGGTGCGCAAGCTTCTGTTTCGCCGTCGCGTAGTCCGCGCCAAGCAGCGAAACGATCAGCCAAACGAGAAAGATCCCGAGGAACAGGTTCGCGACCGCCGTCACGCGCTGTGTCCAGAAATGGTCGGCGCCTTCTTTGGCCGAGCCGAGATAACGTACTTTTTTCAGCGGTGTCCGCATCGTGGTCATCAGACGGCCCCCATAGCAACCGCGATCCAGACAATCGCCGTCAACGCCAGCGACGCGGCAAGCGACCCCCACGACAACAGATCGACCGTCTCAAGGTCGTAGCCGTGGCCACTATCCCAGATGAAGTGGCGGATGCCGCCCATCATGTGATGCATCAGAACCCACGTATAGCCGAGCAACACCAGCTTGCCGAACCACGTATCGCACCAGCTCAGAAAATAGTTGTAGGCGTCCGGTCCGCTCGCGGCTGCGATCAGCCACCAGGCGAGCAGCAGCGAACCGAAATAAAGCGCCGCCCCCGTGATGCGATGCACGATCGACATCACCATGTTGATAAGCGGCGAATAGATTTGCAGATGTGGTGAAAGCGGCCGCTTGGGGCGCACGCCGCGGCCGGATGTAACTGCCATCGGACGTCCTTCTTTTTGATTTGATGCGAATATCTAGCGCCTCAATGCGGGCGCGGCAATTCGCCAAATGCCACATAGATTCTGTCGGGCCTCAGGCGAGCGCGCCAGCAATGGCCTGCCCGAGATGCCGGCCGCTTATAAAGGCATGTTCGGCGAAGCTGCCGAGGCACCAGTCCCCCGCAACGCCGACCTGCGTTTCCGGACAGTAAAGATGCGTCTCGCCCAGCGCCCTGCCGACGATACCCTGGCGCCAGAGGAAGGCTGTCATCCGCGACGGTCTGACAGGGGGCAGATTTAAAAACTCCCCGACCTCGCTCCAAAGCTCTTCCGCCACATCTTCGGGGTCAGCCTGCTCCGCCGCCAGGCTCCACGCCGATGAGGCGTGAATGACAAGGGCCTCGCCCCTGGGATCGCGCCCCGGCTTCGTGTTATCGTGTGCGATCCACCGCACGACCTCTGAGACGTCGGTGAAAACGTCATGCTCCGAAGTTTTCTTTTGATCCAGGCGGACCATCAATGACCAGCAGGGCAGCATC